>NZ_JBFABE010000002.1:0-118580 GCF_040640155.1 Streptosporangium sp. NPDC023615
CTGCTTCCAGGGCAACCCCTCTAACTTACTCCAACATCCCGTTGATGTCCAACCGAAGGAGCATGACCGATTTGTCGGGGTTTTTAGGGGGCTGCAGGGGCTCGCCCTGCATGAAGAACACTACCAGTCGTCCGGGGCTACACGGGCCAACTTCCCGGTAACGAGTAGGTCTTCCCTGGGCTCTCACACCTCAAACACGAGAACCCGGAGTCAAGAGACTCCGGGTTCTTCGCGCTGTCGGACGTCGTCCGGCGACGCGGCTCCACACCATGGGCGTGCGGCTCAGGACCGTCACCCAGGGGCTACGCCGGCACCTGCGGATCGGAGGTCAGAGGTCGGGCGCCGACCGAGCCCTCTTCCTCGGTGCCCCGCTTCTGACCTCGACGGCCGCCCCGGACTCCGAACCGCTCGCGGGCACTCGCCTCCGCGTCCGTCGTACGAGGCCGGCCGTCGGGGTCGTGGGGAAGCCCCCCTTCCCCCTGGTTCACCCCGCGGGCAGGGCGGCGAGCTGGGCGAGCAGCCGTGTGATGTCCTGCTCTGCCTGCTCGGCGCGGGAGCGGACCTTGGTCACCACATCGTCGGGGGCCTTGGCCATGAACTGCTCGTTGCCGAGCTTGGCGGCGACCTGGGCCGCCTCCTTCCGTGCTCCCGCGAGATCCTTCTCCAGGCGCTTCCGCTCGGCGGCCACGTCGATCGTGCCGGCGGTGTCGATCTCCACCGCGATCCCGGCCACGTCGAGACGGGCGGTGGCGGTGAACGACTCCGACGGCGGGTCGAGCCGGAGCAGCGTCCGGATCGCCTCCTCGTGGGAGGCCAGGGCGGTCCCGGCGAGCGAGAGCCGTGCCGCGACCCGCTGCCCCGGCTTGAGGCCCTGGTCGGAACGGAACCTGCGCACCTCGGTGATCATCCCCTGCACGGCGAGGAGTTCCCGTACGGCCGAGGGGTCGCGGAGTGAGTCCTGCGCCGTCGGCCACGGTGCCACCACGATCGACTCGCCCCCGGTGACCGCGCGCCACAACTCCTCGGTGAGGAACGGGACCAGCGGGTGGAGCAGGCGGAGCAGCGAGTCGAAGACGTGCCCCAGCACGATCCGGGTGTGCTCCTGCCCGGATGCGATCTGGATCTTGGCGAGCTCCACGTACCAGTCGCAGACCTCGTCCCAGGCGAAGTGGTAGAGAAGGTCGGAGACCTTGGCGAACTCGAAGTCCTCGAAGGCGGCGTCCACCGAGGCGATGACCTCCTGCAGACGGGAGAGGATCCACCGGTCGGCCGCGGTCAGTTCCTCGGTGGGGAGTTCACCGGTCACCGCCCCGTTCATCAACGCGAAGCGGGTGGCGTTCCAGATCTTGTTGCAGAAGTTCCGCGAGCCTCCGGCCCACTCCTCGCTGATGGCCACGTCGGAGCCGGGGTTGGCGCCGCGCAGCAGCGTGAAGCGGGTGGCGTCGGCGCCGAAACGCTCGATCCAGTCGAGCGGGTCGACGACGTTGCCGAACGACTTCGACATCTTCTTGCCGAACTGGTCGCGGACCATGCCGTGCAGCGCCACGGTGTGGAACGGCGGCCGGCCGTCCATCGCGTAGATGCCGAACATCATCATCCGGGCCACCCAGAAGAACAGGATGTCGTAGCCGGTCACCAGGACGGTGGTGGGGTAGAACTTCGCCAGTTCGGGCGTCCTGTCGGGCCATCCCAGGGTGGAGAAGGGCCACAGTCCCGAGGAGAACCAGGTGTCCAGGACGTCGGGGTCCTGGACGTAGCCCTCGGGGGCCCGCTCGTCCGGGCCGACGCAGACGACCTCTCCCTCGGGGCCGTACCAGACCGGGATGCGGTGTCCCCACCACAGTTGCCGGGAGATGCACCAGTCGTGCATGTCGTCCACCCAGTCGAAGTAGCGCTTGGCCAGCTCCGGCGGGTGGATCCTCGTCCGGCCGTCCCGCACCGCGTCGCCCGCCGCCTTCGCCAGGGGCGAGACGTTGACGAACCACTGGAGCGAGAGGCGGGGTTCGACCACTGTCTTGCAGCGCGAGCAGTGCCCGACCGAGTGCAGGTAGGGGCGCTTCTCGGCGACGATGCGGCCCTCCTCGCGCAGCGCGGCCACCACCGCCGGCCTGGCCTCGAAACGGTCGAGCCCCTCGAACGGGCCGTGGGCGGTGACCACCCCTCGCTCATCCATGATCGTCAGGGAGGGCAGGGAGTGGCGTCGCCCGATCTCGAAGTCGTTCGGGTCGTGCGCCGGGGTGACCTTGACCGCTCCGGTGCCGAAGGCGGGGTCGACGTGCTCGTCCGCCACGATCGGGATCCGGCGCCCGGTGAGCGGCAGTTCCACCTCCCGGCCGATCAGGTGCGCGTACCGCTCGTCGGACGGGTGAACGGCCACGGCGGTGTCGCCGAGCATCGTCTCGGCCCGGGTGGTGGCCACCACGATGGAGTCGTCGCCGTCGCCGTAGCGGATCGAGACCAGCTCGCCCTCGTCCTCGCTGTGCTCGACCTCGATGTCGGAGAGCGCGGTCAGGCAGCGCGGGCACCAGTTGATGATGCGCTCGGCCCGGTAGATGAGCCCGTCGTCGAAGAGCCTCTTGAAGATCGTCTGAACCGCCCGGGAGAGGCCCGGGTCCATGGTGAAGCGCTCGCGCGACCAGTCCACACCGTCGCCGAGCTTCTTCATCTGGTCGAGGATCCGGCCGCCGGACTCCTCCTTCCACTGCCAGACGCGCTCGACGAACGCCTCACGGCCGAGATCGTGCCGGGAGAGGCCTTCCTTGGCGATCTCGCGTTCGACGACGTTCTGGGTGGCGATGCCGGCGTGGTCCATGCCGGGCAGCCAGAGCGTCTCCTGCCCGCGCATGCGGGCGCGGCGAGTCAGCGCGTCCTGGACGGAGTGGTCGAGGGCGTGGCCGATGTGCAGGACGCCGGTCACGTTCGGCGGGGGCAGGACGATGGTGTACGGCTCGCGCTCGCTGCTCGGGTCGGCGGTGAAGTATCCCCCCGATACCCAGCGCTCATAGCTCCGGGTCTCCACGTCGGCGGGTGTGTACTGGGTGGGCAGCTCTGGCGTCGTCACGATGCCCAAGTCTAGGGATGTCCGCGAGCCCCGTGTCCCGTGGATCGCGCTTCCCGCCCCGGTCCCGCCGGGCCGGAAACGACCGGCGCCCCCACGGAGGAACCGTGGGGGCGCCGGTCGTGCGAGCCTCGGGTGGCTCGCGAGAGCGCTACGCCGACTTCTCGCGCGGCGGACGCTGCTGCTTGCTGAGCTGGTCACGCGGTACGAGCGTGGGGTTGACGTGCTCCAGGACCGACTCGCGGGTGATCACGACGCGGGCCACGTCCTGTCGCGAGGGCACCTCGTACATCACCGAGAGCAGGACCTCCTCCAGGATCGCCCGCAGGCCACGGGCGCCGGTCCCGCGCAGGATCGCCTGGTCGGCGATGGCCTCCAGCGCGTCGTCGGTGAACTCGAGCTCGACGTTGTCGAGCTCGAAGAGGCGACGGTACTGCTTGACCAGGGCGTTGCGGGGCTCGGTGAGGATCTGGATGAGCGCCTCACGGTCGAGGTTGTGGACGCTCGTGATCACGGGGAGCCGGCCGACGAACTCGGGGATCATGCCGAACTTCAGCAGGTCCTCCGGCATCACGTCCTTGAAGATGTCGGAGCTGTCGACATCCTCCTTGGAGCGGATGATCGCGTTGAAGCCGATGCCCTTGCGGCCGACCCTGGACTCGATGATCTTCTCGAGGCCCGCGAAGGCGCCACCGCAGATGAACAGCACGTTGGTGGTGTCGATCTGGATGAACTCCTGGTGCGGGTGCTTGCGCCCGCCCTGGGGCGGCACGCTCGCGGTCGTCCCCTCCAGGATCTTGAGCAGGGCCTGCTGCACGCCCTCGCCGGAGACGTCCCGGGTGATCGACGGGTTCTCGCTCTTACGAGCGATCTTGTCGACCTCGTCGATGTAGATGATGCCGGTCTCGGCCTTCTTGACGTCGTAGTCGGCGGCCTGGATCAGCTTGAGCAGTATGTTCTCCACGTCCTCGCCCACGTAGCCCGCCTCCGTGAGGGCGGTGGCGTCGGCGATGGCGAACGGAACGTTCAGCATCTTCGCCAACGTCTGGGCGAGCAGTGTCTTGCCGGAACCGGTCGGGCCCAGGAGCAGGATGTTGGACTTGGCCAGTTCCAGGCCGTCGTCACGCCCGCGCTCTCCGGACTGCACCCGCTTGTAGTGGTTGTAGACCGCCACGGAGAGAGCCTTCTTCGCCTGGTCCTGACCGATGACGTAGGCGTCGAGGAATTCGTAGATCTCCCTCGGCTTGGGAAGGCTGTCCCACTTGAGTTCGGAGGACTCGCTGAGCTCCTCCTCGATGATCTCATTACAGAGGTCGATGCACTCGTCGCAGATGTATACGCCGGGTCCGGCGATGAGCTTCTTGACCTGCTTCTGGCTCTTCCCGCAGAAAGAGCACTTCAGCAGGTCTCCCCCGTCGCCGATGCGTGCCACCCCAGATACTCCTTTGCGTGGGACCGCCCTGGCTGCCGCGGTCCGTTTCTTCCGATCGGTCCGATACCCGATGGAAAAGTCATCCCGCTTAGGTTTCGACGTTACCGTCTTCTGAGCCCTCAGTGAGCCCCCTAGCGGCGAGTCGCACCGGAACGTGCCGGATTCGGCACGGTTCCGGTGCACTGTGCCTCGTCAGGAGGCTACGGCCTTCGCGAGTTTCTTGCGGGACGGGATGATGTCGTCGATCAACCCGTACTCCTTGGCCTCCACGGCGTCAAGGATCTTGTCCCGCTCGATGTCCTTGCGGACCGCCTCCGGCGCCCTGCCCGAGTGCTGAGCGATGATCATCTCCATCTGGGCGCGCATCCTGAGGATCTCACGCGCCTGGATCTCGATGTCGCTTCCCTGACCGCCGCCCTCGGTGGAGGGCTGGTGGATCAGCATGCGGGCGTTCGGCAGGGCGAACCGCTTGCCCGGCGTTCCGCCGGCCAGCAGGACCGCCGCCGCCGAGGCCGCCTGGCCCAGGCAGACCGTCTGGATCTCCGGCCGGACGAACTGCATCGTGTCGTAGATCGCCGTCATGGCGGTGAACGAACCGCCCGGCGAGTTGATGTAGATGCTGATGTCACGGTCGGGGTCGAGCGACTCCAGCGTCAGCAGCTGGGCCATGACGTCGTTCGCCGACGCGTCGTCCACCTGCACGCCGAGGAAGATGATGCGATCCTCGAACAGCTTGGCGTACGGGTTCATCTCCCGCATGCCGTAGGACGTGCGCTCGGTGAAGGACGGAAGAACGTAGCGGCCGTTGATGTCTCCCGGCCGGATCAACTCACTCACCTTGTGCCCCTTCAGGAGACGGCGCCCGTGGAGGGCACCTGCCGAGCGCTGCGCACGACCTGGTCGATGAAGCCGTAGTCCTTGGCCTCCTCGGCCGTGAACCAGCGGTCGCGGTCGGAGTCGGCCTCGATCTGCTCCAGGTTCTGGCCGGTGTGGAAGGCGATCCGCTCGGCGAGGGTCTTCTTCACATAGAGCATCTGCTCGGCCTGGATGGCGATGTCGGCGGCGGTGCCGCCGATGCCACCGGACGGCTGGTGCATCATGATGCGGGCGTGCGGCAGGGCGTAGCGCTTGCCCCGCTCGCCGGCGCACAGAAGGAACTGACCCATCGAAGCGGCCAGGCCCATCGCGACCGTGCACACATCGTTAGGTACATACTCCATCATGTCGTAGATCGCCATACCGGCGGTCACGGAACCGCCCGGCGAGTTGATGTAGAGCCAGATGTCGCGTTCTGAATCGTCCGCGGCGAGCAGGAGCAGCTCGGCGCAGATCCGGTTGGCGATCTCGTCGTTGACCTGGGTGCCCAGCACGATGATGCGCTCACGCAGCAGCCGCTGGTAGAGCTGGTCTTCGAGCCTGAACGAGCCGGTCGGCTGGCTCATCGACTCGGGCCCGGAGCCGGTCGGCTGGTAGAAGGTCGGCGGGCTGGTCACAGCGTCACCTTCCGATGCGTCGTAATCGATTGGCTTTGCCTGTGACCTTAACCCGCGCCGCCTACCGGACATGCCTCCTCAACGCACTGTTCGCTGACGGCGCATGCTGGGCGCGGCCTCCTCAGCACGTCCGTAAGCCCGTACCGGCCGCCGTGCCGAAGGCTTCCGGTCACGGTCGGCCCGGCGTGTCGGGCCCCGCGAGGAGGGCGGGAGGAGGTGGCGGACGTCCCCCGGAGCCGGGGGAAGCACCCGACCTCGCCGGGGCGGGGGAGGTCGCGCGTCGCGGGGTCGGGAGAGTCGCGGGACCGGGAGAGAGGTCCCGGGGAACGCGCGGGGACGGGAGGCCGAGGCGGCCTCGCTCCCACCGGGATCTTCACGGAGGAAGGCTCTCAGGCGGCCCACGCGCCGACCGGCTCCGCGGCGGACACGGAGAGGCCGCAGGCGTCCCGGAGGGCGTCAGACCCCTTCCTGCGGCGCGGGCGGCGTGTTCTCCCGGTCGCGTGCCGCCGCCCGCCGACCCCGCCGCCGGCCTCGCCGCCGATCTCACGTCGATCCCCGTCGTCCCGGCACCGGCCCAGGCAGGGTTCCCGCCGCCGGTCCAGGCCGGTTCTCCCGCCGGTCCGGTCCGGGCTCCCGCCGGTCCGCGGCCCGATCTGCGGGAACCGGCCGGGCGGCCGGGACTGCCGGGCGGAGAAGGGCGCGGACACGAGAGTGGCGCCCCCGCCGTGTTTCACGGCGGGGGCGCCACGAGGAATGCGTGCCGTACCCGGGGCTACTTGGCCTCGGCCTTGTCGCCGTCCTCGGCCTTGTCCTCGCTCTTGTCGTCGGCCGCGCCGGTCTCGGCGGTCTCGTCGGCGTCGACGGGCTCCTCACCGTTGATCTCGGTGTAGATGGCCTTGAGGTCGACCTCGTTACCGGCCTCGTCGACCACCTTGACGGCGTCGCCGATGACGCTCTTGGCCTTGTCCCGGACGATCTCGACCATGGCCAGCGTGAGCTGGTCGTTGTCGGCCAGGTGCTGGGCCAGCGTGTTGGGCGCGACGTTCATCTGCATGGCGCGGCGCACCACGAAGTTGGTCAGCTCCTGCTCGCTGACGCCGAGCTCCTCGCTCTTCACGATCTTGTCGAGGACGAAGCCCGTCTTGAGGGCCTTGGCCGCGCTCTCGTCGAACTCGGCGTAGCGCTCCTCCTCGGTGGTCTGGTAGAGGCGGAAGTACGCCTCCTTGCTCAGGCCACTCTCGGCGATCTGGTGCTCCAGGTTGTGCCTGCGGTTCTCGACCTCGGCCTTGAGGGCGCTCTCGGGCAGCGGGATGTCGAGCTTGGCCAGCAGCGCGTCGAGGGCGTTCTCCCGGGCCTGGACGACCTGGTCGATCAGCTTGTTGCGGCGGGCCTGCTCGCGGATGCTGTCCTTGAGCTCCTCCAGCGTGTCGAACTCGCTGGCGAGCTGGGCGAACTCGTCGTCGAGCTCGGGGAGGACCTTCTCCTTGACGTTCTTGACCGTGATGGTGACCACGGCCTCCTCGCCGGCGTTCTCGCCGCCGACCAGGTTGGTGGTGAACTCCTTGGTCTCACCGGCGGACAGGCCGACCAGGGCGTCGTCCAGGCCCTGCAGCACCGAGCCGGCGCCGACCTCGTAGGAGACGTCGCCTGCCTGCTGCTCCTCGATGTTGACGCCGTCGATCGCCGCGGCCAGGTCCATCACCACGAAGTCGCCCGCGGCGGCGGGGCGCTCGACACCGGTCAGGGTGGCGAAGCGCTGGCGCAGGCCGTCGAGCTGGGTGTCGATGTCGGCGTCGGAGACCTCGGAGACCGGGACGGTCACCTCGAGGCCCTGGTAGTCGGGGACCTCGAAGTCGGGACGGACGTCCACCTCGGCGGTGAACTCGACCTGCTGGCCGTCCTCGATCTTGGTGACCTCGATCTCCGGCTGGCTGACCGGGAAGATCTCGCTCTCGTCGACGGCCCGGCCGTACAGCTTGGGCACCGCGTCGTTGAGCGTCTCCTCCAGCACCACGGCGCGGCCGAACCGCTGCTCGATGATGCGAGCCGGAACCTTGCCGGGGCGGAACCCGGGGACGCGCACCTGCTGCGCGACCTTCTTGTACGCCGCCTGCAGGCTCTCGCCGAGCTCCTCGAACGGCACCTCGACGGTAAGCCTCACCCGGGTCGGGCTGAGCTCCTCCACAGCGGTCTTCACGGGGTCGTCTCCTTGATCAAGCTTCGAGTGATCGCGGGCGCGTCAAGTCGTAACGGCTACCGCGGCAAGCTCGCGCGCCGCGCCCACATGAGCGGCACCTGGCACAGGCCGTCGAGACATGCGAGATGAGGGCATGCTCCACTGCGGCGGGTGTTCAGCGCCGCTGGCCAGTCTAGGGCAGAGCGGCACCGGGGAGCGACCGATGGCCGCTCAGTCCTCCTTGATGATCCGCCTCAGGATGTCGATCGTCTCGCCGGGGGTGGTGCTGACCGCGCACAGGCGTTCCATCACCTCGCTGTAGCGGTCGACGTCCTCGCGCTTGTCCAGGTAGAGGGCACTGGCGAGCTGCTCGACGTAGACGACGTCCGGCAGCTCGCTGTCGCTGAAGCGCAGGACGCTGAAGGCGCCGCCCTCGGCGCTGTGGCCGCCGAAGCTGAAGGGCATCACCTGGATCGTGATGTTGGGCCTGCGCATCAGTTCGAGCAGGTGCTCCAGCTGGGCGCGCATGACGTCCGCGCCGCCGATGGGGCGCCGCAGGGCGGCCTCGTCGATGACGGCCCAGAAGAACGGCCCCTCCGACCGTTCGAGCACCCGCTGGCGCTCCATCCTGAGGTCGACGCGGCGGGCGATCTCCTCGGGCGCCACGCCGGCGCTGCCCGCGGTGATCACGGCCCTGGCGTACTCCTTGGTCTGCAGCAGGCCCGGCACGAACTGCACCTCGTAGGTGCGGATCCGGGAGGCGGCCTCCTCCAGGCCCACGTACGTCTGGAACCAGGAGGGGAGCAGGTCGTTGAACCGGTGCCACCAGCCGGGCTCGTTGGCCCTCAGCAGCAGGTCCATCACGGCCGACCGGGCGCCCTCGTCCTCCACCCCGTAGAAGGTGAGCAGGTCCGCCACGTCTCGTTCTCTCAGGCCGACGCGGCCCAGCTCCATCCTGCTGATCTTGGATTCGGATCCGCGGATCAGATGGCCCGCCTCCTCGCGCGAGAGCCCCTTGGCCTCACGCAGGCGGCGTAGCTGGGAGCCTAAGAGAATACGCAGAGCTGTGGGACCTGATCCCGGTTGAACCTGCGTCACTTCGCCTCCCTCTGCACTTGGGCCAGCGCACACAGTGTCACTACTTCCGGCCGCTATGACAAGGTCTCAACCCTGTGCCCAATTCGGCGAGCCCACGACCAAACCGCCCATGCGGCTGCACATTGCAACTGCACGTGCATTTGGGTCTTGCAGCAGACCTTCCGGTGACCCATGATGGCCTAGTGCATATTGGGCTTATGGTGCACAACCTCTGAAAACTCTCAACTGGTACGGAGACTCACGATGACAGCGGGAGGGACCGGCAGGATGGTGGAGGAGCCAAAATCGGCTGCCGACTACCTGCAGGCGACCCGCGAGGTCGGCTTCGACGAGCTGCTCGTGGCCAACCACTCCGGCGCCACCGCGTGCCCCCTGCCCCGTCAGGCCGACTCGGTGAAGACGGCGCGGGACGTGACCCGCTCCACGCTCCACGACTGGGGCCTGGCCGAGCTCAGCGATGACGCAGCGCTAGTGGTTTCGGAACTCGTGACCAACGCCGTCCGCTACGCGCTGTGTCCGGCCAGCCAGACCGAGGCCATGCCGATCACCCTGGTGCTGCTCCGCCTGTCGCCCCACGTGCTGCTGGCCGTGACCGACCCGAGCGACGAGGTCCCCAGGCCCAAGGAGCCCGACTTCGTCTCGGAGAACGGCCGGGGGCTCTACATCGTGGAGACCTACAGCCAGGGCTGGGGCTGGGACCACCTCAACCGCGGCGGCAAGGCCGTCTGGGCCTTCTTCAGCGCCGGCCGCTGACCCGCCCGTCCGCGCCCCTCGCCCGCCCCCCGCGCGTCTTGGCGCGGCACGCCCCGTGCCTCATGGGCCGTGCGGCGCGGAACCCGCGGCACCCGGGCGGGACCGCTCTCGCCCGCGCGCGCCGACGACCGCCCGAGGCCACCGCGGGGCTCCTGCGCCCTCCCCCGGACCCCCGAGCCTCCCCGAGGCCTTCGTCGATCGTCGAACCCGTGAACGCCCCGGCCGCCGCGTCTCCTGGGCGGCGCCCGGACGGCTCGGCACGTCCCCGGAAAGACAGAACCGGGCACCGATGAGCTCGGTGCCCGGTACACGTCGGGGTGACAGGATTTGAACCTGCGGCCCCCTGCTCCCAAAGCAGGTGCGCTACCAAACTGCGCCACACCCCGGGTAGGTCGGGTGCGCGCACGCTCCGGATCTCCGGTACGCTTACGCCCTGACGAACGGATGAAGTCTAGACCAGACCGACGCCGGCTCGCGCGGACGTAGCTCAATGGTAGAGCCCCAGTCTTCCAAACTGGCTACGCGGGTTCGATTCCCGTCGTCCGCTCCGAATAACAAAAGGCCAGGTCAGCCGCTATGCGGCTGACCTGGCCTTTTGGATTTCACGTGTTCCCATCACTCTTCCGCGCCATCTGGGCACCGCCGATTTTCTTTTTCCTCTTCATACCCATCGGGGCTTTCCCCGGCGCCGACGTGTCTTCCATCCCGTTTCCGCATGTTCGGCAACCGACGGACCCGAACGCCCCGACGGGCGGAACCGTGCCCGACGACCCGCGCCCCAGGCGGTGAATCATGATGCTCCCCTGACCTTCGGCGGGGTTTCCCCTGGCCGTCAGGGCGCATCGAAGGCGCCGGGGTCCGTGTCGGTGTCGGGGGCCCGGCCTCCGACGGTGGTGACGATCTCGGTGGCCAGGTCGCGGACCTTGAGGTTGCGGTTCTGGGAGGCGCGGCTGAGCAGGGCGAAGGCCTCACGGGCCGGGCAGCGCTGCTGGGCCATCACGATGCCGATCGCCTGGTCGATGACGCTGCGCGAGGCCAGGGTGGCGCGCAGGTCCTCGTTCAGCCTCGCCTGGTCGGAGAGGCGCAGGGCCAGGGAGACGGCACCGGCGGCGGTGTCGACGAAGGTCCGTATCCGGACCTGGACGACCGGCTCGAAGGCGCCGGAGCCCGGGTGGTACAGGTTGAGACCGGCCACGACACGGGTCCTGTCCAGGAGCGGCAACGGCAGCGGGATCGACAGGCAGCTGCGCACCCCGTGGGCGAAGGCCTCGGGGCAGAAGGCGGGCCAGCGCGGCTCGGCCGAGGTGTCGGTGACGTAGTGGGTCTCGCCCTTGGCGAGAGTGTCCAGGCAGGGCCCCTCACCGACGCGGTACTGGATCCGGTCGATGGCCAGGGTGAGGTCGTCGCTGCTGGCGATGGTCGCCACCTGGGCTTCGCGAGCGACGGTGAGGCCGCACATGCTGCCCTCGGGCAGGGCGGCGACCGTCATCAGGGTCAGTTCGTGCAGGAACGACTCGAAGGTCTCCGTCGACAGCAGCAGGGACAGCAGGGCGTCCGGCCAGGAGGCGTCGGAGGTGGTGGTGAACGGCGAGGACATGGGCCGCCTGCGAATTTCCCGGGAATGCGATCCCGATGGTCACCGGTGACGAGACGCCTGAACGACGGGTGCGGGAGGCCCTCGGTGACATCCCCAGGCTCTCACACCCCGCCGTGAGGGCCGGTCGTCGGTGGGGTAGGGTGAGTTCCGGTCCAGAGACGCGGCCGCCTTCTCGTCATGCCATGAAGGTGAACGCCTCGTGCTTTTGATCCATCCTCCCCGTCTCGGCCTCCCCCGTGGCCGCCGGACCACCGGCGGCCCGCAGCCCGGCGAGAGGGGTTCTCGATGAAGCTGTCGGTACGTGTGGTCACCACGCGCGAGGACGTCGCCGTGGTCTCCGTCGAGGGGGAACTCGACCTCGACAACGTCGCCCTGCTGGACGCGGTGCTGCTGCCCCTGCCGGGTCAGGGCGTTCGCCACGTCGTCGTGGCCGCCGACCGGCTGCGTTTCTGCGACGTGTGCGGCCTGCGGGTGCTGGCCAGCGTGCACGCGATCATGGCCGCCACGGGCGGTTCCCTGGTCGTCGCCGAGCCCGCGCCCGCGCTACGACGGCTGATCGCGCTCATGCGCGGCCCGGAGCCGGACGGGCCAGCTCCCGTGGCCCCCGTTCCCGTGATCAGGGTGTACGCCACCGTCGATCAGGCCGTGCGCGGCGTGACCGGCCTGCCGCGGCCCTCCCTGACCGTCAGCGAGTCCTCCTAGCCCTCCGGCCGCGGCCACACCGGGAGAACGTGGCCGCGCCCTCTCCGGCGACGGCCCGGCTTCCGCACGGCCCGCACCCCGACACCCGCCCGTACGTTCCGCCCGTGAACGCCGTCCGCGCCTCCAGGCGACACAGGAGCCCGCATGACCCCGTTGTCGATCACGGTCACCGATCACCAGACCTGCTCGGTGATCACACTCGCCGGTGAGCTCGACCGCCTCTCGGCCGATCGGCTGCGCCAGGTGATCGACCGGTCGGTCGGCCGGGGCCGCACCCGTCTCATCGTGGACGTCGCCGAGTTGACCTTCTGCGACTCGGTCGGCATGTGGGTCCTGCTGGAAGGTCACCACCACGCCGTCGCGGTGGGCGGCTGGCTGCGCCTGGCCTTCGTCCACGGAACGCTCAAACGGATCCTGCGGATCATCGGGACGATCAGGGCCCACCCCTCCCCCTCCGACCTGGTGGTGATCATGGAGCGGTAGCTGTCGCCGCCCACGGAAGAGGGCGGGACAGAGCGAGCACGCTGGACTACGGTGGGTGACGAGACCGCCCTGAGTGGAACCAGCGCGTGGAGGCGCCCGATGGCCGAGGCCACCCGAATCCTGCTCGACGAGTCCCGCATCCCCCACAACTGGTACAACATCGTGGCCGACCTGCCGGTCCCGCCACCGCCGTTCCTGAATCCGGCCACCTCGCGGCCGGTCGGGCCGGACGACCTCGCGTCGCTCTTCCCGGCGGAGCTGATCGCCCAGGAGGCCGGCGCCGAGCGGTACGTCCCGATCCCGCCGGGCGTCCGCGACGTCTACCGGCTCTGGAGGCCCACCCCCCTGATCCGGGCCCGCAGACTCGAACGCGCCCTGGGCACCCCCGCGAGGATCTACTACAAGTACGAGGGCGGCTCCCCCTCCGGCTCGCACAAGCCCAACACGGCCGTCGCGCAGGCGTACTACAACGCCCGCGAGGGGGTGGGCAGGCTCGTCACCGAGACCGGGGCCGGCCAGTGGGGTTCCGCGCTGGCGTTCGCGTGCGCCCAGTACGACCTGGAGTGCGAGGTGTGGATGGTCCGCGCCTCCTACGACCAGAAGCCCGGGCGCCGGAGCCTGATGCGCCTCTACGGCGCGACGGTGCACGCGAGCCCCTCTGCGGCGACCGCCTCGGGCGCCGCGGTCCTGGCCGGGGACCCCGGCTCGCCGGGCAGCCTGGGCATCGCGATCAGCGAGGCCGTCGAGGCGGCCGCCGCCGATCCGGGCGCCCGCTACGCGCTGGGCAGCGTGCTCAACCACGTGCTGCTCCACCAGACGGTGATCGGCGAGGAGGCGATCGAGCAGATGGCCGCGTTCGGCGAGACGCCGGACATGATCGTCGGATGCGCCGGAGGGGGCTCCAACTTCGCCGGGCTGGTCTTCCCGTTCCTGCGCGAGAAGCTGGCCGGCCGGATGAGCCCGGTGATCCGGGCCGTGGAGCCGGAGGCCTGCCCGTCGCTGACCCGGGGCACCTACGCCTACGACTTCGGCGACGCCGCCGGGCTGACCCCCCTGATGAAGATGCACACCCTGGGCCATGGTTTCGTCCCCGACCCCATCCACGCGGGCGGCCTGCGCTACCACGGCATGTCCCCGCTGCTGTCGCACCTGTACGAGCTGGGCATGTTCGACGCGGTGGCCAAGGGCCAGCGGGAGTGCTTCGCGGCCGGGCGGCGCTTCGCCGGGACCGAGGGGATCGTCCCGGCCCCGGAGCCGACCCACGCGCTGGCGGAGGTGATCTCCGAGGCGCTGCGGTGCCGGGAGACCGGCGAGGAGAAGGTCCTGCTGACCGCGCTCTGCGGGCACGGCCACTTCGACCTGAGCGCCTACGACGGCCACCTGTCGGGAGAGATGGAGGACTTCCCGCTCCCCCAGGAGCGGATCGACGCGGCGCTGGCCGCCCTGCCGGCGCCGTAGCGATGCCGTAGCGATGCCGTAGCGATAACGCGGCCGGGGGCGGGAGCGCAGGAGGGCGCGGCAGGACAGGGGGAGCCCGGGGGGCCGGAGACGTCCGGAGAGGCCCGGAAGGGCCGGGGAACGAAAAGGCGCGGGCCCTACCGCGGGCGGGGCCGCTCGGGGTGCGGCCCCGCGCCGATCTCCCGTCCTCTCCGATACGCCTCTAAAGTCCTACCTTGTGTGGAAATATCAACCGATCTCTGTTAAACACGAGGTTCGCAGTAGATCATTCTTTACAATCCTCCATACCAGCAGTCAAAGCGCCCTGGAGGGAACGTGTCGGAGTTCGACGGCGTCATCGTAGGCGGCGGCCATAACGGCCTCACGTGTGCCGCCTACCTCGCGAAGGCGGGCCTGTCGGTCGCCGTCGTCGAGCGCAACGAGGTCGCCGGCGGTGGTTGCAGCACCCAGGAGCTCACGCTCCCGGGCTTCCGGCACAACACCCACAGCAGCTACCACTTCCTGGAGGAGGGGCCGGTCCCCGCCGACCTGGAACTCCGGCGTCACGGCCTGCGCTACGTCTACCCCGAGACCCAGCACGCCACGGTCTTCCGGGACGGCCGGGCGATCACGGTCTACACCGACCCCAAGCGCACCGCCGAGTCCTTCGCCCGGTTCTCCAAGGCCGACGCCGCGCGCTGGCTGGAGCTGTACGAGCGCTACGCCGAGGCGGCCAGGGGCCTGATGAACGGCTTCCTGTACTCGGCCCCGCTCCCGCCGCCGGTGCTCGCCGAACGCCTCGGCGGCGACCTCGGCCGGGACCTGCTGAGCTACATGCCGCTGTCGCTGTACGAGGCCGTCGACAGGAACTTCGAGAGCGACCAGGTCAGGGTGCTGTTCAAGTCCTTCCTGCACGCCATCTCCATCGAGAACGTGCCCGGCACCGGGGGCTTCTTCCCCCGGCTGCTGTCGCGCATCGCCCGGCTCGGCGTGCCCGTGGGCGGCGCCGCGAACGTGGCGGGCGCGCTGCGGGCCGTCATCGAGGAGCACGGGGGCACCGTGCTGACCGGCTCCCACGTCGAGCGGATCCTCGTCGACGACGGGCGGGCCACCGGGGTGCGGCTGGCGGGCGGCGACGTCCTGCGCGCCCGCCGGTTCGTGGCCAGCGCGGTGGACGCCCCGCAGACCGTGCGGCTGGCCGGGCCGGAGAACTTCGGCGAGGAGATCGCCTCCAGGGTCGAGGGGTACCGGTGGGCCGGGCACAGCCTGGTCACCCTGCACCTGGCGCTGGAGGAGGCGCCACGCTACCGGGCCGCGGAGTTCGAGCCCGACGTGGACCGGGCGTTCCTGGTCGTGCTCGGCGCCGACGACAGCGAGCAGCTCGGCCGCGTGTTCGACCGGATCCACGAGGGCCGGCTGCCCGACCGGCTGGCCGGCAACGGCGCCTGCCCCTCCCTGTTCGACCCCTCGTACGCGCCCGACGGCAGGCACGTGGCGTTCTGGTGGCCCTGGGCCCCCTACGACCTCGACGGCGATCCCGCGAGCTGGGACGCCCGGCGGGAGGAGGTCGGGGAGCGGCTGCTGGCCGAGTGGGCCGAGTACGCCCCCAACCTCGCCCGGGGCGCCGTGCTGGGCAGGCATGTCTTCACCCCGCTCGACATCGAGCGGCACTGCGTCAACATGGTGCGCGGCAGCCACCACGTGGGCGCCTACGAACCCTCCCAGCTGGGCGGCAACCGCCCGGTCCCGGAGATGGGGCGCTACCGCACCCCCGTCGACGGCCTCTACCTGTGCGGCGCCAGCAGTCACCCGGGCGGCTCGGTCTCCGCGGCCCCCGGATACAACGGTGCCAACGCCATCGCAGAAGACCTCGAACTGGCCACCTGGTGGACGCCGGTTCCCGCACCCCGGTGGAGCGAGTGAAGTCCCGTTTCGTCACTAAAGATCCCGCTATGCCAGGCTTCAGGATGGGTAGCCCCGCATCCATGCACGAGCAGCTCTCGCTGCTCAACGCCGCCAGCAAGAGAATCGGCAGCACGCTGGACATGTTCGAGACCGGCAGGGAGCTGATGGACGTCGCCGTGCCGCGTTTCGCGGACGCGGCCGGCATCCTCGTCCAGGACCGGCTCGTGACCGAGGGGGAGTTCCCGCAGCAGAACAACGACGGCTCGGCGCTGGTGCGCCGGATCGCGGTCGGCGTGGCCGACCCCTTCCCCGGCGAGTACGCCAAGGCCTTCCCGGTGGACGAGGTCGCCGTCTACGACGCCTGGACCCCGTACGCCCGGTGCATGGCCACCGGCAACCCGATCCTCTACCCCCGGCTGGGACGCCGGACGGCCGAGGAGATCGGGCGGTTCTGGAAGCGCGACTCGGTCTCCAAGGTGCTGGAGGACAGCTCGTTCCTGGTGGTCCCGCTCAAGGCGCGAGGCCGGGTGCTCGGCTTCGTGATCTTCACGCGCCGGCCCACCAGCCAGCCCTTCGACGAACAGGACGTGAACCTGGCCGAGGAGCTGGCCGCCAGGACCGCGGTCTGCCTGGACAACGCCCGGCTCTACAACCGCGAGCGGCGTACCGCGCTGACCCTGCAGAGCAGCCTGCTTCCGGTCGACCTCTCCCAGCCGCTGGGCCTGACGATCGCCTCCCGCTACCTGCCCGCCAGCGACCTGGTCGGCGTGGGCGGCGACTGGTACGACGTCATCCCGCTGCCCGGCTGCCGGGTCGCCCTCGTGGTCGGTGACGTCATGGGCCACGGCATCAGGGCGGCGGCCACCATGGGTCAGCTCCGCACGGCCGCGCGTACCCTGGCCAGCCTGGACCTGAGCCCGGCCGACGTGTTGTTCCGGCTCAACCTGATGAGCCAGGACCTGGACGCCAGCCAGATCGCCACCTGCGTGTACGCCACCTACGACCCGGTCACCCGGCGCTGCGCCATGGCCTGCGCCGGGCACGTCCCGCCGATCCTGGTGCGGCCCGGCGGCGAGACCGAGCTGCTGGAGCTGCCGCCCGGTCTCCCCCTCGGCATCGGCAACGAACCGGCCGAGATGCGGGAGTTCACGCTCCCCGACGGCACGGTGCTCGCCTTCTACACCGACGGCCTGGTCGAGAGCCGCGACCGGGACATCGAGGAGGGCATAAGCGCCCTGCGCGCCCTGCTCTCCAGCCAGAACCACGACCTGGAAGAGGTCTGCAACCTCACGATCAGCGCCCAGCGGCCGGGCCACGAGCGCGACGACATCGCGCTGCTGCTGGCCAGGGTCTCCGAGCTGACCCCGAAGGAGTTCGTCGAGGTGTCGATGCCGGCCGACCGGCGGTCGGCCTCCCAGGCGCGGCGCTTCGTACGGTCCACGCTGGAGGACTGGGGCCTGTCCTCGCTCTGCGACAACACCGAGCTCATGGTCAGTGAACTGGTGGCCAACGCGGTCGAGCACGGCGAGGGCGAGGTCGAGCTGCGCCTGCTGCGCGGGCCCACGCTGGTCTGCGAGGTGTCCGACACCTGCTCGTCCGTGCCGGTCATGCGGGAGGCGTCGACCACCAGCGACACCGGCCGCGGCCTGCACCTGATCAACTGGCTCGCCCACCGCTGGGGCTCCCGTCTCACCGAGAAGGGCAAGATCGTCTGGATCGAGCAGCGGCTGCCGTAGGGGCGTCCACGCGGGATCCGGGACCGCTCCCGCGGGCGCCGGGGACCGCGCGACCCGGCCGGGGCCCTTCCGGCCGGGTGTCGCGACGGCACCGGAGAGCGCCCACGCCCTTCGGTACCCGTCTCCACCGGTCGGCGCCACGGTCGGCGCCGGAGTCTGTGCCGGTCGGCGCCTCCGGGTGCCCCTGGGTGCCCTCCGGCCTCCCCGGTCATGTCCGTCGGCGCGATGACTACTGGCGGTCCACAGGTTACGGTCAGGAGGAGAGCCACGGCGCGACCCGGGAGGAGATCGGGAGGCATGATCACCATCGACGTACCCGAGGCCTACCGCCGCGCGCTGGACGCCTTCGGCGCGCTCGTCCACCGGGTCGGCCCCGGACAGTGGGAGAACCCGACGCCCTGCGTCGACTGGGACGTCCGGGCGCTGGTCGACCACGTGGTCGGCGAGAGCCTGTGGGCTCCGGAGCTGCTGGCCGGACGGTCCTCCGCCGAGGTCGGCGACGCCTTCGACGGCGACCTGCTCGGCGACGACCCCATCAAGGCGTTCGACACCTCGGCTATGGCCGCCGTCCAGGCGGTGACCGTCCACGGCGCCCTGGAGGGTGTCGTGCGGCTGCCGTTCGGCGACGTACCCGGCCTCGAGTACGTCACCGAGCTGTTCGCCGACGCCCTCATCCACACCTGGGACCTGGCCCGCGCCATCGGCGCCGACGAGCGGCTCGACCCCGAACTGGTCGAGGCCTGCGCCGCCTGGTTCACCGCGGCCGACCCCGGCCACCCGCGGCCGGCGTCCGGCCCGGAGCCCGGCCGGACGCCGGCCGAGGAGGCCCAGGTCCGGTTGCTGGCCTCCTGGGGCCGCCACGCCTGACCGGCCGCGCCACCCGCCCCACGGCCGGGATGCCCCCGGCCGGGCCATCCCCGGCCGGCCCCGGCCGGAACCGCCTCCGACCGGGCCCCTCGGCCGGAACCGCCTCCGATCGGGCCGTCCCCGGCCGGGCTCCCGGCGCGGACGGCGACCCGCCCACCCCTAGGCTCCCTGGCATGAGCGAGAAGCTGATGACCCGCTGGCGGGCCCTGGCCGGTCCCGGAGCCGAGCGGCTCGGCCGCGAACTGATCGCCCGCTACGAGGAGCCGCACCGCAGGTACCACACGACCGCCCACCTGGAGGCGGTCCTCGCCGGGGTCGACGCCCTGGCGGGCCACGCCGAGCACCCGGACCTGGTGCGGATGGCGGCCTGGTTCCACGACGCCGTCTACGACCCCCGGCGCGGCGACAACGAGGAGCGCAGCGCCCGGCTGGCCGAGCGCGCGCTGCCCGGGACGGGGCCGGCCCCCGAGGCGGTGGCCACGGTCGCCCGGCTGGTCAGGCTGACCCTCACCCACGACCCGGCGCCGGGCGACGCCGACGGGGCCGTGCTCTGCGACGCGGACCTGGCGATCCTGGGCGCGCCCGAGGAGGTCTACGCCGCCTACGCCGCGGCCGTACGCGAGGAGTACGCCTTCGTCCCCGACGAGGCGTTCAGGACGGGCAGGGCGGCGGTGCTGCGCTCGTTGCTCGAGCTTCCGGCGATCTTCCACGTCGCCGGGCCGGAGCGGGAGGCGCGCGCCAACATCGAGGCGGAGCTTGGGCGATTGTGAGCGGACGGTCCACCATGTTCCAACAACCACCCCGGCCATCGCCGTGGTAATTTGGGGAAATCTGGTGGATTAAGGGGAGTGGACGATGCTGGCCCAGCAGCGGCAGCAGGCGATCCTGGAGAAGGTCCGCGGCACCGGCGGGGTCAGGGTCGCCGATCTGGTCCGGGAGCTCGGCGTCTCCGACATGACGATCAGGCGCGACCTGGAGGTGCTCGCCGAGCGGGGACTGGTGGAGAAGGTCCACGGCGGCGCCACCGCCGCCGGTCCCGGTTCCACCGAGGAGCCGGGCTTCACCGCCAAGTCGGTGCGCCAGCAGGCGGAGAAGGAGACGATCGCCCGCAGCGCCGCGGGGCTCGTCCGGCCCGCCACCGCCGTCGCGCTCTCCGCGGGCACCACGACCTGGACGCTCGCCCACCACCTGGTCGACGTGCCCGAGCTGACCGTGATCACCAATTCGGTCCGGATCGCCGACGTCTTCCACCGCTCCCCCAGGGCCGACCGCACGGTGGTGCTGACCGGCGGGGTCCGCACCCCCTCCGACGCGCTGGTCGGCCCGGTCGCGGTCTCGGCGATCCGCCGTCTGCACGTCGACACCCTCTTCCTCGGCGTGCACGGGATGAGCGCCCGCGCCGGGTTCACCACGCCCAACCTGCTGGAGGCGGAGACCGACCGGGAGCTGGTCGCCTCCGCCCGCCGCCTGGTGGTGACCGCCGACCACACCAAGTGGGGCACGGTCGGCATCAGCACGATCGCCGAGCTGGCCGAGGCGCACATCGTGGTCACCGACTCCGGCCTGCCCGACGAGGCGCGCGAGGAGCTCGCCGCCTCGGCCGGCGAGCTGATCATCACAGAACCTCAGCAGGAGAGCGAGATCGCCACCCGATGAAACGCACCGTCACCCACCTGGCCGACGGCCGGGAGCTGTTCTACTTCGACCGGCGCGACGACGCGGACCGGAGCGCGATCGACGAGCGCGACCTGCCGCCCCGCCCCGCCGCCTCCGAGCTGCGCTACGACCCGCTGACCGAG
The DNA here is from genome assembly GCF_040640155.1 of Streptosporangium sp. NPDC023615. NCBI lineage: Bacteria > Bacillati > Actinomycetota > Actinomycetes > Streptosporangiales > Streptosporangiaceae > Streptosporangium > Streptosporangium sp. NPDC023615. The sequence continues at coordinate 20,537 of NZ_JBFABE010000002.1, forward strand.
GAGTGGATCGCGGTGGCCGGCCACCGGCAGGGCCGCACCTTCCTGCCCCCGACCAGCGAGTGCCCGCTCTGTCCGTCCAGGCCGGGCAACCTCACCGAGGTCCCCTCCCCCGACTACGACGTGGTGGTCTTCGAGAACCGCTTCCCCTCGTTCTCGGACCAGCCGGGCGAGTACCCGCAGCCGGGCGGGCTGAGCGAGGTCCGGCCCGGGGTCGGCCGCTGCGAGGTGGTCTGCTTCACCTCCGAGCACGACTCCTCGTTCTCCCGGCTGTCGCCCGAGCGGGTCGAGCTGGTCATGGAGGCCTGGATCGACCGTACGGCCGAGCTGTCGGCCCTGCCCGGGGTCGAGCAGGTCTTCTGCTTCGAGAACCGGGGCGCGGAGATCGGCATCACCCTGGCCCACCCGCACGGGCAGATCTACGCCTACCCCTACGTGACCCCGCGCACCAGGCTGACCCTGGCGGCGGCCGGGCGGTACCGGGAGCGGACCGGAGGCGACCTGTTCGCCGACGTCCTCGCCTCCGAGCGGGAGGCCGGGGTGCGGGTGGTGGCCTCCAACGAGCACTGGACGGCGTTCGTCCCGGCGGCGGCGCGCTGGCCGGTCGAGGTCCACCTCTACCCGCACCGGCGGGTCCCCGACCTGGCCGGTCTCCAGGCCGCCGAGCGGGCGGCGTTCGGACCGCTCTACACCGACGTGCTGCGCCGTCTCGACGGGCTCTTCGACATGCCGATGCCCTATATCGCGGCCTGGCACCAGGCGCCGGTCGACACCGGCCGCGACCTGTCGTACGCGCACCTGGAACTGTTCAGCATCCGCCGCGCGCCGAACAAGCTGAAGTATCTCGCCGGATCGGAATCGGCCATGGGGGCCTTCGTGAACGACGTGCTGCCCGAGCAGACAGCACATCTCCTGCGCTCCATTGTCACGAACTGATCACCGATGGGTCTCGTTTGATGTCGCGTGACCTGGGGTTTACCACTACTATCCTTCCCACATCGGCTGTAGTCGCCGATACGCCTAATCCCAGGCGCCTCGCCCGGGAGCCGGGGAACCACCGCACCTGGGGTGAAACCACTTCGGTGGAAGGGCGTCTCCAGCCCGAACCCGTCAGCTAACCCGGTAGGCGGAAGGAGAGGAGAGTACGTGGCGGCCTCGCCCCCCACGTTCCGCCGCCATGCCGCTCTGGTCCTCTGCCTGAGCTCGATCGCCGCGTTCACCCTCGGCGCCCCCACCGCCGGGAGCGCCGACCCCAAGCCGACCGAGGCCGAGCTCCGCGCCGAGCTGGTCAAGCTCAACAAGAAGGTCGACGCGCTGATCGAGACCTACGCGGCCACGCGCGAGTCCCTCGGCAAGGCCGAGAAGGGCGAGGCCGTGGCCAGGCAGAACCTGCGCAGGGCCGAGGAGGTCTTCGACGAGAACGCCAGGCAGGTCAACGCCATCGTCCAGCTCCAGTACCAGAGCGGCATGGGCGGCCTGCCCGGCCTGCTGTTCTCCGAGGACATGAGCGGGGCGGCGGTGATGGAGCAGCTCGCCGCCGAGCAGAGCGCCCGGCTGAAGGGGTTCGCCGACAGCGTGGAGCGCAGGAGGAAGGCCACCGAGACGGCCTCCCGGCTGGCCGACGAGATCATCAAGGAGGCCAAGGAGGTCCAGGAGCAGCGCAAGGAGGCCGAGGAGGTGATCGAGGACATCAAGGACAGGCTCGACCGGCTGGTCCCCACCGGTTCCGGTCGCCGCTCCGACGGCAGCTGGGCCCCGCAGTTGCCCACGGGCGCCGACAACATCACCGACCGGACCCGGATCATGCGCGACGCGATCAGGAGGCGTTTCGACCTGCCGTACTCGGTCGGCTGCTACCGGGCCGCGAACGACGGCGGCGAGCACCCGCTGGGCCGCGCCTGCGACTTCATGATGAGCGCCGGCGGCACGATGCCCTCGGCCGCCAACCTCAGGCTCGGCGACGAGATCGCCGCCTGGGCCATCAAGAACAAGGCCAGGCTCGGCGTGAAGTACGTGATCTGGCGGCAGCGCATCAACCACGGCTCCGGCTGGCGGGTCATGTCCAACCGCGGCGGCGTCACCGCCAACCACTTCGACCACCCGCACATCTCGATGTACTGAGCGGCCGGACCTCCGGCCCGTGGTGACGCCTTTACCGGGCATGTCCAGGGCACCTGGCGGAGGCCTCGTTCGATGATCTTCGGCAGGTACGCGGCGAGGTGAGGGCCGGCGCGAGCCCGGGAGATCACATCTGCTCGCCGTGGTCTCCACAGTGCCGGCCGCGTCGGCGCACACGGCGTGAGACGGCGGTGAGCACGGGCATACCGGTCCACGCGACCGAAAATCGCTTGCCCCGGACGGCAGGGCTCGGGGAACGTGGTGTCCATGACGCTCTGACGGACAGCACCCCTCACCCCGCGATGCCACGGCGCCGACGCGCCCCGTGACGCTGCCCGCCCACACCTTCTCGAGAGAGCCTCCTTGTCTCAGCGACCCTCCCGGCAGGAGTCCCCGCCACCGTCCCCGGCGGCCGCGGGCCCGGCCACCGTCACCGTGTTCGCCTCCCCCGCGAGCTGGATCGAGTCCGACGCCCTCGCGCAGTGCCACCAGGTGGCCGCCCTCGACGGCATGACGCGCGTCGCCGCCATGCCGGACCTGCACCCCGGCAAGGGCGCCCCCATCGGGGCCGCCATGACCTCCACCGTGCTGTACCCGTTCCTGGTGGGATCCGACATCGGGTGCGGCATCGCCGTGTTCCCCATCAGGCTCAAGCGCGCCGTACCCGAGAGGCTCGCCGCCCGGTTCCCCGACCTCGATCGCGCGCTGGATCCCGAGCGCGACGCCGACGACCCGGTCTGGGCCGTCGTGAAGGGCGACATCCCCGCCGGTCACGTCGAGGGCCTCGGGACGGTCGGCCGGGGCAACCACTTCGTCGAGCTGGCGCGGATCGGGACCGTCCTCGAACCGGACCACGCGAGCCGTCTCGGAGTCGCCGAGGGCGACCTGGTCCTCGTCGTCCACAGCGGTTCCCGGGGGCTGGGCGAACGGATCCTGCGGGCGCACACCGAGGTCCACGGCGCGGGGCCCGCCCCCGACCCCGGCGCCTACCTGGCGATGCACGACGACGCCGTACGCTGGGGATCGCTCAACCGGCGGCTGATGGCCGCCCGGGTCGCCCACGCCCTGGGGGCCGAGCCCGCCGAGCCGATCGTCGACCGGTGCCACAACCTGGTCGAGATCCGCGACGGGCTCTACCTGCACCGCAAGGGGGCGGCGCCGGGCGACGGATGCGACGTGCTCATCGCCGGTACGCGAGGCACCCCCTCCTACCTCGTGGCCGCCCACGCCGGGCCGGACGCCTGTCATTCCGTCGCGCACGGCGCGGGCCGCAAGATGTCGCGCGCGGACGCCCTGCGCCGGGGCCGGGCCAAGCACACGGTCGAGGAGCTGCGCCGCACGCCGGTGGGGTCGCTGGTGGTGTGCGGGGACCGCCAGCTGCTCTTCGAGGAGGCGCCGACGGCCTACAAGCGCATCGAGCAGGTGATCTCCGACCTCGTCGACCACGGCCTGGCCACGCCCGTGGCCACCACGGTCCCCCTGGTCACCTACAAGACGGCCGACCTCGGGGCCTCGCCCCGGCGGGACCGGCGCCGCGAGCGGGGGCGGCGGTGAACGTCCACCTGCTCCTGTCGGCCGGGCGCGGCCCGGCCGAGTGCGCCTGGGCGCTGGCCCGGCTGCTGCGCCGCCTGGAGGCCGACGCCACCCGGCAGGGCGTGGAGACCCGGCGGACCGAGACCGTTCCCGGCGACCGGCCCGGCACCTACCGGTCGGTCCTGATCCGGATCTCGGGAGCCGGCGCCGAGACGTTCGCCGCCTCCTGGACCGGGACGCTGTGCTGGCAGGCCCCCAGCCCGTACCGGGCCGGTACGGGCCGGAAGAACTGGTACGTCATCGCCCGGCCGTGCCAGGTCGACGTCCCGCGCACGACGTTCGCGGAAGCGGATGTCGACATCGTCGCCTGCCGCACCGGCGGGCCCGGCGGTCAGCATCGCAACAAGGCCAGCACGGCGGTACGGGCGACCCATCGGCCCTCGGGGATCGTCGTCGTGGTCGACACCGAACGGCAGTTCAGCCTCAACCGCCGCCTCGCCGTGCGGCTGCTGCGACAGCGCATCGAGGACGGCGACCAGACGGCGGAGCGCGCCGTCACCGGCGCCCGCCGTCACATCCACGACGAGCTCGTGCGCGGCGACCCCGTCCGCATCGAACGTCTGGGGACACCGGGGCCGGGGGCGGCTTCCCGGGAGGGGCGGTCGGGCGGGCGCAAAAGCGTATGACAGTGGTGGTAAGTACCGACAGGATTACCCCATGACCGACAAACGTATCGATCCCCCCTTCGTCGCCGACGAGCGCTCCATGCTCCACTCCTGGCTGGAGTGGCATCGGGAGACGCTGGAGGTGAAGTGCGCCGGGCTCTCCGACGAGCAGCTCCGGCTGCGTTCCGCCGAGCCCTCCTCCATCTCCCTGCTGGGCCTGGTCCGGCACATGGCCGAGGTCGAGCGGAGCTGGTTCCGCAGGGTCCTCGGCGGCGAGGAGGCCGCCCCGTTCTACTACTCCGACGACGATCCCGACGGTGACTTCGACAACCTGGGGTCGAGCAGCGTCGAGGAGGCGTTCGCGACCTGGCGGGCCGAGATCGCCCACGCGCGCGAGGTGTCGATCACCCTCCCCCTGGACACGATCGGCAAAGGACAGCGCCGGGGCAAGGACGTCTCGCTGCGCTGGATCCTCATCCACATGATCGAGGAGTACGCCCGGCACAACGGCCACGCCGACATCATCCGTGAGCGGATCGACGGGGCGACCGGGGACTAGGCAACCGGGGGCGGGGAATCGGCGGACGCCTGAAGGCGGGCGCGAGGCCGCGCGAGGGGCGGCCTCCGGGCGGGGGCCGCACCGGGTGACGGGCCGAAGGAGCACGGTTCAGCGCGGGGCCGGCATCTCCGCCAGTACCGCGGCGATCACCTGGTCCAGGCCGGCGAGGTTCGCCGGGCGGGCGACGGCCGCCTCGGCGAACCGGGCGAGCAGCCGGGCGAAGACCTCGCGTTCGGACTCGTCCCAGTCGGACATCAGGCCGTTCAGGTAGGTGCGCCGGTGCCGGACGACGGCCTCCAGGACGCGCCGTCCCCGCTCGCTCAGCACCAGGCGGGCCCGCCTGGCGTCCACGGCCGACTCCTCGCGCTCCACGAAGCCGGCGCCGATCGCGTCGTTGACCAGCCTGCTGGCGGTGGAGGGATCGACGTCCAGCTGCTCGGCGACCGCGCCCACGGTCACCTCGGGCACGTCCAGGCTGAGCTTGTGCAGGGCGTGCACGACCATCACGTTCGACATGTGCACCGGCCGCTGCGACTCGGTGGCCTTGCGCGCGCGCAGGGGGCGCGACCAGATCCGGCGGAGCCGGAACAGCGCCACGTCGATCAACGCTCCGGGCGCGTCGTCGCTCGTCGCTCCGGACGCGTCGTCGTTCATCGGGATCAGCCGGACAGGCGGACGGGGTTGACCAGGTCCGCGTACATCAGCAGCCCCGCCATGATGACCATCAGGAAGGCGATGGCGTACGTGAGGGGGAGCGCCTTGGCGATGTCGACGTGCCCGGGCGCGGGACGGCGGGTGATCCGGGCGAAGGCGCGCTTGAGGCCCTCCCAGAGGCCGCCGGCGATGTGGCCGCCGTCCAGCGGGAGCAGCGGGATCAGGTTGAACAGGCCGATCGCCAGGTTGAACCCCGCCAGCAGGTTGACGAAGACGACGATCTTGTTCTCCACCGGGATGGCGGCGGCGGCGATCTCACCGCCGATGCGGCTCACGCCGATCACGCCGATCGGGCCGTTGCGGTCGCGCTCGTCACCGGAGAAGGCCGCGTGCCAGACGCCGACCATCTTCTCGGGGAACCTCATCAGGGACGCCGCGGTGGCCGAGGTGAGGTCCCCCATGTGCTCGACCACGGCACCGAGGTCCTGCCGCTCGATGACGATCCTCGGGCTGACGCCGAGGTACCCGACGCCCTTCTCGATCTTGCCCGGCTCGTCCGGGGACTCGCGGTCCTGGGCGATCAGGGAGGCGTTGACGGTCAGCTCCTGGCCGGCGCGCCTGATGCCGATCGCGATCGGCCCGGCTCCGTGGTCGCGGATGGCGCGGGTGGCCGCCTCCCAGCTCGCGGCGGGCCTGCCCGCCACCGAGACGATGACGTCCCCGGGCCTCAGCCCGGCGCGGCTGGCCGGGCTGGGCTGGTCGGCCGCGGTGCACTCGGGGTTCTTCTTGAACTCGGCGGCGGTCTTGACGCACTGCGGGATCGAGGCGATCTCGGTCTTGTACGTGGCGACGCCGAACCCCATGAGCACGACGCCGAAGAGGACGAACGCCAGCACGAAGTTCATCGCCGGGCCGCCGGACATGATGATGACCTTCTGCCACCAGGGCTTGCGGTAGAAGACCCGGTCCTCGTCGCCCGCCCGGACGTCCTCCAGGGCCACGTCGCGCGCGTTCTCGATCAGGCCCTGCCAGGGGCCGGTGGAGACCGAGCGGACCTTGCCGGGGGCGTCGGTGGGCCTGGGCGGCAGCATGCCGATCATCCTGATGTAGCCGCCCAGCGGGAGCCATTTGATCCCGTACTCCGTCTCGCCGCGGCGACGCGACCACATGGTCGGGCCGAAACCGACCATGTACTGCGTGACCCTGACGCCGAACAGCTTGGCCGGCACCAGGTGGCCGATCTCGTGCAGCCCGATCGACACCATGAGTCCCACGAGAAAGATGACGATCCCGACCACGAAGAGCCAGCTCACAGGTTCATACTCCCATCGCGGTTTCCCCGGTGACACCCCCTAAGAGGTTAGCCGAACTATCGGGCCCTCACGCGGGTCCGCGGGACCCGTGTTCCCCGGTGGATCTGGTAGGCGACTTTACCGATCACGCACGCGTTGTTTACAATGAGCGATCGCACGATCACTCTTCGACGGAGTGAAGGCGGTGGCGAGGAGGAGAGAGGAGCGTCTTGATCGGGATTCTGGTCGCCGAACACCTGCCTCTGGTACGGCGCGGGCTGGTGGCGTCCCTGGAGGGCGAGACCGACATGAAGGTGGTGGCCGAGGTGGCCACCGGCGAGGAGGTTCTCCCGGCCGTCCTGCGGCACTCCCCGGAGGTCGCGGTCGTCGATCTCGCCCTGCCCGGGATCGACGGCCCCGGCGTCGCGCTGCGGCTGCGCGAGGAGGCCCCCCGCTGCGGGGTCCTGCTGCTGTCGCACGATCCCAGCCCGGGTCAGGTCCGCCAGGCCTTCGCGGCCCACGCGCTCGGGTTCATGAGCCTGCAGGTGGGGCCCGAGCAACTGGCCGGCGGCATCCGCCTGGTCGCGTCCGGCCGCCGCGCCGTCGACTCCGAGCTCGCGGTGGCGGCCCTGAGGTCGGCGGAGAATCCCCTGACCCCCCGCGAGCTGGACGTGCTGCGGCTGGTCGCCCGGGGCGCGAAGTCGCACGAGATCGCCGAGGCGCTCTTCCTCTCCGTGGGAACGGTCCGCAACCACCTGTCCCGGATCATCTGCAAGACGCAGGCGCGCAACCGCCTCGACGCCGTGCGCATCGCCGGCCACTCCGGGTGGCTCTGAGCGCCACCGGGCCCCGGAGGATCAGGGTCCCGCGAGGATCAGGACGTGTGAGGGTCAGGGACGCCAGATGAGGATCAGGGCGCAGTCGTCGTTGTGGCCCGCCGACATGGAGGCCACCAGGTTGCGGGCACCGTCGCGGAAACCGGTGGGCACCAGGCGCTCGGCCTCTCCCAGCAGGCGGTCCAGGCCCGCGTCGATGTCGCGGCCCGGCTGCTCGATCAGGCCGTCGGTGTAGAGCATGAGGGCGTCGCCCTTGCGGAGCATCCCCCGGTCGGCCTCGCAGTGCAGGTCGGGCACGACGCCGAGGACGACGCCCTTGGCCGGGGAGACCTTCCACGTGCCGGTGCCCGCCTCGAACTTGACCACCGGGGGGTGGCCCGCGGAGGTGATGACGTACTCGCCCGTCGCCAGGTTCAGCCGGAGGTGGACGGCGGTGACGAAGCCCTCGGCCTCGCGCTGGCGGTGCAGGTAGGCGTTGCAGGCGGGCAGGAAGTCGTCGACCGAGCCGAGCAGCCCGCCGAAGGTGCCGGAGAGCAGCAGCGCCCGGGTGCCGGCGTCGACGCCCTTGCCCGACACGTCGACCAGGGCGAGCTCCACCGTGTCGCCCTCACGGATGGAGACCAGGAAGTCCCCTCCGAAGGAGGAGCCGCCGGCCTGCTTGAGCACCACCTTGGAGCCCCAGGACTTGGGCAGGTGCGGCAGGTCGCTCTGGCTTTTCAGGCGGTCACGGAGTTCGAGCAGCATCGCGTCGCCGCGCAGGCCCTGCACGCCGAGCTTGCCGCGGGTACGGGCCATCAGCGCGGCCAGCACGGCGGTGAAGCCGAAGGTGACCAGCAGGCCGGGGCCGATGTGCCCGACCCCCCGTACGACGGCCACGTAGACCAGGGCGGCGGCGACCGCGCAGAGGAGCTTGGCGAGGCTGTTCAGGCGGAGCTGGAGCCCCGCCACGAGTGTGATCGGGATCATGAGGGCCGGGGAGAACCACTCCATGGAGACCCTGGCGGCCAGGACGCCGACCAGCAGCGTCAGCAGCGTCAGCGTGATGAGCAGGTTGCGGTCGCGCGCCAGCGGCCCCTTGCGCAGCAGGCGTACGAGGGGGACGAGAAGCGGGACACGGACCAGGAACGCGCGGAGCGCCGGAGGGAGCAGCGGCACCGGACGGGAACTCATGATGCGCCTGACTGTATCCGGCCGTCCCCCCTTTGGGCAGTCCACTTGACCAACGCCTTGATCATTAAGCATGGATATTAGATGGCCGGAACCGTTTGTCCTCTCTACCATCCGAGGATGACCCTGAGCCTGCGTCCGGTCGCCGAGACCGAGTTCCCCGCCTGGATCGCCCTGGACGAGGAGGCGTTCGGCAGCCCCGTCCCGCCGTACCGCGCGGAGCTGTACCGGCGCAACACCGAGTTCGACCGCTCGCTCGGCGCCTTCGACGGCGACCTGCTGGTAGGCGTCACCACGGTCTGCAGCTTCACCATGACCGTGCCCGGCGGGCCCATCCCGGTCGCCGGCGTCACCGCGGTCGGCGTGCTGCCCTCGCACCGCCGCAGGGGCGTGCTGACGGCGCTGATGACCCGTCAGCTCGCCGAGTTGCGCGAGGGCGGCGAGGCGGTCGCCGCGCTGTACGCGTCCGAGGCCGTGATCTACGGGCGGTACGGCTACGGCAGGGCCGCCGACGGCCTGAGCGTCCGGATCCCCACGGCGGGCACGGCCTTCACCCGGCACGCGCCGGCCGACCCGGCGCTGCGGCCGCGCGTCGTCCGGCCCGCGCACGCCAGGGACGTGTTCGAGCGGATCCACGCGGCCGCGCTCGGCGGCAGGCCCGGCCTGTACGCCCGCACCCCCGCGCGCTGGGACTCGGTGCTGAGCGACGAGGAGCCCGACCGGGCGAGCGGGGCGTTGTACGCCGTGGTCGTCGAGGACGACGAGGGCCCGCGCGGGTACGCGCTGTTCCGGATCAGGACGGGCTGGGACGATCACGACGTCGCCAGCGGGGAGCTCCACCTCAGGGATCTGGTCGCCCTCGATCCGGCGGCCCACGCGCTGCTGTGGCGGCACGTCCTGGATCGCGACCTGATCTCGCACGTCAGCGCGAGCCTGCCCGTCGACGACCCGCTGATCCACCTGCTGGCCGATCCCCGCGCGCTGCGCGCGCGCTGGGGTGACGAGCTGTGGGTCCGTGTCGTGGACGTCGGGCGCGCCCTGCCCGCCCGCCGCTACAGCGCGCCGGTGGACGTGACGATCGAGGTCGAGGACGCGACGTGCCCGTGGAACGCGGGCCGCTGGCGGCTGACGGCCGACACCTCGGGGGCCCGTTGCGCGCCCTGCGACGACCCGGCCGACCTGGTCCTGCCCGTCTCCGCGCTGGGCGCGGCCTACCTGGGCGGCCGCCCCCTGGAGGCGCTGCGGGCGGCGGGGCTGGCGCGCGAGTCGCGTCCGGGAGCGTTGCGCGAGCTGTCCGTCGCCATGTCGTGGGAACCGGCCCCGTGGGGCGGCCTGGTCTTCTGAGCGCCGCCCCGGGTTATGGTGACGGCATGGCACTGCAGAGCTTGCAGATCAACACGATCACCGCCATGCGGGCGCGGGACGTGTCGCGCCCGACGCGGGAGCAGCAGGAGAGCGCCGATCGCCGCCCCCTGCGCGACGAGGCGCCCCGCAAGGAACCGCCGCGCAGGGAACCCCCGCGTAAGGAGCCGCCGCGCAGGGACGCTTCGCGCCGGGACTCCTCACAGCGCGACCACCACCGCTGAGCCCCTCCCCCGCGCGGGACGTCCGGGGCGGCGGCCCGTCCGGCCGCCGAGCCCCGTCCCTCGCGCGGGACGTCTAGGGCAGCGGCGGCAGCCGTCCGTCGGTCTCGTAGGAGGCGAGCTGCGCGATCCGGCGGCTGTGCCGCTCGGCCCCGGAGTAGGCGGTGTCCAGGAAGACCCCGACGAACCCGGCCGCCTCCTGCGGCGTGTGCATCCGCGCGCCCAGGCTGATCACGTTGGCGTCGTTGTGCTCGCGGGCGAGCCTGGCGGTCTCCTCGCTCCAGGCCAGGGCCGCGCGGACGCCGCGTACCTTGTTGGCGGCGATCTGCTCGCCGTTGCCCGAGCCGCCGATCACGACGCCCAGGCTGCCCGGGTCCTTCACGACCCCCTCGGCCGCGCGCAGCACGAACGGCGGGTAGTCGTCCTCGGCGTCGTAGACCGAAGGACCGCAGTCCGTGACCTCGTGGCCGTGCTCCTTCAGCCAGGAGACGATGTGGTTCTTGAGCTCATAGCCGGCATGGTCGGCACCGATGTAGACGCGCACCGGGACAGTTTCGCAGGTACGCGGGGACGGCTCCACCCGGCCCCGGCTAGAGTAACGGTCACTGAGCTTGTCCAACCCTTACACTTGCCATCCCTCACCAGAGAGAGCCCCCACATGCGTGACATCCGAGTGGTCGGGGACCCCGTCCTGCGCACCCCCGCCGAGCCGGTCGTCGACTTCGACCGCGACCTGCGCCGCATGATCGACGAGATGTTCGAGGTGATGTACGCCGCGCGGGGCGTCGGCCTGGCCGGACCGCAGATCGGCGTGTCGAGGCGGATCTTCGTCTACGACTGCAGCAGCCGCAAGGGGCACGTGATCAACCCCGAGCTGACCGTGGACGACGACACCGAGATTCTCGACGAGGAGGGCTGCCTGTCGGTGCCCGACCGTGAGACCCGCGTCCCGATCTACGCCCGGACGCCGCGGGCCGCCGGGGTGACCGTGCGGGGCATGGACCGGCTGGGACGTCCGATCCGGATCAGGGCCAGGGGGATGCTGGCGCGCTGCTTCCAGCACGAGACCGACCACCTCGACGGCAGGCTCTACGTGGACCGGCTGGCCAGGGACGCCGCCCGGCAGGTCCTGCTCCAGGCCCCGTGACCTCGTGACCTCGTGACCTCGTGACCCGGTGACCCGGTGACCGCACGACCCCGGTCCGCGTCGCCGGGCAGGCCCGCCGGTCTCAGAGCTGGACGGCCTTGATCTCCAGGTACTCCTCCAGCCCGAACTCGCCCAGCTCGCGGCCGAGGCCGGACTGCTTGTACCCGCCGAAGGGGGCGCGGGGGTTGAACTGGCCGCCGTTGACCGCCACCTGGCCGGTGCGCAGCCTCCGCGCGACCTCGACCGCGCGCTGCTCGTCGCCCGCCCACACCGCCCCGGCCAGGCCGTACGGCGTGCCGTTGGCGATGGCGACCGCCTCGTCCTCGCCCCGGCTGTAGGGGATGATCGTCAGGACCGGGCCGAAGATCTCCTCCTGCTCGATGACCATGCCGGGCTCGACCCCGGCGAACACCGTGGGCTCGACGTAGAAGCCGCGCTCCAGGGGCCGGTCGCCGCCTCCGGTGACCAGCCGGGCGCCCTCCTCCTGCCCCCGGTTGATGTAGCGGACGACCCTGTCGCGCTGCGCGGCCGACACCAGCGGGCCGAGCCTGGTCGCCTCGTCGAAGGGGTCCCCGACGGTGTACCTGCGCGCGGCCTCGACCGCGAGCCGGACGGCCTCGTCGTACCGGTCGCGATGAACGATCATGCGGGTCCAGGCCGAGCAGGTCTGGCCGGAGTTGAGGAAGGCGTTGGCCACCGTCACCTTGGCCGCCGTTCCCAGGTCGGCGTCCGGCAGGATCACACTGGCCGACTTGCCGCCGAGCTCCAGCGCCACCCTTTTGATCGTCTCGGCGGCGAGCGCGGCGACCCGCCGCCCGGCCGCGGTGGAACCGGTGAACGACACCATGTCCACGCCGGGGTGGGCGACCAGCGCCTCGCCCACCCCCGGGCCGTACCCGCTGATCATGTTGAAGACGCCGGGGGGCAGGCCGACCTCGTCGAGGACGCCGGCGAGGGCGAAGGCGGCCAGCGGCGCCACCTCGCTGGGCTTCAGCACGACCGTGCAGCCCGCGGCGAGCGCCGCGCCCACCTTGCAGACGATCTGGTGCAGGGGGTAGTTCCACGGGGTGATGGCGGCGACCACCCCGACCGGCTCCCTGAAGATGCGGGAGTTGCCGACCTGCCCGCCCTCAAAGTCGTAGGTCTCGGCCAGCTGGGCGTAGGAGGCCAGCACCCCGGCCGGCATCAGCGTCTGCACCCTCATCGCCACGCCGTACGGCGCGCCCATGTCCGTGGCGATGATCCTGGCGATCTGGTCGGAGCGTTCCCGGATCAGCTCGGCCGCCGCGGCGAGGACCTTGCCGCGCTCGGCGGGGGACGTCCGCGACCAGGAGGGCAGGGCCGCGCGGGCGGCCGCCACGGCCGCCTCGACGTCGGCGGGCGCTCCGGCGGGCACCGTGTCGAGCACTTCCTCGGTGGCGGGGTTGATCACGTCGATGCGCTCGCTCGACGCGGACGGCTGCCAGGCCCCGTTCAGGTAAAGGTGACGCATTCCCTCATCCTGACGTGCCCGCCGTCATTATGCGAGGGCGTGACGGCCCCGCCGGAGAACGTGGCGCCCCTCGGGGGACATCGCTGTACGGGAGCACAACCCGCCGCGCGCGGGGCACGGCCTCCGCGCAGACGGCGCGTTTCCCGCACGGCCGGCACGGTTTCCGTGCGGGCGGCACGGGAACGGCCCGCCGCCGCGGGGGCGGCGGGCCGGTGAGCGGTCCCGGCGCAACGCCGGGCGCGAGGGATCAGTCGAAGATCGGGGACCGCGTCCTGGAACGCTTGAGCTCGAAGAACCCGTCGGTGCCCGCCACCAGGAGCACCCCGTCCCAGAGCCTGCCCGCCTCCTCGCCCTTGGGCGCCGGCGAGATGACCGGGCCGAAGAAGGAGACGCCCTCGACCGAGATCACCGGGGTGCCGACCTCCTGGCCGACCCGGTCGATGCCGTCGGCGTGCGAGGCTCGGACGACCTCGTCGAACTCGGTGGAGTCCATCGCGTCGGCGAACCCGCGGTCCAGCCCGGCGGCCTCCAGCGCCTCCTCGACGGTCTCGCGGAGCGTGTCGGTCCCCTTCCTGTTCTGGTTGTGGAAACGGACACCGAACTCGGTGTAGAGGCGCCCGACCGTCTCGGAGTCGTACTTCGCCTGAACGGCGGCCACCACGCGGACCGGCCCGATGGCGTCGGCGATCTGCGCGCGATAGCTCTCCGGGACCTCCTTGTCCTCGTTCAGTACGGTGAGGCTCATGATGTGCCAGCGCGGCTCGATGGACCGCACCTTCTCCACCTCCACCAGCCAGCGGGAGGTCATCCACGCCCAGGGGCAGAAGGGGTCGAACCAGAGATCCACCGGCGTTCGCTCTGTCATGTTCTCCGACTTCCTGATAGTGAGGTCTGTCGTTGGCCACAACCGGAACGACGGAGTTCCCTATTCCACGCGCGGATTAATACCTTGACCGACACCTTTAATCCCAAATTTGGGTACCAGTCCCCACGTTGATCCGAAGCGGCGTTCCACGGCCTTACATGGCAGGATTCAGTCACCCCTTAGCAATGGAGCGGGGGAAGTTGTGAAGAGGGAGCGGTAGTGGCAGGCAATCTGACCCGTGACGAGGCGCGCGAGCGCGCACGGCTGCTCAGCGTGCAGTCCTATGCGGTGGAGCTCGACCTGACCGAGGGTGAGGAGCGCTTCGAGAGCGTCACCACGGTCCGCTTCACCAGCACCCGGCCGGGTGCGGGGACGTTCATCGACCTGGCGGGCGCGAAGGTGCGCAGGGCCGTGCTGAACGGTACCGAACTGGACGTGAGCGGCTATGACCTGGAGACGGGGCGGCTGCCCCTGACCGGGCTGGCCGAGACCAACGAACTGCTCGTGGACGCCGACTGCTCGTACACGCGGACCGGCGAGGGCCTGCACCGCTTCGTCGACCCGGTCGACAAGAGCGTCTACCTGCACAGCCAGTTCGAGACGGCCGACGCGCACCGGATGTACGCGTGCTTCGACCAGCCCGACCTCAAGGCCACCTTCGAGCTGAGCGTGCTCGCGCCGTCGGACTGGGAGGTCATCTCCAACGCGGCGCCCGACCCGGTCGAGGAGCTGCCCGAGCACCGGGGCAAGCACGGCGCGCTCCAGGCGGCCAGGCGCTGGCACTTCCCGCCGACCCCGGTGATGTCGACCTACATCACCGCGCTGTGCGCCGGGCCGTACCACCGGGTGACCTCCGAGCACGACGGCATCCCGCTGGGCCTGTACTGCCGGGCCTCGCTGGCCGAGCACCTCGACGCGGAGAACATCTTCGAGGTCACCCGGCAGGGCTTCGACTTCTTCCACCGGATCTTCGGCGTCCGCTACCCGTTCGGCAAGTACGACCAGCTCTTCGTCCCCGAGTTCAACGCCGGGGCGATGGAGAACGCGGGCTGCGTGACCTTCCTGGAGAACTACATCTTCCGCTCGCGCGTCACGGACGCGGTGATCGAGCGCCGCGCCGAGACGATCCTGCACGAGATGGCGCACATGTGGTTCGGCGACCTGGTCACCATGCGCTGGTGGGACGACCTGTGGCTGAACGAGTCGTTCGCCACCTACGCCTCGGTGCTCTGCCAGGCCGAGGCGACCCGGTGGGGCCAGGGCGCGTGGACGACCTTCGCCAACGTCGAGAAGTCCTGGGCCTACCGCCAGGACCAGCTCCCCTCCACGCACCCGATCGCGGCCGACATCGTCGACATGCACGCGGTCGAGGTCAACTTCGACGGGATCACGTACGCCAAGGGCGCCTCGGTCCTCAAGCAGCTCGTCGCCTACGTGGGCCTGGAGAACTTCCTGGCCGGGGTCCGCGCGTACTTCAACGAGCACGCCTGGGGCAACACCACCCTCGCCGACCTGCTGGGCGCGCTGGAGCGCACCTCCGGGCGCGACCTGTCCTCCTGGTCGAAGGAGTGGCTGGAGACCTCCTGGGTCAACACGCTGCGTCCCTCGTTCACCACCGACCCCGAGGGCCGCTTCCTGACGTTCGACGTGCTCCAGGAGGCACCCGCCGAGCACCCGACGCTGCGCTCGCACCGCGTCGCCATCGGCCTGTACGCGCGCAGCGGCGACGAGCTGGTCCGCGTCAGGCGGGTGGAGCTGGACGTGTCCGGGCCGCGCACGGCCGTCACCGAACTGGTCGGCGAGGTCCAGCCGGACCTGATCCTGATCAACGACGACGACCTGACCTACGCCAAGGTCAGGCTGGACGAGCGCTCGCTGCGGACCCTGCTGAGCGGCGGCATCACCGCGTTCACCGCGTCCCTGCCCCGCGCGCTGTGCTGGTCGGCCGCCTGGGACATGACCCGGGACGCCGAGATGTCCACCCGTGACTACCTCGCCCTGGTCGTCTCGGGAATCAGGTCGATCACGGACATCACGGTCGTGCAGACCGTGCTCCGCCAGGTCCGCCTGGCCATCCAGCAGTACGCCGACCCGGCCTGGCGTGCCGAGGGCATGGCGCTGCTGGCCTCCACGCTGCGCGACCTGGTCGTCTCGGCCGAGCCCGGCTCCGACGCGCAGCTCGCCTACCTGAACGCGCTGGCGGCCTCGGCCACCTCGCCCGAGGACCTGGCGTTCCTGAAGGGGCTGCTGGACGGCGAGACCACGCTGGAGGGCCTGACCGTCGACACCGACCTGCGCTGGACGCTGGTCGGCGCCCTGGTCTCGGGCGGCCTGCTCGGCGAGGAGGACATCGAGCGGGAGCTTCGGCGCGACCCCACCGCCACCGGTGAGCGGATGGCCGCCCTCTCCAGGGCCTCGATCCCGACGCCCGAGGGCAAGGAGGCGGCCTGGTCCGCGATCGTGGAGGGCAAGCTCAGCGGCGCGGTGCTCCGCTCGACGATCATCGGGTTCGTCGACCCGCACCACCCGGACCTGCTGGAGCCGTACAAGGAGAAGTACTTCGCCGAGATCGGCAGGATCTGGAGGTCCTGGACCTCCGACAGTGCCCAGAGCTTCGCCAACGGCTGCTACCCGGCGCTGTCCCTCTCCCCGGAGACGGTGTCCAGGACGCAGGACTTCATCTCGGCCGAGGAGCCGCCGCACGCTCTGCGGCGGCTGCTGCTCGAGGGCGCCGACGGTGTCGGCCGGGCCCTGCGCGCCCAGGCCAAGGACGCCGCGCAGACCTGATCGCGCAGACCTGATCGCGCAGGCCTGATCGCGCAGGCCTGATCCGCGCGGACCGGTGATCGGCCGGTCGGCCCGGTGCCTCCGCCCCCGTCCCGTCCCGCTCCCCGCCGTGGGGGCGGGCGGGGACGGGCCAACGCGACGGGGACGGCGGGGCCAGAGCGGGGGACGGCAGGGGCGTGAGAACGGCGAGGAGGGCGAGGAGGGCGAGGACGGGACGCGCGATCACGTGAGGCACGCGGACACATCCTCGCGAGAGCAGTAAGGCCCTGAAATCTCCTCGTATCCCTCCGTGGCAGGACAAAGCTCCCGGTACTCATGGTCCATGAGAGGGTAATCGGGTGGAAACCGCTCGTGATCTGCTCATCTCCCTGGCCCGCCGGTACGCCTTCGGCGATGTGGGCGCCCTGGCCTCGGGCGTGGTGGGGGAGGCGAGCGACATCGAGGCGACCTGCGAGTTCGCCCAGCGGCTGCTCTCCCTCGACGCCGAGGACTTCGCCGCCGAGGCGCGCGCCGTCCCGGGCGACCTGCGGCGGCGGGCGCGGGCCTGCACGATGCCGCAGACGCCCCGCGAGCAGCCCCGCGGCGCGCTGGAGTCACTGCTGCCCGCGTACGAGCTGCTGCTGGAGGTCATCGCGATCCGCTGGCATCGTCGCGAGCTGAGCCCCATGGTCGCCGCCCTGCACATCGCCAGCGAGTACCTCCCTCTGCTGGCGTTCGAGCCGGTGCTCGGCAGCGCCGGCGACCCGGCGCGCTGGCCGGAGGGTCTCACCGCGCCGGGCAGCAGGTTCGGCGTGATCGGCGACCGCGAGTGCGACCACACCAAGCCCGAGCAGTCGGCCGCCAACCGCACCCTGCGCGTGGCGGGAGAGCCCGCCGAGGGCTGGCGCGCCTACTTCGACCGTCAGCACAGCCAGGTGGCCGGGGCGCTGGGGACCTGCGTGGCCGCCTGCCGCAAGCCCTGCACGGCGATGGACTGGGTGGAACCCGATCGCCGGGAGGACCTCGCCCTGCGCGCCCGGGTCGCGCTGGCCTTCGCCGAGACCCCGCTGGTGCGGCTGCGCCACGCGGCCCCGGTGGGGCACGGCTTCGGGGTCCCCTCCCCCGAGGAGGTCACCGAGGCCTGGGAGCGCAGCCGGGTGGGGCTCGCCAAGAACGAGGTGGGCCAGGAGGCCTCCCGCCAGGACGGGTTCCCGCTTCCGGGCCTCCCCTCACTGTTCTCCGCCGTCGCGAGCGCACCGGTGGTGCCGTCGACGCTGCTGACGGACATCAGCAACCATCTGGTGGGACTCCTGCGGCCCTGAACCGGCGGGTCCGGTCAGAAGCCGCCGGTTCAGGGGGGGCCGCCGACGAACGACGCCAGGGCGCAGCAGGCGATGGAGAACACCATCAGCAGGACGCCCCTGCGGACGTAGCGCTGCTTGGCGTCCGCGAGGGCGTTGAGCCTCCGGATCTCCAGCACGAGCAGGTCGACCCGCGGGCCGGCCCGGCGGCCGTCCGCCTCGTGACCGGCCCGGAGCCGGTCGGCGTACCCGCGCAGGTGGCAACGGCGCCTCTCCAGCGTCCTGCCCGCCAGCGCGGCGACCGGCGGGCAGAGAGCGCCGCCGAGCACGAGGAGACCCGTCAGCCAGAGGAACATGCCCATCCACCAGAGCCACTCGATCTGGCTCGGCAGCTCTCCGGGTCTCCAGTACCCCGACGGCAACCCGGCGACGACGACACCGGCGGCCGCGCCGGCGGCGGCCAGCAGGACGGCCGCCGTCTCGTTCTCCCGGCGAACCCTCCGGCGGGCGTCCGCGAGCATCTCCCGGACGTAGTCGAGAAGCATGTCGGGCCGTTCCGCCCCGTCCTCGTCCCTTCGGGCGGAGACGAGGAGACGGGCCGATCGGGGGAAGGCTGCGAACGCGGTGAACACGGCGCGATCGTCGTGACCGGCCGAGCTTCCGGGTCCTCCGGGCCTCTCGGGATCCCCGGGATCCCCGGGACCGGTGAGACCGGCGAGACCGGCGAGACCGCCCGGTGCCGTGGAACCGGAAGGGGACGTGGATGCGGGAGGGGACGTGGATGCGGGAGGGGTTTCGGAACCGGCAGGGGCGGCGGAGCCGGGGAGGGCCGTGGAACCGGTCCCTCCGGCCGGGTCGGTGAAACCTGCCGGCGGCGTGTCCCACGTGATCCTCAGCACGAGCCGATTATCCGGGAAAATCATCCTTCTCCGACACAGAACAGCTCGTGGACAGCGGAGCCGCACTCACCCCCGGCGATCTCTCGTACCCGCGGTGGAGGCGTCCGGCGTGGGACGACCACGTCGCGGCCACGCCGCGGCCACGCGCGGTCATCCGCGCCGCGCGGCCCGCTCGGCGAGCAGCAGGACCCCGGTCACCAGCCCGCCCACCAGGTCGCCCAGGCCCAGGACCGCGGTCATGGTCGCCGCGGCCGACCGGCACGCGGTGTCGGGCAGCCACTGCCTGGCGAGAGGGCCCGTGACGATCTCCAGCGCCCGGCCCCGCTGATCCACGAAGATGAGCACGGCACGGTCGGCCTCCTCCCCCAGCGCGGCGTGCAGCCGCTCGCAGAAGTGCCTGCGCGGACCGATCGCGGGTCCGAGGTAGGCGGCGAAGCGCAGCCCCGTGCGCCGCTCGGCCACGCGCAGGGCCTCGCGCACGTCGTCCCCCTGCGTCGAGTTCAGTGCCTGCATCCCCGTCCCACCCCACCCCACCTCACCGAACCTCACCGAACCTCACCAGGTCGCCGACGCGCCGCCGGTGTGCCGTCCGGGCTCCGAGGTCTCCGCGAGCGCGACCCAGTCGGTCTCGGGCGCGGCGCGGCCGCCGGGGCGCCGGCTGGTCAGCACCAGCACCGAGTCGGTGATCCCGCGCTCGCTGCCGTGCGGGCCGCCGAGCCAGACGGCGCTCGCCGAGGTGCCCCTGACGGCCCTGTCGCGCATTCTGCCGGGCATCGTCACCAGGAGGGTGATGAGCAGGAACAGGCCGCCGGAGACCCCGACCAGGAAGCCGCAGACCTCGATCGCGCTGTCCACACCTCAAAAGTAACCCGGCGCCGACGATCAGTCGAGGGTCACCACGCGGCGGGCCTGCGCTCCCCCCAGAAACCGCCTCGCGCGGCCTCGAGCTGCGACGACACCGAGATCAGGGTGCCCTCGTCGCCGAACCGCCCGGCCAGCATCACACCGATCGGCAGCCCGTCGGGGCTCCAGTACAGCGGGAGGCTGACCGCCGGCTGGCCGCTGACGTTGTACATGGCCGGGAAGGCGGCGAACCGCTTCATCCGCTCGAAGGTCTCCTCGGGGCCGTCGACGTCCTCGAACCAGCCCACCGGCCGGGGCGGCTGGGTCACGGTCGGGGTGAGCACCGCGTCGTACGGGTCGGTGGCCAGCAGGCCGAGCCGGGTGGCGAGCTGCAGGGCCGACTGCGCCTGCAGGAAGTCCGGGGCGGGGGTGGCGAAGCCGCGCTCGCGCAGCCATGCGGTGAGCGGCCGGAGCCTGTCCCGCCTGTCCGGATCCACCGGGTGCATGCAGGAGAACGCGTACCAGAGCGTCACGAACCGCGGCACGATCTCCGGTCCGAACGGCGGGGCGATGTCGACCACCTCGTGCCCGAGCGCGGCCAGCTCCGCCGAGGCGTGCTCGTAGGCCGCGAGCACCTCCGGGTGCACGACGGTGCCGGGCACCGGCGGTTCGGCGTAGCGGGCGATCCGCAGCCGGCCGGGGTCGCGGCCCACGTACGCGCCGAAGGAGCCGAGCCCCGGCGGGGGCGCGTGGTAGAGGTCGCCGGGGTTGTGGTGGGCCATCACGTCCAGCAGCGCGGCGGCGTCGGCGACCGTCCGGGTGATCGGGCCGTTGGTGGACAGACCCGCCAGGTCGGGGACGACCGGCGCGGAGCTGATCCTGCCCCGGGTGGGCTTGAGCCCGAACAGGCCGCAGACGGAGGCGGGGATGCGGATCGAGCCCGCGCCGTCGCTTCCCTGCGCGGCCGGGGCCAGGCCGGCGGCGACCGCCGCCGCGGCGCCGCCGCTGGACCCACCGGCCGAGCGGGACGGGTCCCACGGGGTGCGGCTGGGCGGGGAGAGAGGGGTCTCGGTGTAGCAGGGCAGGCCGAACTCGGGGGTCGCGGTCTTGCCGAGCATGATCGTTCCGGCGTCCCGGAGCCTCTCGACCAGGCTGTCGTCCACCGGCGCCACGAAGCCCTCGTAGGTGGCGGAGCCGAAGTGGATCGGCACGCCCTTGACGAGGTTGAGGTCCTTGATCGGTATGGGGACCCCCGCCAGCGGCGAGGCGACCTCCCCGGCGAGCACCCGGGCCTCGGCCTTGTACGCCTGCTCCAGGGCGAGCTCGGGCGTCACGGTCACGTAGGCCCCGACCCGCGCGTCCAGGCGGGCGATGCGGTCCAGATAGTGCTCGGTGAGCTCGACGGGTGAGATCTCCCTGCGCCGCACGGCCGCGGCCTGCTCCAGGGCGTTAAGATCATGAATATGTGCCACGCCCTGCACAGTAACGCCGAGACCGTGGTCAACCAGCGCGCCCATGGCCAATCCGGGCGAACGCTCTTCGGTACCCGCTTAAGGGCGGAGTCAAGCGAAGGGCGACGGTCACAAAAGTATGAGATACGCAATACTAGGCACCCTCGAGGACGTCAGCTACCGTGAGTTACGTGGATTCCGGTCAGGTACCAGAGGACGGTAACACTACGTCACCGATTTGGGTCAGTGACCGACAGGCCGAGGAGAGGCCGACGTCGCGACCCGTCCCACCGGCGACGACGTACGCGCCGGTCGAGCGCGCCTCGCTGCGCGGTCTGCTCGATCACCCGAAGTACCGCCATCTGCGCAGGCGCGCCGCCGTCGCGCTCGGGGTGGGCGTGCTCGCGGGCATCCTGCTGGCCAGCTGGCGGCTGGGCGTCACCGCCGCCGTGGTGGCCGCGATCGTGGACACCGTGCTCCGGGCCCGCTCCAACTCCTCAGTGCCCGCCTGGCGGCGCGCCTCGGTCGCGGAGCGGCGCACCGAGGTGCAGCTCAAGCGGCTGGAGCGCGGGGGCTACCGCACCCTGCACGCCCGCGCGATCCCCGGCAGCGAGGCCCAGATCGACCACCTGGTCGTGGGCCCCACCGGCGTGTACGCGGTCGACTCCGAGAAGTGGGACAAGCGCCTGCCGGTCCGCGTCCAGTCGCACCGCAAGCTGTTCCACGGGCCGTTCAACCAGAAGCCGCGCCTGGACGAGGCCCGCTGGGAGGCGTCCCAGGCGGGCGAGCTGATCGGCGCCGAGCTGGGCCGCGAGATCAGCATCGTGCCGTCCCTGGCGATCTACGGCCCGGCCATCCCGTGGAAGGTCCTCAACGTCCGCGAGGTGGACGTATTCGACGGCAGCCGTGTCCGTAAATGGATCACCAAGCGGGAACGGTCACTCACCGACGCCGAGATCGAGAGCATCTACGAGGCCGCCGAGCGGGTCCTGCCCGCGCGCTACCCGGAGAGCTGACCCCGAAGAGCCGGCCCGGGACCGGACCGGCCGCCTGGGACCGGTCGCGGACGGGCTCGCGGCCTCGGCGCCGCGGGGGCCGGAACGACCTTCTCGAACGGGCTCGCGGCCTCGACGCCACGGGCCCGTCCCGCGTCCCGCCATCCGGGCCGGCGTCTCGCGGCATGGACGGGCGTCTCACGCACCGGGCGGTGGCCGTACCATTCGTAGACACGGTCTCGACGATGGGAGAAGGCCCCATGCCCGCCCTCAGGTCTCGTACGGTCACGCACGGCAGGAACATGGCCGGGGCCCGGGCTCTGCTCCGGGCGACCGGTGTGGCCGGGGAGGACTTCGGCAAACCGATCATCGCCGTCGCCAACAGCTTCACGCAGTTCGTCCCCGGGCACGTCCACCTGCGGGAGGTCGGCGACGTCGTCGCCGGGGCGATCCGCGAGGCCGGGGCGATCCCCCGCGAGTTCAACACGATCGCGGTCGACGACGGCATCGCGATGGGCCACGGCGGCATGCTCTACTCACTGCCCAGCCGCGAGCTGATCGCCGACGCCGTCGAGTACATGGTCAACGCGCACTGCGCGGACGCGCTGATCTGCATCTCCAACTGCGACAAGATCACCCCGGGCATGCTGCTGGCCGCCTTCCGGCTCAACATCCCCACGGTGTTCGTCTCGGGCGGGCCGATGGAGGCGGGCAAGACCCCCAACGGCAAGCTCGACCTGATCGACCCGATGATCGCCGCCGCCGACGACTCCGTCTCCGACGCCGAGCTGCTGGAGATGGAGGAGAACGCCTGCCCGACCTGCGGCTCGTGCAGCGGCATGTTCACTGCCAACTCGATGAACTGCCTGGCCGAGGCCATCGGCCTCGCGCTCCCGGGCAACGGCACGATCCTCGCCACGCACAAGGCGCGCCGCAAGCTGTTCGAGGACGCCGGGCGCGCGCTCGTGGACATCACCCGCCGGTACTACGAGGCCGACGACGAGACCGTCCTGCCGCGCGCCATCGCCACCAGGGACGCGTTCGAGAACGCCATGGCGCTGGACGTGGCGATGGGCGGCTCGACCAACACGATCCTGCACATCCTCGCCGCGGCCCGCGAGGCCCAGGTCGACTTCGGCCTGAAGGAGATCAACGAGATCTCGCTGCGGGTGCCCTGCCTGTGCAAGGTCGCCCCGGCCACCGCGAAGTACCACGTCGAGGACGTCCACCGCGCGGGCGGCATCCCGGCGATCCTGGGCGAGCTGGACCGGGCCGGCCTGCTGCACCGCGACGCCTACACCGTCAACGGCGGCACCATGGGCGACTACCTCGACGCCTGGGACGTGCGCTCGGAGAACGTCCTGCCGGAGGCGCTGGAGCTGTGGCACGCGGCCCCGGGCAACGCCCGCACCGTCAAGCCGTTCTCCCAGGGCGCCCGCTGGGAGGAGCTGGACCTCGACCGCGTCGAGGGGTGCGTGCGCGACTCCGAGCACGCCTACACCCGCGACGGCGGCCTGGCCGTCCTCTACGGCAACATCGCCACCGAGGGCTGCATCGTCAAGACCGCCGGCGTGGACGAGTCGATCTGGAGGTTCGAGGGGCCGGCCGTGGTCTTCGAGTCCCAGGACGACGCGGTCGAGGGCATCCTCGGCAACAAGGTCAAGGCCGGTGACGTCGTGGTGATCCGCTACGAGGGTCCCAAGGGCGGTCCCGGGATGCAGGAGATGCTCTACCCCACCTCGTTCCTCAAGGGCAGGGGCCTGGGCAAGGTCTGCGCGCTGGTCACCGACGGCCGTTTCTCCGGCGGCACGAGCGGGCTGTCCATCGGCCACGCCTCCCCCGAGGCCGCCGAGGGCGGAACGATCGCCCTCGTCCAGGACGGCGACCTGGTCTCGATCGACATCCCGGGCCGCTCGATCGAGCTGAAGGTCCCCACCGAGGAGCTGGCCGCCCGCCGGGAGAGGCTCCTGACCGAGCTGGGGGGCTACCGCCCGGTCGACCGCCGCCGTCCGGTGAGCGCCGCGCTGCAGGCGTACGCGGCACTGACCACCTCGGCCTCCACCGGCGCCTCGCGGGACCTGTCACAGCTCTCCCGCTGACGCCGCCCTGCGGCGCCGGCCGTTCGACGCCTCTCCCCGAGGCCGTCCCTCTGACCTGGGCTTCCTGTCGGCGACAGATTCCTTACCCGACAGGAAGTTCGAAAAAATGTCGGTATCTGGACGTATTATCAGGGTATGGCAACTGTCGTGAAGCCCAACGCCTGCCCGCTGACGACCGCCGAGATCGCCGCCCTCGCCCTGTCCATGGCACACCTGGGCTCGGGCCCGCAGGCCGATGCCGCCCGCAGCGGCCTGCGCCACGCCTTCCAGCACCTGGAGGTCGACGACGACGTCGTCGCGGCCACCCTGACGACCCTGATCGAACCGCTGCCCGCGTCCGTGGCCGACCGTGCCCGGACGATCGCCAACGCCATCACCTCGCGCATGGTCATCCGCCTGCACTACCGTGACGTCTCCGGGCGGATCACCGTCCGCGACGTCGACCCGGTGACCTGCATGGTCCACCGCGACCACTGGTACCTCGTCGGGATGTGCCGCATGCGCGGCGCGATCAGGGCGTTCCGGTTCGACCGGATCGTCGCCACCGAGCAGACCTTCGTGCCGGCCCGCCCGCACCGCGCCGACGGTTTCCTGCCCTTCCAGGGCAAGCGCGCCGAGCGCGCCAGGCACGCCGCCTAGATCCGGTCCCGGGCGGGGTTCGTCCCCGTCCGGTTCCGGAGGCGTCGCCCGGCCGGCGTCATCCGGCCGGCGGGGCGGTTAGCCGCAGCATCCGCCGCCGCAACATCCGCCGCCGCCACCGGCGGGCCTGGGCGCGGCGGCGGACGAGGCCGCCGAACCGCCGGTCACCGCGACCGTGGAGAGCAGTTTCACGGTGTCGTCATGGCCTTCGGGGCACGGGGCGGGCTCGCCGGAGCGGGCCATGGGCCGGGAGACCTCGAAGCTGGAGCCGCAGGCGCGGCACCGGAAGTCGTATCGGGGCATGACGTCAAGCCTACCCAGGCCCGCCCGGTCGTTCACCCGAAGGTGACGGTGGCGTAGTCGTCCACCGGCCGGTAGCCGATCGCCTGGTAGATCGAGTTGGACGTGGGGTTGGACAGGTCGGTGAAGAGCAGCACCTCGTCGGCTCCCTCGGCCCGGGCCCGGACGCTCATCGCGTGCGAGAGCGCGGTCCCGTACCCCTTCTTCCGCAGCGGCGGGGGCGTGTAGACCGGGCCGATCCGCGACATCCCGCCCAGGGGGCAGGACGCTCCGGCGAACGCGACCGGGCGGCCGTCCACCTCCCACAATCCCAGCTCCCGCCTGGTGATCCGGCTGGAGAGCAGGGGGGTCAGGTCGGCGGCGACGCCGCCCTCGGCCTCGACCTGGAACTCCTCCCCCCATCGGACCAGCAGGTCGAGGTCGCCGATCTCCGCGACCCGAAGGGCCCCCTCGGCGGCGGGCTCGGGCAGGACGGGTGAGGAGAGCCGGTAGAGGCGCTCGGACCGGCGCCCGGCCTCGGGCCGCCACCAGCGGGCGGCGAACGCCTCGGCCAGTGCGAGCGACCCGCTCACCCCGGGGATCACCCGTTCGTCCTCGATCAGGCAGGTGACGAGTTCCGGCACCGTCTCGGTGGGGATGTCCGCGAGCAGCAGGAAATGGGGAGGTGTCTGGAGCGCGACCGCCACGGTACGGCCGTCCCGCTCCAGGCGGCCCAGCAGCACGCCCTCGCTCCACAGTCCCATGCGCACCGCGCGCAGGACGGTGAGGACGACGGTGTTGCGCACCGGATCACGCAGCAGCCACGGCTCCGCCGCCTCGGCGAACGTTTCCACGTCGGAGGTGAATGTCCATGTCATCCGTTGATTGTCCCGGTCCGTGATCGCCGATGCCAGCGAATAACCCGCCCTGACGGGCACCGCGGCACCGGGGCGGGCGGACCGCGGAGCGGCACGGCGGCGGCGCCGCGGCGCGCTCGGAACGCGACCGCGACGGCGACGATGTCATCGGCGCGTCGGCGCGTCGGCGCGTCGGCACCCCCCTCGGCACCGTCGGCACCGTCAGGCGGCGCCGCCGGCACCGCCACCGGAGCCGGC
Source organism: Streptosporangium sp. NPDC023615 (assembly GCF_040640155.1). Lineage (NCBI taxonomy): Bacteria > Bacillati > Actinomycetota > Actinomycetes > Streptosporangiales > Streptosporangiaceae > Streptosporangium > Streptosporangium sp. NPDC023615. The sequence continues at coordinate 46,832 of NZ_JBFABE010000002.1, forward strand.
GGCGGGCCTCAGGCGGCGCTCTCCTCCAGGTAGGGCGCCCACTGCGGGTCACCGACGATGTGCGCGCCGATCAACCGCCAGTGGACGCCGCGTGGCACCACCGGGGCGACGTTGAGCGTCCACCCCAGTTCCTCCAGCATGCGGTCGGCCTTTCGGTGGTTGCACGTCGTGCACGACGCCACGCAGTTCTCCCAGGTGTGGGGGCCGCCCCGGGAGCGGGGGATGACGTGGTCGATGGTCTCGGCCCGCTGGCCGCAGTAGGCGCACCGGTAGTCGTCCCGGCGCATCAGCGCGGTCCGGGTCAGCGGGATCCGTGACCGGTAGGGGATACGGACATATCTGCGAAGCCTGATCACCGAGGGGACGTCGAGCGTGCGGCTGGCCGAGCGGAACACGGCGCCCCGCCCGTCGCGGTGCACGACGTCGGCCTTCTCCCGGAGCACGAGCACGACGGCCCGGTGCAGCGAGAGGGTGGTCAGGGGTTCGTAGGTGGCGTTCAAGAGAAGGACCTGGCGCATCAGCGGGCCTCTCCCGCCGTACGACACGTCTGTTGAGGGGGCACGCCACTGCGCGCCCCGGCTGGCGGCCCCTCCTGGGGCCCGGGTGCTTCCGTCACGAGGACCTCCGCCGGACGGCCCAGCGGATGCTCACCACGGCACCGTCCTTCACCAAGTTTGGCTGCTGCAACGCGGTTCTCGCCACCCATAAATGACTGGAGAGACACCTGATACGTTTTATGCCCGCATTACCAGTTTTTAACTCCTGTCGTCGCGATCCGGCTACGCCCGGCGCGCAATGACCCGCCACCGCCCCCGCCCGCCCGTCCGGAGGTCGTAGGGTTCCAGCCATGACGCGACTGCCATACCCTCCCGCCAGCCGTATCGACCTTGTCGAGGAGCTGCACGGGGTTCCCGTTCCCGACCCGTACCGATGGCTGGAGGATCCCGACGATCCGGCCACGAAGGACTGGCTGATGGGGCAGGAGAGGTTGCTGGAGGCGGGGCTGGACGCCCTCCCCGGGCGTGACGCCTTCAGGGCGCGGATCGCCGAGTTGCTCGCCTCGGGGTCGATCGGCGCGCCGACGTGGCGCGGGGGGCGGCGGTTCTTCATGCGGCGCGCCGCCGCGCAGGAGCACGCCGTGCTCTACACCGTCGACCCGGACGGCACCGAGCGGGCACTGCTCGACCCGATGGTGCTCGACCCGACCGGGCTGACCACCCTCGACTCCTGGCAGCCCGACAAGGAGGGCCGCCTGCTGGCGTACCAGGTCTCGGTGGGCGGTGACGAGGAGTCGAGCCTCTACCTGATGGACGTCGCGTTCGGCGACCGCGTCGAGGGGCCGATCGACCGCTGCCGCTACTCCCCGGTGGCCTGGCTGCCGGGCGGCGAGGCGTTCTACTACGTGCGCAGGCTGCCCGCCGGGCAGGTGCCCGAGAACGAGGAGCAGTACCACCGCCGGGTCTACCTGCACCGGGTCGGCAGCTCCACCGAGGACGACGTAATGATCTTCGGTGACGGCCTGGAGAAGACCAACTACTACGGCGTGTCGGTCTCCCGCGACGGCCGCTGGCTGCAGATCTCCGCCTCCCGCGGCACGGCGCCGCGCAACGACCTGTGGATCGCCGACCTGCACGCCTCCTCCCCCTCCGCGCCGGAGCTGGTCGTCGTCCAGCAGGACGTCGACGCCCAGACCGCCCTGTACTTCGGCCGTGACGGCCTGCTGTACGTCTTCACCGACCGCGACGCGCCCCGTGCCCGCGTCTGCGTGACCGACCCCTCGGACGCGCGCTTCGAGAGCTGGCGCGACCTGATCCCGCAGGACCCCGAGGCGGTGCTGACGGACTTCGCGATCCTCGACGACCTGGACCGGCCGGTCATGCTGGTCGCCTGGACCCGTCACGCGATCAGCGAGATCACCGTCCACGACCTGGGGACCGGCGAGCGCGTCGGGGAGGTGCCCACCCCGGGGCTGGGCACCATCGGCGGCATCAGCGAGCGTCCCGAGGGGGGTCACGAGGCCTGGTTCGGCTACACCGACAACACCACGCCGCCGACCATCCAGCGCTACGACGCCCGCACCGGGGAGACGACCCTGTGGGCCGCCTCCCCCGGCGCCGTCGAGGTGCCCGCCGTCGACACCCGGCAGGTGACCTACCGCTCCGCCGACGGCAGCGAGGTCCACATGCTGGTGATCTCCCCTCCCGGCGCCGAGGGGCCGCGCCCCACCGTGCTGTACGGCTACGGCGGCTTCGGCATCTCGATGACCCCGGGCTACTCGGCGTCCGTCCTGAGCTGGGTCGAGTCGGGCGGCACGTACGCCATCGCCCAGTTGCGCGGCGGCGGCGAGCAGGGCGAGGAGTGGCACCGGGCCGGGATGCTCGGCCACAAGCAGAACGTCTTCGACGACCTGCACGCGGCGGCCGAGTACCTGATCGAGACCGGGGTGACCACCTCGGCGCAACTGGGCATCTCCGGCGGCTCGAACGGCGGCCTCCTGGTCGGCGCGGCCCTGACCCAGCGCCCCGAGCTCTACGCCGCCGTGGTCTGCTCCGCCCCGCTGCTCGACATGATCCGCTACGAGCTGTTCGGCCTGGGAGCGACGTGGAACGTCGAGTACGGCTCCGCCGAGAAGCCCGACGAGTTCGCCTGGCTGCACGCCTACTCGCCCTACCACAACGTGCGGGAGGGCGTCTCCTACCCGGCGACGCTGTTCGCCGTGTTCCAGTCCGACACCCGGGTCCACCCGCTGCACGCCTGGAAGATGTGCGCGGCCCTGCAGCACGCCCAGGCCGGGGACAGGCCGATCCTGCTCCGCAACGAGATGGAGGCCGGTCACGGGGCGCGCGCGGTGAGCAAGACCGTCGAGCTCGCCGCCGACCAGCTCACCTTCCTCGCCTACCACACCGGCCTGACCTCCTGAGGGGAGGGCGGCCGGTCCCGAGGGGGCGCGTCCGGCGTCCGGACGTGCCCCCTCCCCGCCCCGCGGGCAGGCGCCCTCCTCCGGGAACCGGATCGTCGGTGGGAGCGGTTATGGTCGGCGCATGGACGACGCCGACACCGCCGACGACGCCGACGACGCGGGAGCGGCCGAGGGCTTGACCTTCACCGAGGGCGCGCCCGGTTCCCTCCTGCGTCCTCACGTCATCCACCTGTCGGCCTACAGCGAGCGGTACGCCCGCCCCGCCCACCGGCGGCAGCCCCCCTTCCCCGGAATCGCGATGATCTTCGGGCTGGGCGCGCCGCTCACGATGAGCGGCCCCCGGGGGGAGCGGCGGCTGGCGTCGTTCGCCGCGGGCCTGCACGACACCTACGTCGACACCACCCTGACCGGGGCCGCCGACGGGCTGCAGGTCGACCTCACACCGCTCGGGGCCAGGAGATTCTTCGGAGTGCCCATGCGCGAGCTGGCCAACCGGGTGGTGTCCCTGGAGGAGGTCCTCGGGAGCTGGGCCACGACCGTGATCGAGCGGCTGGCCGAGACGCCCGGCCGTCCGGCCCGCCTGGCGCTGCTGGAGGCGGCGCTCAGCCGGAGGATCAACGAGGCCCCGGCGCCCGACCGCCGCGTCGTCTGGGCGTGGGGCCGGCTGGTCGCCGCCCGGGGCGCGGTGCCCGTGGCGTCGATCGCCGCGGAGCTGGGCTGGAGCCACCGTCACCTGGTCGCCCGCTTCCACGACCAGATCGGGCTGCCGCCCAAGGCCGCGGCCAGGGTGCTGCGGTTCCAGCACGCCACCGGCCGGTTGAGGTCCGGCGCGGCCCTGGCAGGCACCGCCGCCGCCTGCGGTTACTACGACCAGGCCCACATGAATCGCGATTTCCGGGCCATGGCCGGAGCCACCCCCGGCGAGCTGGCCTCCCCCTCGCGATCCGTCCCCGGATGATCAGGTCACATTCCTCCAATCCCCCCGTCCTCTCCGCTGGCATCGTGATCGGTACCACCAAGGAGGAGAGAACATGCGCACGGTGTATCCGCTGGTCATGTACCGCGACACGATCAAGGCCGTCGACTGGCTGACCCAGGCGTTCGGGTTCGAGGTCCGCGAGCTGCACACGACGCCCGAGGGCACGGTCGAGCACGGTGAGCTGCTCGTCGGCACCGGGATGATCATGACCGGCACGGGCGAGCCCGGCGGGCCGGGGATCTACGTCGTCGTGGACGACCCCGACGCCCACCACGACAGGGCCGTCGCGGCCGGCGCCGAGGTCACCAGGGAGCTGAGTGACCAGTCCTACGGCTCACGCGACTACGCCTGCCGGGACGTCGAAGGCAACACCTGGTACTTCGGGACGTACCGACCCTGATCCCGGTCCGCCCGGCAGGCGGCCCGTCCGAGAGGCGCGTGCGACGGGGGCGGTGACCGCGGGGTCGTGCGTGCCGGCCGGTTCCCGGCCACCCGGGTACCGCGGGTGGCCGGGGCCGCTCCGGGTGCCGGGGTGCCCCGGTCCCGGTCCCGGTCGTCCGGGCGAGGCGCGCGGGTGTGCGGCGGGGGCCGTCCGCGACACCCACGACCCGGGCGAAAAGACCACGTCAATGATCAGAGCTTTGCCTCCGGTTGCCGGATCGGGGGTGTCGGCCCCGGGGCGGCCGATCGTAGTGTGACGACTACCGTGAGGAATACGGAGCGTCGACATGCCTGCAACAGTGAGTACGCGAGCAGTGTCCGTCCCGGCGGGGGCCCCGACCACCCGGATCACGGGTGGAGCGTCCGGCTCGGACCTCGCGCGGCGGAGCCGCGCCGGACACGGCCTCGGCGGGCACGACCTCAGCGGGCGTGGCGAATGAGCGCTCCGATGGACATCGCGCGGCGGCTGGCGGAGGCGGTCCTGTACGAGGGCCGGCTCCTCTACCCCCACCTCACCCCGGCCGCCAAGGACCAGGTGCGCCGGCGGTTCGGGGTCCTGGTGCCGCCGGGGTTCACCGCCACCGCCGACCATTCGGCCAGCGTGACCGAATGCCTCCTCGAAGGGGCCACGTACGCCGTGGCCCACCTGAACGTGCGTTTCCTGCACGTCAGGACACGCTGCGTCGAACGCGCCGAGGACGACGGCTACTGGCCGGTCCAGCAACTGCGCAACGGTCACCGGACCTACCTCACCTTCGACGAGGCCACGGAGCGGGAGGTGGAGGCGGTGTTCCCGGTCGCCGGTCTGCTCGACGCGCCCGCCAGGGTCGTCGAGGTGCGGATCCCCGGGGACCGCGTGATCGAGCCGATCGCCTCGCCGTCCGGGGAGGTGGTGGGCCGCCTCGTCTCCGAGCACCTGCCGCTGCACGCGGCGCTCACGGTCTCCGCCGAGCGGGTCCCGGGGCCGTACGGGCTGGTCAGGTTGCGTGCGCGAGTGGAGAACACCGACGACTGGAAACCGCTGGGAGCCCCGCGCGAGCAGGCGCTCCGGCACTCGTTGATCTCGGCACACCTGATCATCGCGGTGTCCGCCGGCGCCTTCGTCTCCCTGCTCGACCCGCCGGAATGGGCGCGGCCGGCCGTGGAGACCTGCCGCAACGAGCACACCTGGCCCGTCCTGGTGGGGGAGCCCGGCCACCGGGACGTGGTGCTCTCCTCGCCGATCATCCTCCACGACCATCCGGACATCTCACCGGACAGGCCCGAGGGCCTTCTTGACGCCGCCGGGCTCGACGAGCTGTTCCACCTGCGCACGCTCACGCTCACCCAGGAGGAGAGCCGGGCCGCCGACACCCGGGCCGCCGGGTTCGCCGAGGCGGCCGGTGACCCGCCGCCGGAACCGGCCGAGGGGGCGGTCACGGACGGGGCGGACGGGCACGGCACGATCACCGACGGGCCCGCGGGACACGAACGACGGCCGTGACCCCCGCGGGACACGAACGACGGCCGCACCCACCGGCCACGGATCAAGGCATCGCGGCACGGGGAAACGGTCCTGACGGCGCGACACGGCCGGTCGTGACCGGCGTCAGCCGGCCGGTCCGGGCGGCGTGACGGCGGTCCGGGCGGCGTGACGGCGGTCCAGGCGGCGTGACGGCGGTCCAGGCGGCGTGACGGCGGTCCAGGCGGCGTGACGGAGGCGGTCGGGAAAAGATCGCTCTTCCCGCGACCGCGGTCAGCGGGGGAAGACGATCGTCTTGTGACCGTCGAGCAGGACCCGCTGCTCGGTGTGCCAGCGGACCGCACGGGCCAGGGCCTGGCACTCGACGTCGCGGCCGATGGCGGCGAGGTCGTCCGCGGAGTGGGTGTGGTTGACCCGGGCCACCTCCTGCTCGATGATCGGCCCCTCGTCGAGGTCGGCGGTCACGTAGTGCGCCGTCGCGCCGATCAGCTTCACGCCCCGCGAGTGCGCCTGGTGGTAGGGCTTGGCCCCCTTGAACGACGGCAGGAACGAGTGGTGGATGTTGATCACGTTGCCGGCGAGCTTGCCGCAGAGGTCCTCCGAGAGCACCTGCATGTAGCGGGCGAGCACCACCAGGTCGGCCCGGTAGTGATCGACGAGGGTCAGCACCTCCGCCTCCTGCTTGGGCTTGGTCTCGGAAGTGACCGGCAGGTGGTGGTAGTCGATGCCGTACGACTGGGTCAGCGGACGCAGGTCGGGGTGGTTGGAGACGACCGCGACGATCTCTATGTCGAGCAGGCCGGAACGGGTCCGGTAGAGCAGGTCGTTCAGGCAGTGGCCGAACCTGCTGACCATCACCAGCACGCGGGGTTTCACGGAGACGTCGCGCAGCTTGAAGTCCATACCGAGGTCCGGGGCCAGCGCGGCCAGGGCCTCGCGCAGTTCCTCGTCGGGCAGCGGGGAGACGAACTGCACCCGCATGAAGAACCGCCCGGCGGCGGTGTCCCCGAACTGCTGGCTCTCGGTGATGTTGCATCCCCGCCCGGCCAGCAGCCCGGAGACCGCGGCCACCACGCCGGGACGGTCCGGGCAGGAGAGCGTCAACACAAACTCGGCCCTGGAACTCATGCCTTCACCCTTGAGCTTGAGGAGGTGGGATCGTACGGTGCTCGCACCTGACCTGGGCAGGGTACAGCGAATCCCGGCACCGCATCCGCCGGTCCGGAAGGCGGCCGGCGGACGGGCGGGCGGGCGACGGTGATAGCGTCCGTGGCCCATGGGCGACTCTCAGCCGAACGACCGGCCCGCGGCCCGGGTGATCTGTGTGGACGCCTCCGGCCGGGTGCTCCTGATGCACTGGCGTGACACGGTGAGCGGTCAGGCCCTGTGGGAACCTCCGGGCGGCGGCATCGACCCGGGTGAGACCCCCCTGGAGGCCGCCCGGCGGGAGCTCACCGAGGAGACGGGCCTGCCGGGCACGGCGGTGCTGGACCGCTGGGTGCCGGTACGCAGGGAATTCCACTGGCTCGGGGTCCACTACGTCAAGACCGAGCGTTTCTACCTGGCCGGATTCGAGGACACCCCCGCGGTGGCCCCCGCGTCGTTGACCGCCGAGGAGGACGTCACCTTCCTGGGTTCCGGGTGGTTCTCGGCGGCGGAGATGGCGGACCTTCCCGACGCCCTGGAGCCCCCCGACCTGCCCGGGGTCGTCCGCCGCCTCACCCTGCTGGGCTGAGCCGGGCCCCGGAGGACGGAAGCGACCCCGGTTCCGCGGACCGGGACCGTCATCCCCGCCGGAGGGGAGGTCGTCGGCGAACCGCGTCGGATCACTGCATCGAAGGGGACATGGAGGGCACGAGGTCCTTCTCCCCGTAGATCACCGTGCATCCTCCCCTCTCCTCCCTCCGGACCTCCCGCCAGCCGAACGTGCGGTAGAGCTCCATCGCCGCGGGCTGGTTCAGGGTGGTGTCCCCGCAGAGCCGGGTGTACCCCAGCTCGATCGCGCGCGCCTCCAGCGCGACGGCCATCTGGGCACCGAACCCGCGCCGCTGGAACTCCGGGTGGACCCGCAACCGGCACATCTCGACGCTCCGGTCGTCGACGCGGCGGAGCCCGCCCATGCTGACGACGCGTCCGCCGGACAGCTCGCCCACCAGGAACTCACCCCTGTCGGCGAGGTAGATCTCGCCGATCCTGGGGAAGTCGTCCTCGTAGTAGACGCCGTCCCCGGGCGCGAGGCCCACCTGGGCCAGGCATATCTGGTGCAGGGCCCAGACGGATTCGAGGTCGGACCAGCGATAGCGCCGGAGCGTCGGCCTCAACTGTCACCCCCGCCGGCCACCGGGTCCGCCACCGGGACGCCGCGGCTGCGCAGCGACTCCAGGTAGGACTTGAGCTTGGGATGGCCGGGAGCCTTCACCTCGGCCTGCCGGGCCACCTCGTGGGCGCGCTGCATGAGGATGTCGGGCCTGCACTCGTCGTCGAGGCCCGCGATCGTGCGGTGGGCGATGTCCAGCGCCTCGTCCACGTCACCTTCGAGGATCTTGCACTGGGCCCGGTCGAGTTTGATGATGGTCGGGTCCAGCCAGTCGGTCGGACCGTACTTGGTGAGCGCCTGTTCCAGGATGAGGTCGGCCTCCATCGCCTGCCCGAGCTTGACCAGCGCGTCCCCCTGGTGGAAGTAGAGCTGGCGCTCGGTGTAGCCGAAGGTGGAGTCGTCCTGCTCGGCGGCGGTCATCTGGGAGAAGGCCGCCCTGGCCCGGGACAGGGCCCGTTTCGCCTGGTCGACCACTTCCTTCTTGCCCGCGCCCGACATCATCGCCAGCGCGCGGGCCTCGACCACCGGGGCCATCGCCTGGGCCGCGCAGGGGGTCTGCCCGGCCAGGTCGCGGCTCTTCTTGGCCAGGTTGAGCGCCTCGCGCGGATCGCCGTAGTAGAGCGGGACCAGGGCCTCCCTGGCCGTCACCCACGCCCTCAGCGCGCGGTCGCCGGTCTCGTCCGCGGCGGTCCTGCCGGTGCGGAAGAAGGACCGGGCGAGCCGGTGGTCGCCGAGGTTGATCATGATCATGCCGCTCAGCCCCGCCAGCTGGGCCGCCATCCGGCAGAGCCGTTCCTGCAGGTCGACCGGCTGACGCCGCTCCATGGCCTTGCGTACCGCGCTGAACTCCAGCATGACGTCGCAGAGCAGCCGCAGCGGCGCGGTGTTCATGTACTGGCGGCCGAAGCCGATGGTGGATTCCTCCCACTGGTCGAGCATCGCGGGCGAGACGGTGGCCGAGACCAGCGTGTCGTCCATCCGCCTGCGAATGCTCTCCACGGATCCGAGCACCTGCCCGTCCAGCGCGATGCCGCTGCCCGCCAGGAGCTGCAAGAGTGTCCTCCGTAGCACGTTCTCGTCCTCCTCGCCCCCGTCCGCGGAAAGGCCGAGGCCGATCGGCTGAATCAGCAGCTCTCGCGGACCAGGGGAAGTGTCGGGTCTTCCATCGTGGAGATCACCCCGGACGACACCGGGCATCCTGTGGCCGTGGCCGCAGATGCACGGGCCGTCGTACCCGAGGGAGGCCGGCTCGACCCGGTAGGCGGAGCACAGGTAGTGCAGGTACTCGGGACCGGGCCGCTTCAGCCCGCTCTCGTACGCGGACAGGAGCGTCTCACCGATGCCCGGGGCCGACTTGCCGTCGCGTTCGAACAATGCCCGTATCTGTTCGATGACGTCCGCGAGGGCGACGCCGTGCGCGAGTCGGTGGCCTTTGATCCGTGTGGTCCCGAATTGCACACTGCATTTGTCATGGATTTCCTCGGCTATCTGCGCCGAGGACTTCCCGGCCGCCAGGCCGCGGGCCCGGATCTGCCGCGCCAACTCTGTCTCCCTGTGCTGCCTGCCGGACATACCGGCCCCTCTCTCGTGGCCAGCCGGGCTGGCCGGCACACATTGTCCCGACCGGTCCTCTCCCCCTTGACTCAGTGTGATCTTTCTGTCGCACTGCGCCTACGGAGAATGATGGACCACGTTTGACTCATCCGGAACGCACTAATAAAGCCGTGGGCTAGAAATCGTCCCCCGGGGGACTGCTTCTTTCAACCCACTTGGCACAACGCCCACCCTGAGCAGGGTTTTCTCCTAATTGACCCATGGGGCCACCGTGAGTCATCTTTGGCGAGCAGCACCGAATGAGTGATCGAGCGAACACGATTCGGTGTCGGCGAACCGAGATCACGAGGAGGGACGAGGTGGGTGAAGACGATTTCCGACACCTGGAACGGCTGGTGACGGAACTGGACTGCCGCGGGTTGCACGCCCGCGTGGTACGGACCCACTCGGGCCGCACGTTCGTGCGTGTGATCAACCCCAAGGCGACAAGCCTGGCGGAGAACGTCACCTGCCGAGCCCAGGCCGCCCCCAGCCATCGGGATTGGTACTACTGGTGGTCCTGGGGCGAGAAGATGCACACGGTGGAGGACCCCGCCGGTGCCGCGACCAAGGTCGCACGCGTACTCGCCGCGGTAGGAGAGTGAGGTGAGCGGCGCAACGGACGGTGTTCCGGCCGGTGCGTCGCGCCTGCCGCGGCTCGACGGAGCCGGCGGGGCGACCGGTGCGGAGCGTCCTCGGACGCTGGGCGTCCCGCCGGCTCCGAATCGACCGGACGGGCCCGCCCCCTCGGGCCCGGTCCGGTACGGCGGCCGCTCCCGTACCGGGAGCCGGTCGCGGCGACCGGTCTCGCGGGCCGGTCGCCCGAGGATCTTCCCGCGGCACGCCGAGGCTCCGCCCGGCCGAGGCGCGCGAACCGCCGGGAAGCACAGACCGCCGTCCGGCCTCTCGTCCGGGCGGTGAGCAGGAGGGATCCCTCTCGGGAACGACACGGGACACGCTTCCGGGTGCGTGTCCCGTCCGGGCCACCCGTCACCGGGACATCCGGGTCCGCCCCCGCGGCCCCCGATCCGGATGCCCCCGTCTTCCCCGGCGTGATGTGACGGAGGCCGGTTCGATCGGCAAGATGGGTGGGTCATCCGACGCGCCCGGCCGGCCATCGATCCGATCCGAGAGGGATCCACTCCGTGTTCCTGCTTTCCCCCACGCCCGTTCCCACCCCGAGTCCCAGCCCGACCCCCGTTCCCACCCCGAGCCTCACTCCAACGGTGGACCCGGCGGAGAGCGTCAAGGAGCTTTTGGACATGAGCGCGGGCCTGACGAAGGGATGCGGGGACGGCGGGGGGATACTCTGCGATCTCGTGCAGACCATCGTTCCTCTGAACTGGGCCCCCGTGGTCGCGGCCACCCTCGCCATCGTGCTGGTGATCCTGATCGCGCTGATCCTGCGCAACGTGGCGCACCGGTTGATCAACCGGGTGGTGCGGCGGGCGTCCTCCGGGCGCGCGTCCCTGGCGGGACGGCTGCGCGGCAAGGACACGCCGGCTCCCGAGGGGCTGGACGCGATCCTCGCCGAGCGGCGCAGGCAGCGGTCCGAGACCATGGGCTCGGTGCTCAAGCACGTCGCCTCCATCATCATCCTCGGCACCGCCGTGCTGACCGTCCTGGAACGGCTCACGGTCCCCATCGCCCCCCTGCTGACCAGCGTCGGCATCGTGGGCGTGGCGATCGGCTTCGGCGCCCAGGAGCTCGTCAAGGACTTCATCGCCGGGATGTTCATGCTCCTGGAGGACCAGTACGGCGTGGGCGACGTGATCGACGCCGGTGCCGCCGTGGGCACCGTGGAGGCGGTCACCCTGCGCATCACCCGCCTGCGCGACGCCGACGGCCGGGTCTGGTACGTGCGCAACGGCACCATCACCCGGGTCGGCAACGAGTCCCAGGGCTGGTCACGCGCCACCGTCGACGTCCCGGTGGCCTACGCCTCCGACGTCCCGGCCGTCCGCGACCTGCTCAGGGCGACCGTCGAGGAGATGTGGGAGGAACCGGAGTTCCGCTCGGTCATCGTGGAGGAGCCGCAGGTGTGGGGCATCGAGCAGATCTCCGACACCTCGGTGATCTTCCGCATCAGCGCCAAGACCCTGCCCTCCAAGCAGGCCGAGGTCGCCCGCGAGCTCCGTCTCCGGATCAAGGCGGCCCTCGACCGGGCCTCCATCCCGATCGCCGGCTGACGTCGATTAGGCTGGAGCACGTGTCCGCGACCCCCGAGGAAAAAGAGTCCTTCTACGACGCCGTCGGCGGCGAGGAGGCGTTCAGGCGTCTGGTGCACCACTTCTACCGGGGAGTGGCGACCGACCCGCTGCTCCGGCCGCTCTACCCCGAGGACGACCTCGAGGGCGCCGAGGACCGGCTCCGCCTGTTCCTCATCCAGTACTGGGGCGGCCCCAACACCTACAGCACCCAGCGAGGCCACCCGCGCCTGCGGATGCGGCACAACCCGTTCGTGATCCGCTCGGCCGAGCGCGACGCCTGGCTCAGGCACATGCACGACGCGGTGGCCTCCCTGGAGCTGCCCGAGGACCTGGAGAAACGCCTCTGGGACTACCTCGTGTACGCCGCGCACAGCATGGTCAACGCCCCCGACGCATAAACCCCGCCGACCGGGGGCAACCCATGCACATGGAAACCCCCTGGTGGCGCGACGCCGTCGTCTACGAGATCTATGTTCGCAGCTTCGCCGACGCCTCCGGAGACGGCGTCGGCGACCTGCCCGGCATCAGGAGGCGCCTGCCGTACCTCGCCGAGCTCGGCGTGGACGCGATCTGGCTGACCCCCTTCTACCGTTCCCCGATGGCCGACGGCGGCTACGACGTGGCCGACTACCGCGACGTCGACCCGCTCTTCGGCACGCTCTCCGACTTCGACGACCTGGTGGCCTACGCGCACCGGCTGGGCCTGCGGGTCATCGTGGACATCGTTCCGAACCACTCCTCCTCCGAGCACGAGTGGTTCCAGGCCGCGCTGCGCGGCGAGGGACGCGACCGCTACGTCTTCCGCGACGGCGGGGACCTGCCGCCCAACAACTGGCAGTCGACCTTCAGCGGCCCGGCCTGGTCCAAGACGCCCGACGGGCAGTGGTACCTGCATCTGTTCGCCCCCGAGCAGCCCGACTTCAACTGGCGCAACCCCGAGGTGCACTCCGAGTTCCTCGACGTGCTGCGGTTCTGGCTGGACCGGGGGGTGGACGGGTTCAGGATCGACGTGGCGATGGGCCTGTACAAGGCCGAGGGGCTGCCGGACACGCCGCCGGAGGACCAGGCGTTCAAGGCCGAGTCGCCGATCTGGGGGCGGCCCGAGGTGCACGAGGTCTACCGCGACTGGCGCAAGGTGCTGGACTCCTACGACGGCGAGCGGATGGCGATCGGCGAGGTCTGGACCGACTCCGCCGAGGATCTCGCGCTCTACGTCAGGCCCGACGAGCTCCACCAGAGTTTCAACTTCGCCTGGCTGGAGGCTCCCTGGTCGGGGACCGCGTTCAAGAAGGTCATCGACGACACGCTGGCCGCCGTGACCGCCCCGACCTGGGTGCTCTCCAACCACGACGTGATCCGCCACGTGACCCGGTACGGCGACGGCCTGACCAACTCCACCACGGGCCTGGCCCGCGCGCGTGCGGCGCTGCTGGCCATGCTCGCCCTGCCGGGATCGGCATATCTCTACCAGGGGGAGGAACTGGGCCTCCCCGAGGTGAAGGATCTTCCCCCGGAGGCCCGGCAGGACCCGATCTTCGCCCGTTCCGAGGGGAAGCTGCCCGGCCGGGACGGTTGCCGGGTTCCCCTCCCCTGGTCCGGGATGTCCGAGCCCTATGGCTTCTCCCCCGAGGGGACGCGGCCCTGGCTGCCGCAGCCGGTCGAGTGGGTGGTGCTCTCGGCCGAGCGCCAGTCCAGCGACCCGGGCTCGACGCTGAGCTTCTACCGGGAGGCCCTGCGCGCCCGCCGCGACCTGCGTGGCACCCTGCCCGACGAGATCACCTGGCTGGAGACCTCCGAGGAGACCCTCGCCTTCAGGCGGGGTTCGCTGACGTGCGTCATCAACTGTGGCTCCGAGCCGGTGGCGCTGCCGCCGCACGACCGCGTCCTGATCGGCAGCGCGCCGGTCGAAGGCCACCTGCTGCTGCCGGACACGGCGGTCTGGCTGTCCACCCCCGGAGACTGACGATCCCGGCGCGCCGCCCCACCGGGCGGCGCGCCCACGGGCGGCACCGGACGCCCCGGACGGCAGGCACGCGGCCGCCCGAACGCCGGACGTCTCGGGCGGCGGGCCCCGGGCGTCGTCAGCCGCCGGTGGTGAACCTGCGCAGGTAGGCCATCTCGTCCGGGTTCAGCCGCCGCGGGGAGGCCCGCTCCACGTCGTAGGCCACCAGCACCGAACCCGCCCTGACGAAGATCTCGTCGTCATCGCGGATCTCGTACGCCAGGGTGAACCGCGCCGGCCTGATCTCCGTCACCCAGGTCTCCACCCGTACGGGGTCGAGGCGGAAGGTGAGCGGGCGCCGGTAGTCGATCTCGTGGCGGGCGATCACGAGCCCCTGGAACCGGGTGAGACCCTCGCGGTGAGGGTCGACGTGGAACATCGCCAGCCTGGCGTCCTCCAGGTAGTCGAGGAACCGCACGTTGTTGACGTGGCCCAGCGAGTCGATGTCTGCGAACCTGACGGCCCTGGGGAACACGTGCCGGTGAGCCCGGCCGACCCCGTCCGCGACGCTCTGTTCGAACACACCGCAAACCGTAGCGACCCCTCGGGACGCGCCGCACGCCGGGGCACGCCCCGCGACGGCAGGACATGACCGGGGCCGGCCGCCTGACGGCGACCGGCCCCGGTCCTTTTCCAGGATCTGTTCCCGCACCTGCCCGGACTGTTCCGCTCGCGCCCGCCCGGGCGCCGGAGACCGCGGGACGGTCTCAGTCGCGGGTGAGCTTGCGGTAGGTGACGCGGTGCGGCCGGGCCGCGTCGGCCCCGAGGCGCTCGACCTTGTTCTTCTCGTACTCGGCGTAGTTGCCCTCGAACCAGAACCAGTTCGAGCCCTCCTCCCACGCCAGGATGTGGGTGGCGATGCGGTCCAGGAACCACCGGTCGTGCGAGGTGATCACCGCACAGCCGGGGAACTCCAGCAACGCGTTCTCCAGGCTGGAGAGCGTCTCGGTGTCGAGGTCGTTGGTGGGCTCGTCGAGCAGCAGCACGTTGCCGCCCTGCTTGAGGGTGAGGGCGAGGTTGAGCCGGTTGCGCTCTCCACCGGAGAGGATGCCCGCCTTCTTCTGCTGGTCCGGCCCCTTGAAGCCGAAGGCCGCGATGTAGGCGCGGGACGGCATCTCGACCTGGCCCACCTTGATGTAGTCCAGCCCGTCGGAGACGACCTCCCAGACGTTCTTGGACGGGTCGATCCCGCCCCGGCTCTGGTCGGCGTAGGAGATCTTCACGGTATCGCCGATGACGATCTCGCCGTTGTCGGGCGTCTCGCTACCGGTGATCATGCGGAACAGGGTGGTCTTGCCGACACCGTTGGGGCCGATGATGCCGACGATGCCGTTGCGCGGCAGGTCGAAGGAGAGACTCTCCATCAGCACGCGCTCCTCGAAGCCCTTGGTGAGCTTCTCGGCCCGGATGACCGTGGTGCCCAGGCGCGGGCCCGGCGGGATCTGGATCTCCTCGAAGTCCAGCTTGCGGTGCTTGTCGGCCTCGGCGGCCATCTCCTCGTAGCGCTGGAGACGTGCCCGGCTCTTGGTCTGGCGGGCCCTGGCGTTGGAGCGGACCCACTCCAGCTCCTCCTCCAGGCGCTTCTTGCGCTTGGCGTCCTTCTGGCCTTCGAGCTTGAGCCGCGCCGCCTTGGCCTCCAGGTAGGTGGAGTAGTTGCCCTCGTAGGCGTGGCAGCGCCCCCGGTCGAGCTCCAGGATCCAGTTGGCCACGTTGTCCAGGAAGTAACGGTCGTGGGTGACCGCCAGGACGGTGCCCGGATACTTCTCCAGGTGCGACTCGAGCCACTGGACACTCTCGGCGTCGAGGTGGTTGGTGGGCTCGTCGAGAAGCAGCAGGTCGGGCTGCTCCAGCAGGAGCTTGCACAGGGCGACCCGGCGGCGCTCACCACCGGAGAGCTGGGCGACCTCGGACTCCGGCGGGGGGCAGCGCAGGGCGTCCATCGCCTGCTCGAGCTGGCTGTCGAGATCCCAGCCGTTGCGGTGGTCGAGGGCGTCCTGCAGCTTGCCCATCTCGTCGAGCAGTTCGTCGCTGTAGTCGGTGGCCATCAGCTCGGCGATCTCGTTGAAGCGGTCGAGCATCGCCTTGGTCTCGGCGACGCCCTCTTCGACGTTGCCGAGGACGGTCTTGGATTCGTTGAGGGGGGGCTCCTGCTGAAGCATGCCGACGGTGAAGCCGGGCATGAGCCGGGCGTCGCCGTTGGACGGCTGCTCCAGGCCCGCCATCATCTTCAGCAGCGTCGACTTTCCGGTGCCGTTGGGGCCCAGGACACCGATCTTGGCGCCCGGCAGGAACGACAGCGTCACATCGTCAAGGACGACCTTGTCGCCGTGCGCCTTGCGCACGCGCTGCAGTGTGTAGATGTACTCCGGCATGCCTTTAGTTTAGGGCCTGGAAAGTTCAGCTAGGGGCGGCCTCGGATCCGGGCCGGCGGGCCGGGGGCACGACGGTGGCGGGCAGGCAGATCTGGTCCCGGCCGAGTTCCTTGGCGCGATACAGGGCGAGGTCGGCCGCGGCGAGCAGTTCGATCAGATCGTCGCCGTGCACGCTCATGATCGCGACCCCGACCGAGATGGTCACGGTGATCATGTTGTCGTCGGCCGGGACGGCCATCCTCCCCACCCGGGAGCGGAGCCGCTCGGCGACCCTGCGGGCCTCGGTCACGTCGGCCCTGGGCAGCAGGACCACGAACTCCTCCCCGCCGAACCGGCCCACCACGTCGTAGTCGCGCAGCTGGCTGCGGATGGTGTCGGCCACGCCGACCAGGACCTGGTCCCCGATCAGGTGGCCGTAGGTGTCGTTGACCCGCTTGAAGTGATCGATGTCGACGATCAGCAGGGCGAGCGTCTCCCCGGTGCGCCGGGCTCTGACGATCTCGGTGTCGGCCTCGCGGTGCCAGGCGGCGGCGTTCAGCAGGCCGGTCTTGAGGTCGGTGCGCGCCGCCGCCTGGAGCTGGGCGTGCAGCAGGCTGCGCTGGAGCAGCACCACCGGTGGCAACGCCAGGATCAGCAGCGCCGGGTTGAGCCCGCAGGTGATGGAGACCAGGACGCCGAGACAGAGCTCGACGACGTCCAGGAGCAGGCTCTCGCGGTTCCACAGGACCTCCCGCCAGCGGCTCTCGGGATCGGCGGTGTGGGCGGCGACGGCTATCAGGGCGGTGTTGATCACCGTGAACAGGACCGCGCAACCGACGGCCACCAGGATCGGCCACCCGTCCCCCCTGGTCAGCGCGTTCAGGTCACCGGCCGTGGCGTGGAAGAGCAGGGAGGCCGCGCATCCGGCGAGTCCGATGGCCGCCGAGCTGACGACCCGCCGGTAGACCACGGTCGCGCGGACCCGCTTCTGGAGCAGGAACTGGAGCGGTATGGGCGCCAGGAGCGCGTACAGCGGCGGCAGCAGCAGCGCGGCGGGCAGCCACCAGGCGGAGAGGAGGTCCCGGTAGACGCCGGCGGGCATGCCGAGCCTGCGGGTCGCCTCGATGCACACCGCCCCGCACGCCATCAGCGCGGTGAAGGTCAGCAGATCGGACCAGCGGAGAACGCCGGACATCGCGAAGAAAACGATCGCGACGGCATCCAGCGTGACCAGCCCGCACAGATAGGCAACCAACGGGCGACGCTGCCCGAGCAAGGGCCATCGATCGACCAGGGCCGTTACGCCGTCGCGCGCCTTCGCCGAGGTGTGACCGGGAGCCGCCATGTCGTCCCCCTCTCCGACTAACGATGTGTAACACAATAGTTGCGGAGTGTGCGTCGCGCGATGGCAACCGCTACGTTGACGAAGTGGGTCAACCCGCCGGTTGATTCACGACTTGGAAACCGCTCGCCCGCGAGCGGGCCGTGTGGGAAAGGAGCAAGCCATGCTGCGGGGCGTGACCTGGACCTAACAGGTGTCTCGGCATCTGACACGGGCAAGACCATCGGCCGGTTCATCTCGGCGTCACCGCCTGCGGCGGTGCGCACCGACCGCGCCCGGCCGATGCCCCCTCGCTCGGCCCGTCCCAGGCCCTGTTCTCCACCCCCGGACCTTCCCTCCCCGAATTCCCCTCCTTCCCCAGTCCTTTTTTGGGGAATACATTCTCACGGCTCTCCTCCCTGAAGAGCCCCTTTCGTCCTAGATCCCCCGGTGGCCGGAAGGTCTTCCGGCCGAAGACCCTCTCCCGCCCGACTCCCTCCCGGCTCGCCTCCCTCCTCGGTCGACGCTCCCGCGGCCGAGCCCGCTCCCTCGCGGGAAGATCCTCAGGTCGAACACCACCTTCGGACAGCGGTCAGACACCGAGGCCCACCGGCCCGACGGGGAAGGTCCGGGCCTCCCCCGTCGCCCGGCCCTCCCCTCATCACCGGACCTCCCCGTCGCCCGGCCTCCCCGTCGCCCGGCCTTCCCGCCGGCAGGCCTTCTCCTCGCCCGGCCCTCCCCTCGCGGTGCGGCTCACACCAGGCCGGAGCTCAGACGAGGCCCTGCCGCGCATGATCAGCCCGCGTACGGCTCAGGCTCCCCCGCGCGGGTCAGGCCGCCACATGCTCGCGCACCGGCCAGGGGACCTCGTCATCCGCACCGGAACGGACCCGTCCCTCGTCCGGCTCGGTCGCGGCCGCCTCCCCCGCCGGGACACGGCCGCCCACGACCACGGCACCCGCCCGCCTCGGCGCTCCCTTCGCGGCCGCTCGCCGCCTGCGACCGGGGCCCTCCCCGTGAGCGCGATCCTCGTCCGGGACCTCGTGGCCCGCCACGTGCGGGGTGATCCCGACGCCCTCCACGGCGGTCTCGCCCACCACGGTCGGTTCGACCCCTGGCACACCCCCCACGCCGGGGTGCCCACTCGTCACCCCACCGGCCTCGGACTCCTCGCTCGCCCCTCCGCCGGCCCCGAACTCCCCGGCCGTCCTTCCGTCGAACCCGCCCGTCCCGCCGTCGAGCCCGAACTTCTCGCCCGGCCCGCCGTCGGGCCTGGGGTCCCTGGGCGGCCCGCCGTCGGCCCCGGACCCCGCTGCGGTGAGAGCGTCGGTCAGGGCGGGAACGCCGCCGCTCATGGCCCAGTCGGAGGTCTCACGGTCGAGTTCGCTCCGCTCCGCGCTGCCCAGGGCCGGGACCGGCCCGCCCCGCTGCGGCTTGCTGAAACTTCCCAGGCCCCAGCGCAGGTCGTGACCCAGCGAGCCCGCCTCCACCTCGGGCATGAACCGGCGCTCCCCCTCGTGGGTGAACTCGCGGATGCGCAGCCTGCCCTGGACGAGGACGGGCTGGCCCATCTGAACCGACTGGGCGACGTTGTCGGCCAGCCCGCGAAAGCAGCGGACCCCGAAATAGGTGGTCTCCCCGTTGCGCCACTGCTGGTTCTCCCGGTCGAAATAGCGGCTCGTCGAAGCGATCTTGAGCGAGGTGACCCGGGAACCGTCGGGGAAGGTGTGCTGGCGCGGCGGGGCCGCGACGTTACCGGTCAGCGTGACATGGATGTCGTTCATCGTGCCTCCCATGAGAGCCGGCTGACTGCCGGCGGCTGAGAGACACGATGACTCCCGGGGCCATCCCCACGGGTTCCCGAATCCCGTTCTGTGGACAGTCGGGGTTCCGGGGGCGGAGCCGCGAAAGGGCCGGTGACGAAGCCTCGCGGTGGGCACGGTGAATCCCCGTGACGAAGCCTCGCGATCGGGCACGGTGATCGTCGCGGCCGGCCGCCAGGACGGATCACCCTCGCGGGACGGCCCACCGGAAGAGGACGAGCCTGCAGGAGAGGACGATCCTGCGGAAGAGGACCTCCCCCGGAAAAGGACGGCCCCCGGAAGATGACGGTCCTGCGGACCCGGACGGGATCAGCTCCGCAGGCTCCGCAGAGCGGAGTAGAACTCGTTATAGCGGGTCAGTTCCCGCTCCACCGGTTCGATCACCATGGTCTCGGCGACACCGGCGACCCTGCGGCGCATCTCGCGCTCCAGCACGTCACGCTCGTTGCCCGCACCGAGCACCACGAAGTTGCGGCTGGCCAGCGCGGTCAGCGCCCCGAGCCCGAGAACGGAGACGATCATCAGCCCGACCCAGGGCAGCGAGGCCGCGTCGGCGAAGACCTCCAGCCACTCCGGCGGCGTCCCGAGCTCGAACACCCCGTAGGCCAGGGCCGTACCGACCCAGGCGAGACCGGCGACGAAGAGCACGACCAGCAGGTACTGCCAGACGAGCAGGAGCCGCCACCAGCCGGGAACCCTGTCCAGGCGGGGGGCCACCTCCGACAGCTCCTCCGAGAGCACCTGGGGCAGCTGCGTCATCCGCGAACGGGCCGCGTCCCTGACCCCGTTCTGCCAGGCCTCGTGCATACCCGAGGTGAGCCCGTCGGCGAGGGCCTGGACGGCGGCCTCCACCTCCGCGGGCTGCGCGCTGACCGCTCCACCGGTCAGGCCGCGGATCTCGTTCCTGAGGTCTCCGAGCCGCAGGCTGTTCAGCGGGTCGGGACGGAGCCCGGCGGCCCAGCGCCCGTAGGGCCAGCCGACCCATTCGGCGGAACGGGCGGCGTACACGTTCTCCATCGCCTCGCCGACGGCGGGAACTCCGACCGCGTCACAGAGGGCGTCGGTCAGGCCGATCCGGCGGGCGTCGTCCAGGGACGACGGCGGCGTGGAGGCCCCGTCGGCCGGTACGGCCTTCGCCAGGCGGAGCGTCAGCCGGTCGAGGTCGGCCTCCAGGCGCTGGACCGCGGCCCTGCGCTGGGAGACGGTCTCGGCGAGGACGGCCTTGAGCTCGTCGACGCCGCCACCCGTGATCGCCGAGGTGGTGACGATCACCGGGTGCTCGACCCCCTCACGGCGGAGCAGGCCGTCCAGGTCCGCGACGCACTCGGCCAGCTCCTCCTCGTCGAGCCGGTCGGCCTGGTTGAGGACGAAGATCGTCACAGCCTCGTGCCCGGCCAGGTCCGTCACGTAACGGCGGTGCGTGGAGGCGTCGGCGTACTTCTGCGGATCGAGCACCCACACCACCAGGTCGGCGACCTGGATCAGCCTGTCCGCCTCGGTGTCGGTCAGCGCCCGGATCGAGTCGTGGTCGGGCAGGTCGAGCAGGATCAGCCCGTTCAGCCTCCCCTCCCCCCGATCCAGCGCACTGGCCCGGGCGAAACGGTGCCGCCACTGGATCTGCAGCCAGTCGAGCAGCGGACCCGCGCCGTCCAGCCCCCACACGCAGGCGTGGGTACGTGCCGTGGTCGGGCGGCGCACCCCCGTGGGCGACAGCTCCAGGCCCGAGATCGAGTTGAACAGCGTCGACTTCCCGCTTCCGGTGCCTCCGGCGAGCGCGACCACGGTGTGATCGGGGGAGAGCTTGAGCCGCTCACCGGCACGCAGCAACAGACGGCCCGACTCGGCGAGCAGCTTCGGATCGACCCTGCCCGGACCCAGCTCCACGATCCGGGTCAGGGCCGCGAGCCGCCCGCCGAGCCCCTGGCGCGACCGGGTGGTGTCAACACTCATCGGGCGACCTCAAGGTTGTACGTTGCCTGGTAAAGACGCGTGGCCGCGGCTTCGTCGGGGATGCCCGCTCCGTCGAGAGCCTGGACATAGCGGGCCGTCTCGTCGTCGAAGAGCACGCCGATCCGGGCGCGAAGGTCGCTTCGGGCCTTCACCCCGATGTTGCGCAGCGACTCCGCGCCGAGCAGCGCGTGCACCAGCCGCTGCGGCAGCGCGCCGGGGCCGTTCCGGGCGTCCGAGGAGCCGTACCCGAGCAGCCCTATGGTCAGGATCAGCGACAGGGACTCGGCGTCGAACGAGACCACCCTGGCCACCGCCCGTTTGGTCACGCCCTCGGTACGGATCAGCTCGATGATGTGATCCTGCCAGGCCCCGATGGTCCGGCCGGTCCTGCGCAGCAGCTCGTCGGACGCGCGGCCCGAGCCGGGGACCGCCTCCAGGACGTCCTGCGTGCCCGGACGGTTCAGCCAGCGCGAGGCGGCCTCCTCGGCCGCCCGGTGCGCCGCCGAGACGACCACCGACTCCAGCCCCGCCCTCAGCGCCGACTTCAGGGCGCTGAGCCGCTCGGGCGCCTGCTGGCTCGCCTTTCCCGCGAAACGACCGGGTCTGCGCAGGTGGAGGGTGCGCATGAGATCACCGGAACCGGCGAAGTCCTGCCAGCGGGCGAGCACCTCGCCCTGGAGCAGCGAGCCGTTGCCGGTGTTCTCGTCGATCTCGGCCAGCGCCCGGGCGTAGGCGGTGTCCACGTCCGCGCGCAGTTCCCTGCGGAGAGCGACCTGGGCCTCCAGCTGCTTGGCCAGCGCGGGCACACGGGTGCGGAAACTGTTCAGCACCCCGTCCAGGGTCGCGCGCACGGCCTGCTCGCGACGGCGCTCGTCGACCGAGAGCTCGGTCAGCCAGCGGCGGAGCTCGGTCACCTCGTCGTCGGGGAGCATCCCGTCGACGACCTTGCTCTCGTTGACGACGAACCGGTCGACCTCACCGAGACCGTACTCGGTGAGCATCCTGACGAAGTGCTTGTCGATCACTTCCCGGGACTTGGG
This sequence comes from Streptosporangium sp. NPDC023615, assembly GCF_040640155.1. Lineage (NCBI taxonomy): Bacteria > Bacillati > Actinomycetota > Actinomycetes > Streptosporangiales > Streptosporangiaceae > Streptosporangium > Streptosporangium sp. NPDC023615. The sequence goes on from NZ_JBFABE010000002.1 coordinate 69,241, forward strand.
GGGCACCCGCGAGAGCACGATGGCCAGCCGGGCGCCACGCTCCTTGGCCAGGCGCAGAAGCCGCCACGCCGGGGCGTCGGCGTACCGGGCGGCGGTGGTCACGAAGATCCACAGGTCGGCCACGTCGAGCATGCGATGGGCGATCTCGTGGTGCTCCTCGACGACCGAGTCGATGTCGGGGGTGTCGAGCAGGGCCACGCCGACGGGGAGATGATCGGTGGAGACGAGCACGAGACCACCCGAGGCCGCCTCGGGGTCGGGCTCGCTGAGCCGCCGCAGGCCGCCCAGCAGTCCCCCCTTGGCGAACCACTCGTGGTCGTCGGGGTGACAGGCCAGGACGGGCGTGCCGGTGGTCGGGCGGCGGACGCCGGTCGCGCTGACCTTGGCGTTGGCCAGGGTGTTCAGGAGCGTGGACTTGCCCGCACCGGTGGAGCCCGCGACCACGATGAGCGCCGGCGCGGTGCTCGTATGGACGCGGGGGATCACGTAGTCGTCGAGCTGGGCCAGGATCTCGCCCTGGACCTTCCTGGCCTCCTCGGCGCCGGGGAGGTCCAGGCCGAAGGTGAGATCGGTGACACCGATGCGGACGGCGGTGAGCGCACTGCTCAGGGCCTTGGAGACGGCGGCCGGAAGCGGTGTCTCCCGTACGCGCTCCCGAGGCTCCTCGTCCTCCTCGTCCCGCGCTGCCCCGGCGGGGTCCTCGTCCCCCTCGCCGTCCTGGACGGCACGGCCGTCCTGGTCGTTCCGGTCGCCCTGGTCGTTCCGGTCGTTCTCGATGTCTCGGTCGTCGGACGCGTCGGTGTCGGCGACGGTGCCGTCGGCGGTCTTGTCGACGATGACGACGATCTCAGCGTCACCGTCGGCCGCGTCGGCGTGCTCGGCCCGGTCATCGCCTTCGACGCCGTCCTCGCCTCCGGCTTCGGCTTCGGCGTCATCGCCGGCCTTGTCGTCGGCCCTTTCGTCGGCTTGGTCCTGAACCCGACCTTCGGTCCCGGCGGATCGCTCGACGCTCGGCGCCTCCGCACCGGCGTCCGCGACGCCGGTGTCTGTGGTGTCTGTGGTGTCGGCGGTGTCGGTGTCGTCTCGCGTTCCGGCACCGTCCGGTACGCCGCGCTCGGTGGCCTCGTGCTCGTCCGCCGGCGTGTCCGTCGGCGTGACCCCGTCACGCGTGGACGAGATGTCCGCGTGCTCGTCGTTCCCGGCGTCGTTCCCGGCCTCGTTCCCGGTGTCGCGGGCATCCGGCGTCTCACCACCGCCCTCGGCCCCGTCTTCGGAGTCACCGGAGCGCACACCTTCGGGCTGTCCGTGACGAACGTTCCCCGAGGCGTCGGAGCCGCCCTCGACGACACCGGAGTGATCGTCCTCGGCGTCGTCCGGGCGGTCGCCCTCAGAGTCCTGGAAGTCCTCGGCGTTCCCGGGATCCCCGGCGTTCCCGGAACGTTCGAGATCGTCGGCGCTCCCGGAAGGGAGGCTTCCGGAGTCACCGGAGTGTTCCCCGTCCCCGGAGCCTTCGGAGCGCCCGCCTTCGGGGCGTGCCTCCTGCCGGGACGTGTCCTCGGTCCCGTCGCCGGGCACGCCGGCGCTCTCGGCCGGCTCCGCGTCCCCGTCCCGCTCACGGGACTCTTCGTGCGGCCCGACGGTACGCAGGGGCGGGGCGACCTCCACGCGGGAGCGCTCCTTCGTGACGTCGGGTGCGCCGATCGCGGACCCTTCGTGGTCCGGTCGGGCCGAGACGGCCTCGGGACCGGCGGAGAAGTCCCCGGGGCGGGTGGGGAGATCCTCTTCCCCGCCGGGGAACGTGCCCGTGGGTCCCTCTCCGGGAGCGGGGCGGGGCGTGACATCCGCGGGCGCGCCGGACGACGGGGCGACGGGCGCCCCGTCACGGGGAGCGCTCGGGGGGACGGGTGCCCCCGGGCGGAAGAGCGCTCCGGGAGCGCCGGGTGAGACGGCGGTGACGTCGTCGAAGGCGCCTGTGGGGCGACCGGCCTGCGAGGAGGACGGCGAGGACGGCGAGGGCGGCGAGGGCGGGGTCGTCGGCGGCACGGGGGCACCCGGCCGGAAGATCGCGCCGGGACCGCCCTGGTCGGCCGGGTCGCCGTAGGGGGACGCACCGGCACCGGGACGGGAGACGGGCGCGGGAGCCTGCGAGCCCGGCCGTACCGGGGCGGCCGGCGGTACGGGAGCACCCGGACGGAAGGCGGCACCCGGGGCGGCGGGTCCGCCTCCCCGTGGGGCGGCCGCGGGTCCCGTCGGCGGGATCGCGGCGTCCTCACGCCGAGGGGCGCCGGGGTAACCGGTGCCGGGAGCGCCTCTCTGCGGGACCGCCGGAGCGAGAGGGCCACCCGCGACCGTACGGGGCGGGACCGTGCCGGACGGGGCCGTCCCGGGGGAAGCCGTCGCGCCGCCCGGGACCATGCCGGGCGGGACAGGGCCGGGCGGGACAGGGCCGGGCGGGACGGGACCACCGAGACGGGGACCGGGCGGGGGGACGGAAGTCCCCGGGCCCGGCGGACGAGGCGGGCCGGAGGCGGGTGGCGGAGCGCCTCGTGAGACGTCCGGGCGCACGCCGGGCCGGACGGATCTGGAAGCCGCCTCCCGGGAGGCGGCGAGGGCGTCGACCGTGGCCTGGGCGGCGGCGGCGGCGGCGCGGAAGGCCGCCATGGCGTCGGCGGGGGCGGGCGGCGCGGAGGGGTCGTCCGCCCTGCCTGGGGCCGCGGGCGCGGCGGGACCCGGTGGCCTGACCGGGGCCGCGGCGGGGCCCGCCGACCGGCCTGGAGTCGTGGCGGGACCGCCCTGCGGCCCGGTCTGGAAGGGAGGGGGCCCCTGCGCCCCGCCCGGGGGCGCGGGGGGACCTACCGGTCGGACCGGGGGCGTGGCGGGGCCGCCGTACGGCCCGGCCTGGAAGGGGGCGGGCCCCTGCGGTCGGCCCGGAGGCGCGCCCGGGCCGGTCGTCCCTCCGGGCGGCGCGGTGCGGGCGCGGATGGAGGCGGCGTCGTCGTCGGGACGGATGGCGCCGAAGGACACCGTCTGCTCGCCGGGGGATTCGGTGTCATCCGGCGAGGTGTCGTCGGGTGGCTCCTGGGGGGTGCCGGCGAGGCGAGGGTCACGGCCACCGCCCTGCTGGGGGGGCCAGTTGGACGCCGAATTCACGGTACTCGCTCCGCTCGAACCATCTCGACCTCCTGGCCGACCTTCACGACATCGCCGACGATCACGATCGCAGGTGGCCGAATCCCAGCCGCGCTCACACGCTCCGCCACGGTGGACAACGTGGCGTAAAGAGCCCGCTGGGTGGGAAGAGTACCGTCCTGTACCACCATTACGGGAGTTTCCGGCGAACGTCCGTCGTGGATCAGCGTCTCGGCGATCACTCCGATCCGTTCGACCGCCATCATAAGCACCAGCGTGCCACCGGATCTGGCCAGATTCGGCCAGTCGACGGTGGATCTCTCGTCGCCCGGGGGGACGTGTACGGAGATCACGTGGAATTCCTGGCTCACGCCGCGGTGCGTGACGGGTACGTTGGCGGCGGCGGGCGCCGCCACCGGGCTGGTGATGCCGGGGACCACGGTGACGGGGATGCCCTCACGGGCGCAGGCCAGCATCTCCTCGCCGCCGCGGCCGAAGACGAACGGGTCCCCGCCCTTGAGCCGGACCACGAACTTGCCCTGCTTGGCGTGCTCGATCAGCAGCTCGTTGATCCTCTCCTGGGCCATGTAGCGGCCGTAGGGGATCTTGGCGGCGTCGATCAGCTCGACGTCCGGGGAGAGCTCGTCGAGCAGGGCCTGCGGCGCGAGGCGGTCGGCGACGACCACGTCGGCCTGGGCCAGGAGCTGCCGTCCGCGGACGGTGATCAGGCCCGGGTCGCCCGGCCCGCCGCCCACCAGGGCGACCCCGACCGGCTTGGTGCGGTTGCGCCGGGCCCCTACCGTGCCGTCCCGGAGGGCTCCGACGACGGCGTCCCTGATCCCGGCGGCACGCCGCGGGTCGCCCCCGGCGGTGATCGCCACGCTGATCTCGTCCACCCTGCCGCTGGCCGGGGTCCAGGCGGCCGAGGCGTCCTTGTCGTCGGCGCGCACGCACCAGATCCGCTTGGCCTCGGCCTCGGCGGCCACCGCGGCGTTCACCGCACGGTCGCTCGTGCACGCCTGGACCAGCCACGCCCCGTCGACGTCGCCGACCTGGTAGCGCCTGGCCTCCCAGGTCACGCGGCCGGTCGCGATGAGGTCGTCGAGGGCGTGCGTCACGCTCGTCGAGACGATGGTGACCAGGGCGCCCGCGTCGAGCAGCGTCGGAACCCGGCGCTGGGCGACGTGCCCGCCGCCCACGACGAGCACCCGCCGCCCGGAGAGACGCAGGCCGAGCAGGTAGGGCGACATGGCGACAGATCTCCCGTTCGCGAGAAATGGTGAAGCAGGGCGTGCTAGGAGGTAAACCTACCGGCTGGCGGCTCTCCCTTCGCTGCCGCGGTGCCGACGCGGGCGGAGGGGCGGCCGATCGTCCGCCGTCGATCGGGTTCATACACTTTCGCAGGTCAGGCCGTCTTGTCCGTCACTCCGGCGGAATCGAAGGTCGCCCCCTCGTGCATGACCCTGACCGCCGCGCAGACGAGCGGGTGGGCGAGCAGGCCGCCGGTGCCCTCTCCGAGCCGCATTCCCAGCTCGATCAGCGGGCGCAGGCCCAGGTGCTCCAGGGCCACGGCGTGCCCCGGCTCGGCCGAGCGGTGCCCGGCCACACAGTGGTCCACGGCGTCGGGGGCCAGTGCCGCCGCGGCCAGTGCGGCGGCTCCGGCGATGACGCCGTCCAGGATGACCGGCACCCGCAGCGCCGCCCCGCCGAGGACGAATCCGGCGATCGCGGCGTGCTCCAGGCCACCGACCGCGGCCAGCGTCTCCAGGGCGGGCACCTCGCGGGCGTCGCCCGGCCCGCGCTCCAGGCCGTTCACCCGCAGGGCCTCACGGACCACCTCGACCTTGCGCGTCAGGGTCTCGTCGTCGACACCGGTCCCCCTGCCGGTCACGACGGCCGGGTCCTGACCGGTGAACGCGCAGATCAGCGCGGCCGACGCCGTGGTGTTGGCGATCCCCATGTCGCCGGTGACCAGGCAGCGGGCCCCCTGCGCGACGAGGTCACGGGCCACCGCGATCCCGGCCTCCAGCGCGGCGACCACCTGTTCGCGGGTCATCGCCGGTCCTCGGGACAGGTCGGCCGTGCCGTAGGCGACCTTGCTGATCGTCAGACCGGGAGCGGGTTCGAGATCGGCGGCCACGCCGACGTCGACGACCGTGACCGAGGCGCCCACCTGGGTGGCGAAGGCGTTGGCCACGGCGCCCCCGGCGAGGAAGTTGCCGACCATCTGCAGGGTGACCTCCTGCGGCCAGGGGGTCACGCCCCGGGCGTGGACACCGTGGTCGGCCGCGAAGATCGCCAGGGCCGGGGGAGCCGGGAGGGGAGGCGGGCTGACCCCGGCCGCTCCGGCCAGCCGTACCGCCACGTCCTCCAGGGCGCCGAGCGCGCCCTGTGGTTTGGTCAGCCGGTCCTGGTGGGCCCGGGCCTCGGCGACGGCCTCCCGGTCGGCGGGAGGGATCGCCGCGACGGTCTCCTCAAGAGTGGTCATGTGATCCAGTCTCTCGCGGAAACGGCATTTCAGGAAAAATCACGAAGATAAAGAGAAAAACCGTCTTCAGGGCGCGGGGCTCCGGGGCGTCCCGGGTGACGGGCGGGCCGGACCTCGGGTCACCTCGGGCGGGTCACTTCGGACCACCCCGGGTCGGTCCGGGTTGGTCCGGGTCGGTCCGGGTCACCAGGCGATGCCGCTGAGCGCCTCCTCGTAGCGGTCGATGACCACGTCGGCCAGGCCTTCGCAGTCGCCGATGACGTCGGCGCAGCGGACGTCCAGTCCCGGATGTCCCGCGGAGTAGGCCATGGACTGCGCCCAGACGCGGTCGAGCAGGCTCCCGGCGAACAGCAGGTACGGCACGACGATCACCCGCTTGGCGCCGAGCCGGCGGCAGCGCTCAATGCCACCGGGGACACCGGGCGGGGTCAGGGAGACGAAGGCCGTCTCCACGGTCATGTACTCGTGGGCGTGCGTCTCCCAGAACAGGCGGGAGACCCGGTGCACGTCGGCGTTGGTCTCGGGGCTGGTGGAGCCGTCCCCGACCAGGACCACCGCGGTCTCGCCGATCTCGATGCGCTCGGGCTCGTCGTCGAACGGCCCGGCGGCCACCGGGACCAGCCGGAGGCTGGCGACCTCGGCGGCGGCGTCGGCCAGGCGCTCGGCGAGCAGCGCCAGGATCCGGGGGTCGGAGCCCAGGGGGCGGCCGTGGTCGCAGGTCAGCATGGGGTGCCTCTCCTGCTCCCGGACCATCGCGGCGGGGATGTCGGCGCCGAGCCACACGTCGCCGGTCAGGCTCATCGGCTGGACCACCATGCGGTGGTGTCCCCGCGCGACCAGCGAGGCGACCGAGTCGCTGAGGCGCGGCCTGGATCTGGCGATGTAGCCGCCCGAGACGTCGGCCGCCGTCTGGTCCAGACGGCAGCGGAGCCGGTGGACGAACCTGCCGAATTCAGCAGATCCACTGTCATCGTGCGAGCCCTGCCCGATGAGCAGCAGCGGCGGTTTCATGGAAACAGGACTCCAATGACCTTGACCTGGGGTTACGCGAGTGCGACTGGCGACGATATCCGATCCGGGCGTCCCATGGACAGATAACGGATCGGTAAATCATGTTTTTCCCACCCGTCGCGGTGGCCGGTGGACGCTCCTCCCTCGCGGGGCCGCCCGGGTGACACGCCATGGCACGGTAACCGGACACGCGGGGGACGTCCAGCCGCACCACGCGGATCGCGCCAGATCATGCCGGATCGCTTCCGAGCAGGCCGGGGATCCCCCTGGGACCCGGGGGATCCCCGTACGGGCCGAGGAGCCCGCCGGGCCCTGGGGAAGCCCCGTCCCCGGTGAGCTTCCGTGCGGGCCGGGAGGCGACGTGCCTCAGCGGACGACGACGACCTCCAGCGTGCGGGGCCCGTGCACGCCCTCCACCCGGTTCAGCTCGATGTCGCTGGTCGCCGACGGACCGCTGATCCAGGTCAGCGGCCTGGACGGGTCGAGCCTGCCCAGGGCCTCGGGAACCCCGGACACGATCTGCCCGGCGCGCACCACGCACAGGTGGTAGTCCGGGACGAGCGTCAACGCCCGGCGTCCCTGGCCCGGCCCGGTGTCCAGCACGATCGTGCCGGTCTCGGCGATCGCCACGGCGCACCCGGTGAGGACCCCGTCCACCCCGTCCAGCTCGGCCGCGCTCAGCGGCGGGTCGTCGGTGACCGGGGCCGCGGGCGCCCACTCCGGCGGCAGTCCCTCGGGGACGACCACCCGGGTGGCGCCCCTGCGGGCCAGCGCCGCCGCGACCGTCGCGGCCACCTCTCCCTCCTCCACCACGTGCACGACGGCCCGGTAGTCCGCCACCCGCTCGGCGAGCAGTTCCACGACCCCCGCGCCGGCGACCGCCTCCCCCTCCCCCGTGACCGGGTCCGGGACCGGGACCGGCGACGTGCGGTAGGCGCGGGTGATCTCGACGGCCGGGGCTCCGGCGACGGCCGAGCGGATCCTCGCCAGGATCCGCTCCCTGCTCCCCGGCCCGTCCGCGGTCCCCCCGGCGGTCATCGCGTGCCTCCTTCGGTACGGCCCCACCAGTCGCGGAAGGACTCGGAGGGGATGTCGGGGATGTCACGGGTGTCGGTCCACGCCGACAGTGGTCCCGGCAGCCGTCCGGGGACGAACCTGCGCAGGCGCCCGCCGAGGCGCTGGGCGCGCGCCAGCCGTGCCGGGCGGTCGAACACCCAGCCCGCGGCGCGCATGCCCAGCCGCTCGGCACGCGCGTGGCGGACCCTGCCGCGCAGGTGGACCAGGACCTCGGGGATGTCGATGGCGACGGGGCAGGCGTCGAAGCAGGCCCCGCAGAGCGTCGAGGCGTACGGCAGCGACGCGTCCAGCTCGGAGGCGGTGCCGCGCAACTGCGGGGTGAGGATCGCGCCGATCGGCCCGGGGTAGACCGAGCCGTACGCGTGCCCCCCGGCGCGCTCGTAGACCGGGCAGACGTTCAGGCAGGCCGAGCAGCGGATGCAGCGCAGCGCCTGGCGGCCGACCTCGTCGGCCAGCACGCCGGTGCGGCCGTTGTCGAGCAGGACCAGGTGGAACTCCTGGCCCTCGGTGGAGCCCGTCCAGGTGGAGGTGTAGGGGTTCATCCGCTCGCCGGTGGAGCTCCTGGGCAGCAACTGCAGGAAGACCTCCAGGTCCCGCCAGGTGGGCAGCAGCTTCTCGATGCCGACCACGCTGATCAGCGTCTCGGGCAGGGTGAGGCACATCCGCCCGTTGCCCTCGGACTCCAGCACCACCAGCGTGCCGGTCTCGGCGATCATGAAGTTGGCGCCGGAGATCGCGACCTTGGTCGACAGGAAGCGCTCGCGCAGGTGCAGGCGGGCCGCCTCGGCGAGGGCGTGCGGCTCGTCGGTCAGGTCGCCGGGAGCGGCACGGCCCCAGTCGGCCATCCTGTCCTGGAAGATCTCGCGGATCTCCGAGCGGTTGCGGTGGATCGCCGGGACCAGGATGTGCGAGGGCAGGTCGTCGCCGAGCTGGACGATCAGCTCGGCCAGGTCGGTCTCGTACGCGGTGATGCCCTCGCGTTCGAGCGCCTCGTTGAGGCCGATCTCCTGGGTGGCCATGGACTTGACCTTGACCACGCTGGTCTCGCCGGTGGCCTTGACCAGGTCCGCCACGATCCTGTTGGCCTCGGCGGCGTCGGCCGCCCAGTGGACGTGCCCGCCCGCGGCGGTGACGGCCTCCTCCATCCGCAGCAGGTAGCGCTCCAGGTCGCGCAGGGTGTGGTCCTTGATCTCCTTGCCCGCCCGGCGGAGCTCGGCCCAGTCGGGCAGCTCGTCGACCACGGCGGCCCGCTTGCCGCGGATCGTCCGGGTGGCCTTGCGGAGGTTGTACCTGAGCTGCGAGTCCTGCACGGCCGCGGCGGCGTTCTCCGGGAAGGCGGGCATGCCGAGGAACGTGCCGCCGGTCGTCCTGGGCGCCGTCCGGGGCGCCGTCCCGCGCTCCGTTCCGCCCTCCGTCCCGCGCCCGGCCCCGGTCCGGGGGCCGGGGGCGTTCATCGGGTCACCTCCGTGGCGGCGAGGATCTCGGCGAGGTGCATGATCCTCACCCCGGTGCGCTGGCGCCGCAGGGTGCCGCCGATGTGCATCAGGCAGGAGTTGTCGGCGGCGCAGAGCACCTCGGCGCCGGTGGTGGTGACGTTGTGCACCTTGTCCGCGCACATGGCCGCGGAGATCGCGGGGTTCTTCACCGCGAAGGTGCCGCCGAAGCCGCAGCACTCCTCGGCGCCGGGCAGCGGGACCAGCTCCAGCCCCCTGACCCGTTCGAGCAGCCGCGTCGGCCGGTCGCCCACGCGCAGGCCGCGCAGGGAGTGGCAGGTCGGGTGGTAGGTGACCCGGTGCGGGAAGTAGGCGCCCACGTCGGTGACGCCGAGGACGTCGACGAGGAACTCCGACAGGTCGTACACCTTCGGTGCCGTCTCGGCGACCGCGGCGGCGAACGAGCCGGGCCCGCCGGCGGGCGCCCCGGTGGACGCTCCGGCCGTGGCGGGGGTGCGGGCCAGTCGCGGGTACTGCTCGCGGACCATCGCCGCGCACGACCCCGAGGGCGCCACGATCGCGTCGTACCCGGCGAAGACCTCCACGAAGTGCCCGGCCAGCCGCCTGCCCTCGCCGGGGTAGCCGGTGTTGACGTGCATCTGGCCGCAGCAGGTCTGTGCCCGGGGGAACTCGACGTCACAGCCGAGGCGGCGCAGCAGCGTGACGACCGCCCGGCCGGTGCCCGGGAACAGCGTGTCGTTCACGCAGGTGATGAAGAGGGCGACGCGCACGGCACTCCTTCCGTTCCATGGTCTGACCACAGTATGGTCTGACCACATTCCCCACAAGAGGAGGGTCTGTTGAGCGGCTGGCAGCCGGTCCGGCGTACCCGGGCCTTCGAGGACGTGATCGCCCAGATCGAGCGGCGCATCGCCGACGACGGCCTCACGGTGGGCGACCGCCTGCCCGGCGAACGGCAGCTCGCCGAGCAGCTACGGGTGAGCCGTTCCTCGGTGCGCGAGGCGATGCGCGTCCTGGAGACGCTGGGGGTGGTGTCGTCCCAGGTGGGCCGGGGGCCGGACGCGGGCGCCTTCCTCACCTCCCGGCCGGCCGGGGCCCTGAGCGACCTGCTCAGGCTGCACCTCGGGCTGTCCAGCCTCTCGCTGGAGGAGGTCGTCGACGCCCGGCTGATGATCGAGCGGTGGTCGGCCTCGCACGCCGCCGTACGCGGCGCCGACCTGTCGGCCCTGACCTCGGCGCTGGAGCGGATGGACGCCACGACGACGGCCGAGGAGTTCGTCGAGCACGACACGGCCTTCCACGTGGCCATCGCCGAGGCGTCCGGGAACAGGCTGACCACCGCGATGATGCTCTCGCTGCGCGACTCGCTGCGCCGGTACGCGGTCGAGGCGGTCGAGCGTCTCGGCGACACGGCCGGGCTGATGGCCGACCACCGCCGGATCCACCGGGCGATCGCCGGCGGGGACCCGGCCGAGGCGTCGGCCGCCGTGGAGGCGCACCTGAGGCGGGCCTACCCGGGCATCTCACTGCCTCCACGGGGTGATCGGCACGGGGGCGACGGGTAGCACGGGCGGCTCGGCCGCGTCGGCCCTCCGGCAGGCGGCGCCCGAGCAGGAGACCAGCGCGTCGAGCTGGGCGTTGAACCGGGCGATCACCGGCAGCGGCGTCAGGGCGATGATGTTGCGGAGCTGGTGGGGATCGACGGCGAGGTCGTAGAGCTGGTACTCGCCGGTCGAGTAACGGACGAAGGTGTGCCGGGCGGTCCGCATCCCCTGGTAGGCCGGGACCGGCGTCTGGCGGGCCGAGGACGGGTTGATCGGCCGGTTGAACTCCAGCAGCACGTTCCTGCGCCACGACGGCGGCCGCTCGCCCCGCAGCAGCGGGAGCAGCGAGCGCCCCTCGGCGAAGGCCGGGAGCGTCACCCCGGCCAGCTCGGCGAAGGTCGGTGCCAGGTCCACGTTGGCCGCCAGGTCGCCGACCACACCGCCGGCCCGCACGCCCGGCCCGCGGACCAGCAGCGGGACGCGGATGGACTCGTCGAACGGGGTGGTCTTGCCCAGGGCGATCCGGTGCTGGCCCAGGTGGAACCCGTTGTCGGAGGCGAAGAAGATATACGTGTCGTCGAGTTTCCCGGAGACCCTCAGGGACTCCACCAGCGTGCCGACCATGTCGTCCACGCCGAGCATGGCCCGCAGCCGGTTGCGGTACTGCCGGTCGATCCGCCGGACCGTCCCGGCCCCGAACTGCGGGAGCGACCTGAGCCAGAGGGGCTCGGCGGTGACGTCGAACTGGTTGAAGGAGGGCGTGCGGGGGGCGAACGCGGTCGCGAAGGCGGCGGCGTGCCGGGGGGCGTGGTTGGCCGGGTTGTGCGGGGCGACCGGTGCGAGGTAGAGGAAGAACGGGTCGTCGTCCGGCCGGGAGACGAACGAGGCGGCCTTGGCGCTGAGCACGTCGGTCAGGTAGTCCTGCGGGGCGAACCCGTAGGCGCGCGGCGTGCCGTTCTCGTTGAGCGTGTAGCCGTACTCCTCGTACAGCCTGCGCACGGGAACGTCCCACTCGTCCCAGCCGGGGGGCACGTAGGCGGCGCCGGTCGCGCCGCCGGGGTAGTGGTTGAGGTACTTGCCCATCAGGCCGGTCCGGTACCCGGCGGACTTCATCCACGTCCCGACCGTGGAGCGTTCCAACCCCGAAAGATGATATTTGGTGAAACCTCCCTCGGGGGCGGTGTTGGTGAGCACGCCGTGGCTGTGGACGTACTGGGAACGCATGATCGACGCCCGTGACGGGCAGCACCAGGAGTTGCTCACGAAGAACCGGTCGAACCTGGTGCCGCCCCGGCCGAGCAGGGTGGCGATGTTGGGAAATTTCTGTAGATCTCCCGCCTCCAGGTCGTCGACCAGGATCAGCACGATGTTGGGCCGCCCCGTCGCGTGCGCCACGGCCGGGACCGTTCCCACGGCGGCGAGCGCGAGGAGGGAGATCAGGGAGAGGAGTTTGCGAGCGGCGTTGAGCACAGATGCACGCTTCCCAGGAGAACGAATTTCGACACCTCACACTCGACCGGCCAATATAGAACGTGTTCTAATTGCGGGGCGCGCCCGGCGCACGTCACGAGGAGGCCCCCGTGAGCACCGACCTGAAGCTCGGCCTGAGCCTCGGCTACTGGCAGCGGAACGCCGACGACGCCACCGAACTCGTCCAGGCCGCCGAGCGGCTGGGATACGAGTCCGTCTGGACGGCAGAAGCCTACGGTAGCGATGCCTTCACCCCCTTGGCCTGGTACGGCGCCCGGACGTCCCGCATCAAACTGGGCACGTCCGTGGTGCAGATCTCCGCCAGGACGCCGGTGGCGACGGCGATGACCGCCATGACCCTCGACCATCTCACCGGCGGACGGCTGATGCTCGGCATCGGCGCGTCGGGCCCCCAGGTGGTCGAGGGCTGGTACGGAATGCCATTCCCCGGACCGCTCGCCCGTACCCGCGAGTACGTCGAGATCATGCGCAAGGTCTGGCGCCGCGACGAGCCGGTGACGAGCGAGGGCGAGCACTACCCGCTCCCCTACCCCGGCGGCGCCGGCCTGGGCAAGCCGCTGAAGCTGATCACCCATCCGCTGCGGAGCGAGATCCCCCTCTACCTCGGCGCGGAGGGCCCGAAGAACGTCGCGCTCGCCGCCGAGATCGCCGACGGCTGGCTGCCGCTGTTCGTGTTCCCCGAGAAGATCGGGCAGATGTACGGGCCCTCGCTCGCCGGGGCCGGGCCCGGTTTCGACATCGCCGCCATGGTGCTGGTCTCGATCACCGACGACGTCCGGGCGGCCCTGGACGGCGTCAAGATGATGCTGACCCTCTACATCGGCGGCATGGGCGCCAAGAGCCGCAACTTCCACGCCGACATCATCGGCAGGATGGGCTACGCCGAGGCCGCCGAGGAGATCCAGGCGCTCTACCTGGCCGGGAGGAGGGACGAGGCGTTCCGCGCGATCCCGGACGAGCTCGCCGACGGCATCTCGCTGGTCGGCCCGCCGGGCCGGATCCGCGAACGCCTGGAGCCGTGGCGCGAGAGCCCGGTGAGCAAACTCCTGATCATGGGTCCCCGCGACGAGGCCTCCCTGCGGGCGGTCCGGGACCTGGTCCTCGGCTGACCCGCGGGCGTTCCCCGGCCCGGTCCCGGGGTGGCCCCCGCACGGATCGGCCGGATGCCCGATCCCGGCCGCGTGCCGGGCTGGCAGAATCCATGAGGTGACGATTCGGGTGCTCATCGCTGACGACCAGGAACTCGTGCGAACCGGGTTCCAGATGATCCTGGACGCCCAGGAGGACATGGAGGTCCTGGCGACGGCCGCCAACGGGGCCGAGGCCGTCGAGCTGGCGCGGAGACTGCGGCCCGACGTGTGCCTGCTGGACATCCGCATGCCCAAGCTGGACGGCCTGGAGGCCACCCGCATCCTGGCGGGCCCGGGGGTGCCGGACCCGATGAAGGTGGTCATCGTCACCACCTTCGACCTGGACGAGTACGTCTACGGGGCGCTGCGGGCCGGCGCGACCGGTTTCCTGCTCAAGGACAGCGGGCCGACGCTGCTCATCGAGGCGATCCGGGCCGCGGCGGCCGGAGACGCGCTGGTCTCGCCGTCGGTCACCGTACGGCTGCTCGCGCACCTGGCCCACCCGCGGAGCGGAGCGGGCATGCCCCCCAACGAGCCGCTCACCGAGCGCGAGCTGGACGTGGTCAGGCTGGTGGCCAGGGGACGGACCAACCAGGAGGTCGCCGCCGAGCTCTTCGTCTCGCTCTCCACCGTCAAGACACATCTGGGGAGTATCCAGGTGAAGCTGGGCGCCAGGAACCGGGTCGAGATCGCCGCGTGGGCCTGGGAGTCCGGCACCGTGAACTGAGCCGGGCCGAGCGGACCGAGCCGGAGGGACGCCGGGGTCGGGACGGGGCCGAGGGATCACGACCCGGGCCACGGCCCGGGGAACGGGATCGAAAGGGTCACGCGGGACGGATGGGCCGGACGGGTCCGATTAGCGGAAGTGCCTACGGGATAGGAAAGAGGCAGGTCCTCGGCGCATGGCGGGGGGAGATATACATGCGCTCTATCCCATCTTCACAGAAAAGGGCGACGTCGGCCGTCTACCTCGCGCTCACCGCGCTGGTGCTCGCGTCCGCCGCCCTGGCGGTCTTCGAGCAGGCCCGTGGCCGGCGCCTGGTCATGGAGATCTCCCGGCTCGGTGGCGACCCCCAGGCCCCGGGCGCGGAAGCGGTCTTCGGCGCGGTCACCGTCTTCGCCATTCTCATCATCCTCTTCGCCGCGACCGCGATCGCCTGCGCGGCCGCGTACCTGAACTGGTTGGTCCGCGCCCGCCGGTACGCCGACCGGCCCGCGGTGGTACCGGTCGTGGCGAGCTGGTTCGTGCCGGTGATCAACCTGTTCGCGCCCGCGCTGCTGGTGGACCGCCTGTGGTGGGCCTCGCGCCCGCCGCCGGACCGCCGGGAACGCTGGGTGGCGCTGCTCACCGCGTGGTGGCTGAGCTGGCTGGTCGCCCTGGCGCTGGTGCTGGTACGGCTCTGGCCGGGCGCCTCCCGCGACGGGGCGAGCCTCACCGGTTTCGGGATGCTCGAACTGGTCGCGGTCGCGGTCGCCGCGCTGCTGTGCGGGGCGACCGTCCGGCAGATCGGCGCCGTCCAGGCCGCGGGCGCCAGGCACCGGCGCCAGGAGACGACGGGAGGGCACCTTCAGCCGCCCTCGGCGGGGGCGGTCGCGCACCTCGGCCCGGACCCGCTTCCCCAGGACTCCCCCGTCGCCTCCGCATCCGTCCCCCCGGCCGGCGCCCAGGAGGCGGGGGCCCGGGGGGCGGCGACCCGGGAGACGACGGCCTGGGAGACGACCGGCTCCGGCACCGTCTCGGAACGGTCCCCGGAGCGGACCCCGGAGCAAGTTCCGGAACATGTCGTGGAACGTGATCCGGAGCGGCCCCTGGAGCAGGCCCAGCGGGAACGCGCCCCGGAGGTCCACCCCGCCGGACAGTGACCCCCCGCCGGACGGTGAGAGACACAGGCCGTCGGGCCGTCGGGTCATCGGTCGTCGAACCACCCGGTCGACCGACAACCGGACCACCGGCCGGCGACGAGCGGGCGGCGGGACCGGCCGGGCGGTGGGCGATCAGTGCCGGCTGTCGTCCCATGCCCGCACCAGCAGCCAGTCCGCGCCGGCGGTGTCGAATCTGAGCTCGTAGGTACCGGCCCGTCCGCCCGTGGCGGCCTCGGCCCGCCAGAACCGGCGCTCTCCCGGGTCGCTGTCGGAGGTCTTCCACCACTCGCGCGCGACCACCCAGTGGTCGAGGACCCGATGGACGGTGTAGAGACGGTCACGCCAGACGAACTGGACGGGCCGCCCCTCGCGGGTCCACACCTCGACAGGGTCGCCGTAGAGTCTGCTCACAACGGTTCTTCTCCCCGCGGCTTTCGAGCGAGCACCCGGGGGAAGGCGGGCCTGGGGTATCGAACATACGTTCTCACGCTCTCGGACGCAAGCCGTTCGGCCACCGGACGATCACGCCGGCCCCCACCGGGGTCACGGACGCCGCCCGCCCGGTGGCGATCGTCGCACCGGCCGGCAGCCCGGCCCGTCCGGCCCGCCCGCCCGCCCGGATGCCGGACACCGTCGCTCGCGAGCGACCCGGCGGACGAGGACGTACACCATCCCAGAATGTGACGCCGATGGACGGTCTGGAAAAAGTGGACCTGCCGCTGTTGCGGTCTCCTGATGGGCGGCGAGGGGTCGGTAGGCTGATCCCCTCATGTGATGGCGTATGCGGTTAGGTACAAGGGTGAACAACCTCAGTCCCGACGAACCCCTGCAGATCGGCCGGTACCGCGTGCTCAGCAGGCTGGGCCGGGGCGGGATGGGCACGGTCTACCTCGGCGTGGCCCCCGACGGGCAGCAGGTCGCCATCAAGGTCATCAACCCCGAGTACAGCCAGCACGAGCGGTTCAGGATGCGCTTCCGCCGCGAGGCCGACGCCGCGCAGCGCGTCCGCCGGTTCTGCACGGCGGCGGTCATCGAGGCGGCACTCGACGGCGACCAGCTCTACGTGGTCACCGAGTACGTCACCGGCCCCAACCTGGAGGAGGCCGTCGACTCCGGCGGGCCGCTGCGCGGTTCCAGCCTGGACGCGCTGGCCGTCGGGGTGGCGACCGCGCTGACGGCCATCCACGGCGCCGGGGTGGTGCACCGCGACCTCAAGCCGTCCAACGTGCTGCTCTCGTCCGTCGGCCCGCGCGTGATCGACTTCGGTATCGCGCGGGCGCTGGACACGCTCAGCGGGATGACCGGGACCGGCGAGATCCTCGGCACCCCCCGCTACATGGCGCCCGAGGTGCTGCGCGGCGAGCCCGTCTCGGCCGCCTGCGACGTGTTCTCGTGGGGCTGCCTGATGGCCTTCGCCGCGAGCGGGCGGGCGCCGTTCGGCGGCGAGGCGCTGCCCGCGGTGCTCTACCAGGTGCTCAACACCGAACCCTCCCTGGAGGGCATGGAACCCACGCTGCGCGGGATCGTCGGTCACGCCCTGGCCAAGGACCCGCGGCGCCGGCCCACGTCCCAGCAACTCCTCGACCACCTGGTCGGGCGCGACGCCGAGCCCGAGCAGGCCGCCCGTTCGGTACGGACCTCCTGGCAGGGCCCGGCCCCGGCACGGGAGGGCGGTCCCTGGGGCGCGGTCGGCCCGGCGGGCCCGCCGCCCGGTGGCCCCGTCCCGGCCGGCCGGACGCCGACCGGCCCGACCGGCCCGGCCGGTCCCGTTCCGACCGGTGCCTTCCACGGGCCGGGACAGGCGGCACCGGCGTTCGCCTGGTCCGGTCAGACCGCCTCCGGCGGCCGGCCGACCGCGCCCGACGCCTCCTACCGGGGACCCGGCGCCTCCCACGAGGGGCCCGGCCACACCCTGCTGGGCGGCGGCCCGGACGGTCCCGGAGCCGCCCCGCGCGGGCCGTCCACCGGACGGCGGAAACTGGTCGTCGGGGCGGTCGTGGCGGCCCTGGTGGTGGCCGGGGGCGGGCTCGGCCTGCGCCTCGCGCTCGCCCCCGGAGGCCCGCCCGAGGGCCTCGCCCTGCTCTACCAGGACGACTTCACCCAGAGCGGCACCGGCTGGAGCGGCGGCGCCTACGATCCGCTCATCGGTACCTACGGGTACTCCCCCCACGGGTACTACGCCATCGACGTAAACGGTCAGTCGGCCTTCAAGCGCGAGGAGGCCCCGATCCCCTTCGTCCCGGCGCCGCCCGCCACGCCCGACCCCACGGCCACCCCCACACCGGTCACACCGGGCCGGATCCTGATCACCGCCGACGTCGCGGTCCGCTCCGGCAGCACGGGCCTGGGCGAGTACGGGCTGTTCTGCCGGGGCGCGGACGACAACAAGGCCACCCGGTACGAGTTCCTGCTGGACACCGCGGGGAACGCCCGGATCCGCAAGGTCGTCAAGACCGCCGGGGGCGAGCTCACCAAACCGGTCAGGGTCGAGCTGGTCAAGGACAGGGCCTCCCGGCTCTCGGCCGAGTGCACCGGGGTGGACGGGGGCGTGCAGCTCACCATGTGGGTCGGCGACGAGCAGGTCCAGACCTACCTGGACACCAACAGCCCGCTGCCCAACGGGCTGATCGGCGTGATCGCCCGGGTGGGCGAGAACAGCAGCGCCGTGCTCAAGGTCGCCGTCGACAACTTCACCCTGCGCGGCCCCTCCGCCACCGGGCAACCCTGACCCGCGTCATCGGACGGCCACCGGACCCCGGACGGTCTCGCCTCCCGCCGCCGGACGCTCCCGGCCCGGGGAAGGGGGGCGGCGAGTGATCCGTACGGCGCCGGGGAGGATGGACGAGCCCGACCTACCGAAGGAGTTCAGCACGATGCGCGCCATAGTCGTCTCGACCACCGGCGGACCCGAGGTCCTCACCTGCACCGACCACCCCGACCCCGAGACGGACCCGGGCGACGTGCTGGTCGACGTCGCCGCGGCGGGGGTGAACTTCATCGACGTCTACCACCGGATGGGACGCTACCCGCTCGCGCTGCCCTTCGTCCCCGGCGAGGAGGGGGCGGGCACCGTCGCCGCGGTCGGTGACGACGTCCGCGACTTCGCCGTCGGCGACGCCGTGGCCTGGGCGGGCGTGCCGCGCAGCTACGCCTCCAGGATCGCGGTGCCCGCCTCCAGGCTGCTCGCCCTGCCCGACGGGGTGACGCCCGAGATCGCGGCGGCCGTCACCCTGCAGGGGCTGACCGCGCACTACCTGACCCACTCCACGTACGAGGTGAAGGCCGGTGACGACGTGCTGGTGCACGCCGCCGCCGGTGGCATGGGGCTGCTGCTCACCCAGATCGCCAAGCTGCGCGGCGCCCGGGTGATCGGCACGGTCTCCACCGAGGAGAAGGAGACGCTGGCCCGCCAGGCGGGCGCCGACGAGGTGTTGCGCTACGGGAGCTTCGCCGAGGCGGTCCGCGAGCTGACCGGTTCCGGCGTGCACGTCGTCTACGACGGCGTGGGCGCGGCCACCTTCGACCAGAGCATCGCCTCGCTGCGCCCCCGCGGAATGATGGCGCTGTACGGCCAGGCCAGCGGACCGGTCCCGCCCGTCGACCCGCAGGTCCTGGCCAGGAACGGTTCCCTCTTCCTGACCCGCCCCACGCTGGTCCACCACGTCGCCACCCGTGACGAGCTCACCTGGCGGGCCTCGGACCTCTACGGGTGGGTGGCCTCGGGGGAGCTTCGGGTCCACGTCTCCGAGCGCTACCCGCTCCAGGAGGCCGCCCGCGCCCACGAGGACCTGGAGGCCCGCCGTACGACCGGGAAGGTACTGCTGATCCCCTGATCCCCCGGGCCGGGCCGCGTCCGGACCGCCGGAGTCCATCGATTCATCGGGCCCCCGGATCGGCGGCCGGTCGGGGTTCCCCCGGTCCGTGAGGATCACCGGGGCGGCCCGCGTCCGGTCGCGGTCAGCCCAGCGGGTGGGCGGGCCAGTCCAGGAGGCGGGCGCCCAGGACCGCCGTCTCCAGGGTGAACCGCTGGGTGGAGTCGTCCGGCGAGAAACCCGTGAGGCGGCGGATCCGCTCCAGCCGGTAGGTGACCGCCCGGGTGCTGACGCCGAGCCTGCGGGCGGCGGCGGTCTGGTTGCCCTGGGAGGCGAAGACGGCCTCCAGGGTGTCGAGCAGCGGCCCGGGACCGCCGCGTGCCTCCAGCAGCGGGCTGAGCACCGTCGTCACCAGGTCCTCGATAGCCGCCCTGTCGCGCAGCAGCACCGGGAAGACCAGCAGGTCGGCGGCCTTGAGCACGGGGGCGCGCAACCCTAGCCGGTCGCCGAGCCCGATGGCGCCGGCCGCCTCCCGGTAGGAGGTGACCACCCCGCCCGGGCCCCGGTGCGGTCGGCCGAGCCCGACCCTCCAGCCGGGCGCGAACGCCTGGCGCACGTGGTGGGTGAACTCGCCGGTCGCCACGGTGAGGCTCCCCGGCACGACACAGACGAGCATCCCCTCCCGGACCGCGACCAGGACGTTGTGCGAGCCGAACCTGGCGATCAGCGCCTCCTCGATCCGCCGGGCCGTCCCCTCGGGAACACCGGGAAGCCCGGGATGTCCGGAAGATTCGGAGGGTCCGGGAGGCGCGGGAGGCGCGGCGCCCCCGGAGCCGCGCGCCGCTCCCGGGCCCACCGCCCCTCCAGGACCGCCCGCCCCTCCAGGACCGCCCGCCTTCCCCGGGCCGCCCCCGAGCCCGCCCGCGAGGCCGTCCCGGGCGGCCGGGCGGGCCACGGCCACCACGTAGGTCTCGGCCAGGCGGAGGCCGAAGTGCTCGGCCCGCTCGGCGAGCCGGTCGGCGCGTCCCTGGAGCAGGTCGTCGACGAACTCCCGGCGCGCGCCCTCCTCCCGGCGCAGCGCCGTCCGCTGGGCGTTCTCGTAGCCCTCCATCAGAGCGGAGACCGTCCGCCGCAGGGCCGGGAAAGGGACGGGGGTCACGGACGTCACGGACTCGGCCCCGGCCAGCGCGGCCTCGACCAGGGCGCGCACGCTCAGGCCCCGCTCGGCGGCCAGCGTCCCGGCGGCGCGGCAGTCGTCGAGCTCGGCCCGGCCGGGGGGCCTGCCGGTGGCGGCCGCCTCCCTCAACGCCCGGAGATGGCCGCCGAGCAGCTCGTCCATCAGACTCCCACGTCACGCCTGTCGAAGGCCGGTATCGCGATCAGCACCAGCACCGCGGTCGCCGCCGCCAGCACGAGATACTCCCAGACGGGGAGTCCGAGCTGGAGCGGCCGGCCGTCGAGGTAGTAGTGGAACGGCGAGAGCCAGCGCAGCCAGGAGAGCGCGTCCACGTCCTTGCCCATGGTCTCGACCACGTACCCGGCCACGGCGACCACGCCGACCACCGCCAGGGCGACCCCCGGACGCCTCGTCGCCGCGCCGACCGTCAGGCAGAGAGTGCCGAAGAAGAGGGCGAGCAGGAGGACCCCGGTGTGACCGGCCAGGATCCTGCCGGCCGGGACCCCCAGGCCGACGGCCGCCGACAGGGCCAGCACGATCACGAGGGTGACCGCCGCCACGCCGAGCAGGGACAGCGCCAGCGCCGCGAAGCGCTCCAGGAGCAGCCGCCGCCGGGTGATCGGCAGGGTGAGGGTGAGCTCCAGGGTGCCCGCCTCCTCGGGCCGGGCGATCGCCCGGTTGCCGAGCACCGTGGCGCACATGATGAACAGCAGCGGTCCGAAGAGCTGGTAGACCAGCGCCTGCAGGTAGCCCGAACCGCTGGTGAAACCGCCTTCCAGGCCGCCCATCAGGTCGCGCATCGCCCCGGGGAACTTGGTGAGCGCGACGTCCCCGTACAGGTCGGGGTTGTTCGCGATGTTCGGGTAGAACGACAGGTACAGCGCGAAGAACGCGCCGATCCCGACGGTCCAGCCGATCAGCGCCCTGCGGTTGTCACGCAGGCCCTTCGACACCAGCGCGGGCATGACGCGCCTCCTCTCCGCTGTAGTAGGTCAGGAAGATCTCCTCGAGGTCGGGCTCGGCGCTGACCATGTGCACGACCGTGAACCTCGCCGCCGCCTTCACCAGCGCGTCCGGACGCCCGTCGATCGTGCAGCGCACCCCGGCGCCCTCCACCCGCAGGTCCCGTACGCCGGGCAGGTCCTCGAACGCCTCGCGCGGCACCGGAGCGTCGAAGTGGAACTCCACCCGCCGCACCGCCTTCTCGCGGAGCGCCGCGACCTCCTCCACCGCCACCAGCCTGCCGGAGCGCACGATGCCGACCCGGTCGGAGACGTGCTCGACCTCGGCCAGCACGTGGGATGACATCAGCACGGTACGGCCGGAGGCGCGCACCTCGCGGATCATCGACAGGAACTCCTGCTGCACCAGCGGGTCCAGGCCGCTGGTCGGCTCGTCCAGGATCAGGAACTCCGGTTCGTGCATGAACGCCTGGATGAGGCCGATCTTCTGCCGGTTTCCCTTGGAGAGCTTGCCCATGGGCGCCGACAGGTCGGCCTCCAGCCGTTCGGCCAGCCCCCTGATCCGCCCCTCGGGAACGCCGCCGCGCACCGCGCCGAGGAAGGCGAGGTACCTCTCGGCGCTCTCCCTGCCCTCCAGGGCCAGCTCCCCGGGCAGGTAGCCGATCCTGCCCCGTACGGCCGCGTCCCGGGGATCGGCCCCCAGGACCGTCATCCGCCCCCGGGTCGGACGGATGACGTCCAGGAGCAGCCGGATCGTGGTCGTCTTCCCCGCGCCGTTCGGGCCGAGATACCCGAACACCTCCCCGGGCCGGATCTCCAGGTCGAGATCCTCAAGCCCCCGGCGTCCGCCGTAGAACTTGGTGAGCCCCTCGGTCTCCACCACCGCTGTCATGCCCTCGATCGTGCCCGCCCGCCGCGGCCGGGGCCATGGCCGGATCCCGACAGTTGGCCGCCCCTTCGCTGCGCGGATCCGGAACCGGCGCGACGTACGGGCCGGCGGCCCGGCCCCCGAGCACCTCGCGGGCGCGGCGGTCGCCGGCGCGGTCTATGGTGATGCCCACACCGGATCGCGGCACCGGGCCGCGTTTCCTCCACTCTCGAGGAGAACCGATGAGCGTGGACACCGCCTTCGTCCTGGGGGGCGGGGGCGTCATGGGCGCCCACGAGGTGGGAATGCTGCGGGCGCTCGACGAGGCGGGCATCAAGCCGGACGTGATCGTCGGCACCTCCGTGGGCGCGCTGAACGGCGTCGTGGTCGCCGCCGCCCCCGGTGACGCGGTCGCGCGCCTGACCACCCTGTGGAGCTCGGAGATCGTCCGTACGGCGTTCGGGGGCTCGTGGGTGACGCGGTTGTCCACCCTCGCCAGGAGCGGCACCCACCTGCACTCCGCCGAGCCTCTGCGCGGCCTGCTGGCCCGGACGCTCCCGGTCTCGCGCATCGAGGACCTGGCCGTGCCGTTCCAGTGCGTGGCCGCCTGCGTCGAGCGCGCCGCCGCGCACTGGTTCACCCAGGGGCCCGTGGTCGAGGCGGTCCTGGCCTCCTGCGCCGTTCCCGGCCTGCTGCCGCCGATCCGCGTCGGCGACGACCACTTCCTCGACGGCGGGCTGGTGCACAGCATCCCGATCGGCCGTGCCGTCGCCCTGGGCGCGCGCCGGGTCTACGTCCTGCACGTGGGCCGGATCGAGCGCCCCCTGACGGTGCCGAGGCGGCCGTGGGAGGTCGGCATGACCGCCTTCGAGATCGCCCGGCGGCACCGCTTCACCGAGGAGATGGCCAGCCTGCCGGACGACATCGAGGTTCACGTGCTGCCCTCGGGGGGCGAGGCACGCCCGGGTGTGGATCTCTCCCAACTGCGTTATCGGGATTTATCGCATATATCTGAATACATCGAACGGGCGTACCGGGCCTCGGCCGACTATCTGGCCCGGCAGGCGCCCGCCGGGAGCCGAACGGACCCACCCGGACCCGACACGGCTTCCTGAACCACCCACCTCCGACCGCCCGACCGTCACCCGTCCACCCGGCCACCCGTCCACCCGCCTCACCGCCTCACCGCCTCACCGCCTTCATCTCGCCACCTCGTCCCGTCGCCGCATCGCCGCCGCCCGGCCGTCACCCGATCGCCCGACCGTCGCTCGTGAGGAACCCAAGACCACACCGCACCTCCGCACCGGCAGGAGCCGCCCGTGCTGCCTCCTCGCATCATCCGCCGCCTGGTCCTCGCCCCGCTGATCGTCGTACTCGCGGTGGGAGCGGTGATCACGCTCCCGATCTGGCTGCTGGTGGTGACCGCGGCCTCGCTCCGGCTGCCGCCCCCGCAGCGGCGCGGCACCCGGCTGGTCTGGTTCGCGGTGGCCTGGCTGACGCTGGAGTCGATGCTGCTGGGCGCCTGTCTGGGCCTGTGGGTGGCCAACGGGTTCGGCGCCCGCCTCAACCGGGACGAGTACCAGGAACGCCACTACGAGCTGATCCGGTGGTTCCTGGCCAAGATCTACGAGGCCGCCGTGCGGATCTTCCGTCTGAGCGTCGAGGTCGACGAGCCGGCACCGACCTCCGACGAGCTCTCCCGGCGCCTGACCCGCCCCGTCATCGTGCTGTCGCGTCACGCCGGTCCGGGTGACTCGTTCCTGCTCATCCACCATCTCCTCACCGGCTACAACAGGCGTCCGAGGATCGTGATGAAGGCGGCCCTGCAGTTCGACCCCTCGCTGGACGTGGTGATCAACCGCCTGCCGAACGCCTTCGTCCACCACAGGGCCGGCGAGAGCGGCATCCTCGACGAGATCCGCCGCCTGTCCTCGGACATGGACGCCGACGACGCCCTGGTGATCTTTCCCGAGGGCGGCAACTTCACCCCGAAACGCCGCTGGCGGGCCATCCTGCGGCTGGAGCAGAGGGGCCTGGCCGCCGAGGCCGCGCGAGCCCGGAGGCTGGAGCACCTGATGGCCCCCCGCCCCAACGGGGCCATCGCCGCGATCGAGGCCTGCCCGGAGGCGGACGTGGTCTTCGTCGCGCACACCGGCCTCGACGATCTGGTCACCCTGGGCGACATCTGGCACCGCCTCCCGGTCAGCGCCGAGATCAAGGCCAAGTGGTGGCGCGTGCAGGCGGCCGACGTGCCCCGCGACCGGGAGGAACAGATCCGCTGGCTCTTCGACCACTGGGACGAGATCGACGCCTGGATCGCCGAGAACCGGCCGACCCCGGCTCCCACGCCCTGAGCACCCCGTCCACGGCCACCGGCCGCGACGGGCCCGGCAACCACCGGCTCGCCCCTGATCGCCCCTGATCGCACGGCCTCGGCCGACCACCGGCTGCGGCGGACCGGGGACCACGCCGTCCGGCGGCCGGACGACCCGCCGTGCCCGACGGCCTACCAGTCCTGGGACAGGCCCGACATGCGGCGGAGGTACTCGTCCTCGTCGATCTCCCCGGCCGCGTAGCGGCGCTTGAGGATCGCCCTCGGGTCGTCGGCGGGCTCACGGGCCGCGGACGCGCGGGCCGCCGAGGCGCGCATCAGCAGAACCACCCCGAAGACCACCGCGGCGATCACGGCGATGACGAAGAGCATCATCATGAAGCGGCCCATCGGCGACCTCCCCTGTCGACCCCGCCGAGACCGGCGGGGGCACTGGCGACTTTACCCGCAGAAAGCACCGGATCTCCTTCGGCGGTGGGGGGACCCCCGCTCACCCACCGCCCGAGAAGCCCGAGGCCCCACGTCCTGCCCCGCGTCCCGGAAGCCCGGGCCCCGCCTCTCACCCACCGCCCGAGAAGTCCGGGGCCCGGCGTCCGGCCCCGCCCGGCGGCAGGGTCGGGAGTCCCGGCGGCGCCCCGCCCTCCAGCAGCCGGAGCAGGGCGCCGGTGTCGACGTTCCGCTCGATCAGGTCCCCGAGCGCGTCCAGCCTCTCCTCGCGCAGCGCGGCGAACGACACGTCCGGCGCCGGGACGAAGTCCCGTCCGGAGAGCGCGGCCACGTCGGCGAGGAACGCCCGGCGGAAGCCGTCGTTCTCCAGGGCGCCGTGCCAGGTGGTCCCCCACACCGTGCCGCTCCGGCAGCCGTCCAGGAAGGGCTCGCCGCCGTCGGTCGTCACCGTGCCGTGGTGGATCTCGTACGCCTCGACCCGGTGGCCGTACGCGGAACCGACCGGGCGGCCCAGCGTCTTGTCCCGGGCGAACTCCACCGTCGCGGGCAGCAGCCCCAGCCCCTCGACCGCACCGGCGCCGGACTCGACGTCGTCGCGGATGCTCCGGGCGAGCATCTGGTAGCCGCCGCAGATCCCCAGCACGACCCGTCCCGGCAGGGCGCCGGCCAGGCCGGTGGCACGCAGCCAGGCCAGGTCCGAGACCGTGGCCCGGGAGCCGGGCAGCACCACCAGGTCGGCGTCCTCCAGCTCGCCGGGCGAGGTCACGAAGCGGACCGTCACCCCCGGCTCGGCCGCCAGCGCGTCCACGTCGGTGAAGTTGGAGATCCTCGGCAGCCGTACCACCGCCACCCGCAGGGTCTGCCGGCCGTGCGGGGCCCGTGTCCCGATCGCGGGCCGGTTCTCCAGCGCCAGCGAGTCCTCGACGTCCAGCCAGAGGCCGTCCAGCCAGGGCAGCACCCCGTACACCGGCCGTCCGGTCAGCTCCCGGATCATGTCCAGGCCGGGCGCGAGGAGTTCGGGAGCGCCGCGGAACTTGTTGATCACGAACCCGGCGATCAGCGCCTGGTCGTCGGGCTCCAGCAGCGCCACCGTCCCGTACAGCGAGGCGAAGACCCCGCCCCTGTCGATGTCCCCGACCACGATCACCGGCAGGTTCGCGGCGCGGGCCAGACCCATGTTCGCGATGTCCCCCCTGCGCAGGTTGATCTCCGCCGGGCTGCCCGCGCCCTCGCAGACCACCACGTCGTACGCGCCGCGCAGCCGCTCGAGCGCCTCCACCGCGACCTGGCGGAGCCGCTCCTTGACGTCCCAGTACTCCATGGCGTCGACCTCGGCCATCGGCCTGCCCATGACCACGACCTGGCTGCGCCGGTCGCTGCCCGGCTTGAGCAGGATCGGGTTCATGTCCGCGGACGGCTCCAGCCCGCACGCGGCGGCCTGCATCGCCTGCGCCCGGCCGATCTCGGCGCCGTCGGCGGTGACGAACGAGTTCAGCGACATGTTCTGCGCCTTGTACGGCGCGACCTTCACGCCCTGGCGGGCCAGCCAGCGGCAGATCCCGGCGGTGACGACGCTCTTGCCCGCGTCGGAGGTGGTCCCGGCGACCAGCAGCGCCCCCTTCACGCCCCGTCTCCGGCCCGCGTACGGTGGATCGGATCGGGGGGGATCGGGGTCGCGGGAGGCCCCGCGGTGAAGTCGGCCGTCATGCCGACCAGCATGCCGGTCCGGGTGACCTCACCGCCCACCGGCCTCCGCCCCCACCGGCCCCTGCCCCCACCGGTCTCGTGTTCGCCGATCCACCTCTCCACCGGCCTCCGTGTTCACCGCCTCCGTGTCCACGGCCCCCGGCTACCGGCGCCGCAGCAGGGCCGCGACCGCCAGGGCGGCTGCCCCCAGCCCCACCGCCCGCGCCAGCCGCACGGACCGGCGGATGTCGGCGACCTCGGGCGCGGGCCCGTCGCCCATCTCCGGCCGGTGCTCCACGCGGGTCCCGTACACGTTCACCCCGCCCAGCGTGCGGTCCAGCGCGCCCGCGAAGGCCGCCTCGCAGCGGCCCGCGTTGGGACTGGGATGGCGGTGGCCGTCCCTGCGCAGCACCGTCGCCGCCCGCCGTACCGACCCTCCCACCAGGGGGGCGCCGAGCGCGGCGAGCACCCCGGTGATCCGGGCGGGCACGAGGTTGGCCGCGTCGTCGAGACGGGCCGCGGCCCAGCCGAAACGCTCGTAGCGCGCGTCGCGGTGACCGACCATCGCGTCCAGCGTGTTGATCGCGCGGTACGCCAGCAGGCCGGGCACCCCGGCCACCGCCCCCCAGAACAGCGGCGCCACGACCGCGTCGGAGGTGTTCTCCGCGATCGACTCGACGGTGGCCCTGGCGAGCCCCGCCGCCTCCAGCCCGGACGGGTCGCGCCCGCACAGGTGCGGCAGCCTCCCCCGGGCCCCGTCCAGATCGTCTTTCTCCAGGAGGGAGGCCATCGCCGTACCCTCCCGGCCCAGCGTGGTGCCGCCGATGACGGCCCAGGTCGCGACCGCGCTCAGCGCGGCCCGCACCACCGGATGACGCGGCCCGGTCGCGGCGAGGCCGAGCAGCGCCACCGGGACGACGCACGCGGCCACGTGCGCCACGCCCCGGAGGCGGTCGTCGCCGTACAGCCGCCGCTCCATCCCGGCGGCGGCGGTGCCGAACAGCGCGACCGGGTGCCCGCGCCGGGGATCGGCGAGCACGGCGTCGATCGCGACACCGGCGAGCATCCCCAGCCCTTCGGCCCTGCCGGGCCCACGCCGGCGCCCGTCCTTCGATCCCCTACACCAGATGCTCATGGAGCTCATCCTGGTGGCTCTCCAGCCAGGCGCAGGCCCGCCGGATGCGCTCACCCGCCCCGCCCGCCCACATCCGCGCCCACCCGCCGCGCGCGCGGTCGCCCTCGGCCTTGGCCCGCATCGCGTGGTAGGAACGGTCGAAGCGAAGCCGGGCGAGATCCAGCAGGCGGCGCCGGTCACGGGCCGCCAGGCCGTACGCGTCGCAGAACAGCCGGAGCCTCGGGCCGACCTCCAGCTCGCGCTGGAGCGGCTCCAGATCCACCGGGTCGGCGATCGGCGCCCAGTGCCGCAGCGTGGTCACCACGTCGAACAGCCTGGTCGTCGGCCTGGCCATGTCGAAGTCGATCAACGCCGCCGGGAGCCCGTCGCGGAAGATCACGTTGTCGAGGTTGACGTCGCAGTGCCCGACCAGGGCCGGGGCCGCGTCGTCGTTGGACCCCGCCTCCCAGCGGGCCCCCTCGGGCGGGACGAACCCCTCGGCGGCGTCGTGGAACCGCCGCAGCAGCCGTGCCAGCTCGGCCAGCGCCCCGTCGGTGAGCGCGTACGCGGGCAGCGGCCTGGCCGCGGACTCACCCTCGACGTAGCTCAGCACCTCCCGGCCCAGCTCGTCCACCCCCAGCGCCCGGGGAGCGCCCTCGAACCCGGACCGCTCCAGATGACGCAGCAACGCGTGCACCGACTCCGTGGAGGGCCTGCGAGGACGGCGTACGGTGTCCCCGACCCGCACGACCCCCTCGGTGACGTCACCCCCCAGCAGGGGGATCTCCTCTCGGACCGTGGCGACGAACATGGCATACGAGCGTAGACCGGTCCGCCTCCGCACGGGAACGATTCGGGCAGACCGCCTCGGTGCGACGAGGCATCCGGAAGGCCTCGGCGGATCGGCAGGCGGTCCCGCAGGTTCCGGCGCCACGGCCGGCACCCCGCCCTCACCAGGCGGGAGGGAAGGCCACCCGCCGGGAGATGACCGAATCGTGGAGTGACCTTCGCGACACAGGCGAGAAACCGATACGTGGGCACTCCCCGGATCATGCACAATTGAGCGGGAGCACCCTTAGCTCAGCTGGATAGAGCATCGGACTTCTAATCCGACGGTCGCAGGTTCGAATCCTGCAGGGTGCGCTGCCAGGACCAGGTCATCCACACGTTGACCTGGTCTTTCGCTTGCCGGGGGCACGCATCCCTCAGGCAACCGCAGGTGGCCGAAAGCAGCCGTATACCACCGGTCGCGGGACACACCCGGAATGGCCGAGGTCCCATTTTCCCAGGTAGGGCGGGGATTCCGGAGCCCTGCGCGGCGATTCCGGGGCCGGAACGACGAAGGACCCCAAAGTGTCCCGCGGTCCTTCGTGGAGCATGATCCATGTCACGTGACGAGTGCGGCCAAGATTCTCTGGTCGGCCGCACTCGCACCGGTCGTCGATGCACGTGGCGCGGCCCCTGAGCATCATGTCCACCGCGTGCCCGGCCTTCCCCGCGGCTTCCCTGCGGCTTCCGGCGCGTGCCCGGCGCCTTGGTGTACGCCGGCCCGGAGATCGGTCCGCCCGTACGGGTCCGGAAGAGCCGTTCATCTGCGGTGACACCGTGACGGCCGATGTGATCACGCAGGGTGGCCACCAACTCCGGTGGAATCGACACCTGCCGCGTCTCCTTCTCGCCCCGGTGCTTGAGGCCGCGCTCGTCGTGGGTCTCCCCCGAGTCTGTGAGCCGCTTGTTGCTCTGCGGCTTGGCCCTCTCCAGGGCGAGCGCCCCCCAGCAGGACCCCGAAAGGCGACAGTCCTTCTTGCGAGTCCCGCCGCCCTCCCGAAGCGCAGACCACCAAAGTACGTGCGAGCGAAGAGAGCCGCGAGCCTCCGTCAGGGCGACGCGCCCCATGGGGCGCCCACGTGCCGCTTGTTCCGGATGACCAAAACAACAGAGTTTAAATTCGGTGCACATCGACCCTTATTCGATTATCCGGGGCCAAAATTACTGACCTGCAAGATCTCGATCGGGAAGTTTTCGTTACTATTCACCGGCACCTTTACCGATGACCTGACATGCGCGTCAGACGAGGTTCGCCTTGCCCCGCGCAGCCGATCTGACTTATCGTTTTACTCGCACGAAGAACCCCACATCCCCCACTTAGATACAAAGAGGAGAAAGTAGGCGAAAGAACACTGAACGGCGAAAAATTAAAGCCACGGGCGAGAAGCCTTCCCAAGCGATCCACGCCCGTGGCACATCAAACGATGCAAGGAGGAGAATACTCCATGTTTGTCAAATGATTCGGCGCCCTTCTGGTGACACTCGTCACGCTGGTGGGTTCGATCGCTATGACCACGCCGGCGCAGGCCGCCCCTGAACCCACCCCACCCTCCCGCAACGAGGTGACGGTCCGGGAGGCGGCAATGGTGCTGGACTGCTCCAGCTTGTCGAGTTCAGCTGCGAAGTATGCCGTCGAGCACGACATCTGCACAAAGGACGGACGCGCCGTCGACCGGGCACAAGAGGGAGTCAACATCCAAGATGAGCGCGTTGGCCGTTGCGGAACAGCCCGGCTCTACCTGTACAACGCGGGGCAAGGACATGCCGGCTTCCATTACGGCTACTCTTCTTCCCTGGGAGCGGTGGCCGGTCACCATCTCTACATTAAGTGGGCCAACCACGACGAATCGACAACCGGGAATTGGATGGATTCCAGCTGGCCCTGGTCGTCGACCTATGCCGCGTACAATGCCCCGTTCACCGGTTCAGGTTATGTGACCAGCGGGATGTCCGGGGACGTCAACCTCGTGTGGGGAGGCGGTTGCACCATCGTCAACCCCACAAGCAGCACGACTGTTTCCTGGTAGACATCTGAATCCGACCCCACCACCGGGAGGAGATCGGCATGCCATTGCTTACACCGGCGATACGAGAAAGCCTCGTCGCGATCCGTCGGCTTCCTCCCGGTACCATCGCCCCCTTGCCCCGAGAGCACGACGCGGCCGTTCTTCTTGCCCAGGCCGGTAAACAACCACCGGCGGCCGATCTGGTTGCCTGGGCGCGTCGTGAACACACCGAACGCTGCGTGACATTTGTCCTTCGCACTCAGCTGCACGGTCTCTACGGCCTGATGGCGGGAGTCCGTCGAGCGCAGGCATCTGGAGCCAGCAGCCCGGAACAGCACCTCGCCCGACTGAACGCGGCGGCAACAGCCATCGACTGGCTACCGATCCCCGGCGACGTCCTGGTGCAGATACGCGACATCCAGTCACGAACTGCACTCCTGCCTCTGGTCACAAAGGTTTGTCGTGGGAGCAGGTACGGTCTGCTGGCCGAGGTGTTGGACCATGCGACGCAACGAGATCCTTTTTCTTGGGTTCTTGAGAACAAGGTTGACGAGGCATGCACCGAGGCGCTTCGTCTGGCGATGGTGTTAACTCTCAGGGCATTGCCTCAAGATCCTGGGCCCAATCTTCGGCAGATGAAGCTCCGCACACCCCGTACTGCCGACGACATGAGGGTCACGCTGGACACTCTCACGTTCGGGGCGGCGGGTCTCCGGGTCACTGCATCCATGGAGATGCGCACCGCCGACCGGTCGGCGTTCAAAGGCATGTGCGATCTATGGGGAGAAGGGTTCGTCAAACTGGTCGATAATTTCGACAACGGATATCTTCCTGCCTCGCGACACCTGCGCGGCACCAGTTCCCGATACAAACACAAACTGCAGATAGAGCAGATATTTTGGCCACCTGTGTTTTCTGAAGCTCGAGCGCTCTCTCTGAGCGGGCCACCGGCTCCACATGGACCTGTCGTCTTCGAAGTACCGCTCAGCTGAGACATCCGAGGCGATCATGCCGGATCAGACGGCCCTCAAAGGCGTGGCAGCCCGTTCGGGAGACCTTCCAACGCATGGCCTACTCTTGCTGCCGATCTCGTCGGCAGGCCTCTACGGCCATGCTTATTCCAACGCCCGCGACGCCTGTGACAGTCGAACCTCTCCGGCCTGAGCCTCCCCGCGAGGAGCCACCGCAACATCTCCGGCGGGTACGTCCCCGGTTCTCCGGGGAAGCTCGGCGCCTGGGGTGTCCTTCCCCAGCTCACGCCCCCAAGAGCGACGGCGCCGGCGGGGATGCCCCGCCGGCGCCGCGCACTACGTTCCCGCCGAGGGTCAGCCGTCGATGCGGCATCCGTCGACGGTCCGGCCGTTGTCGCACCGGTTGAGCTGGAGGCTGTCGAGCAGGTAGGCGAAGTTCTGGCCGGAGGGGCTCACCACCGACAGCCGCACGGTGGCCGCCCCGGTGGGCGCGACCGCCGACACCGAGTACTCCTGCCAGCTCGACGACAGCGCGCGGGAGGGGCTGTCACTGGTCGATATCAGGGCGTTGGAGGAGTTGTACCAGGACAGGCGCAGCTTGACGTTGCCGGAGGTCGGGGTGGTCAGCCGGGCGAAGAACTTGTAGCGCTGCCCGGCCGTCACCGCGGGCCTGCGGGTGACCGACACGAACCCGTCGGCGTAGGACTGGACGTTCATCGTCAGCGAGCGCCGGCCGTCGTAGTAGCGGGCCGAGGTCGCCCCGTCCGGGCCCGGCGGGGTGACCTGCGTCCAGCCGCCCCCGGAGACGGTGAACCCCGAGGGGGTCCCGTACGGCGCCTGCGACTCGATCGTGCGTTCCTGGGCGGTCAGCAGGTCGTTGCTGTAGCCCACGTCGCAGCACGTCGGCACGGTGAAGCGCGACCAGGCCGCGAGGTTGAGATGACGCGTGTCGGGATGGTTGGAGGTGTGGAACAGCGCCGAGAGCTCGCTCGGGTCGTAGTAGGTGTTGAACTCCTGGTCGATCTGCCAGTCGTTGTACTGGCTGGTCATGACGTCGTTGACCGCGAGAACGCCCGGCACCTCGCTGACCTTCGCGTGGTCGACCTCGTAGAGGTGGATCAGCTCGTGCATCATGGTGCCGCTGTCCCACTCGTTGGAGGTCGCCACGCAGACGCCGCCGCAGTGCGCGGTCGCCGTCCCGTCGAAGTCCTCGAACACCACGTAGGTGCGGTTGGCGTTGTCGTACCCCGCCGCCTCCAGGTCGTCGGCGACGATGCCGGGGCCGGTCTCGCCCGAGACGTCGGCGGCCTCGATCTTCTCGGGCACCACGAGCGCGTGGGCGTAACCGGAGTAGGTGCCCGTGCCGTACCCGGTCCGGCAGCTCAGCTTGACGTGCTGGTCATGGTCGGTCGACTCGTCGAGCAGCCAGTCCATCCTGTCGACGATCTTGGCGATCCGCTCGGCGTAGGCCTCGTAGTTGTTCCCGTTGCCCTCGTGCCAGGCGTAGATCACCTGGACCGCCGGGGTGCTGCCGGTGGCGTTCGCGGGATCCGTCAGCGTCGTGGCGCACCCCCTCTGGGGAACGTTCGCGTCCGCCGGTTGGGCGTAGGGCGCGGTCGGTTCCGTGCTGATGGGGTTGAAGTCGGCGCGTGCGGGACTGACGGTCGCCAACGCGACGAGACTCGCCGCGATCACGGCCATACCGAAACGGTTCAGCTTCGATGGCAAAAGCGCTCCTCCTGTAAATGACTCATACGATGAGGAGACTAATCAGAGTATATGACGCCTTTTGAAGATATTTGTTAAATCTGGAGTGCTTAAATATGAATTATTAAATTTTTAACACATCGAACACCACATGTCTTACATGGCGGCAGAAAGTGCTCTTCATGCGCAAACATACCTCTTTGAGAGGTTTTCACGACAGAAATATCTTCTAATGAAAATCCGCGACAATCTCTTGGCGGCTGCGCGAAAGGCGGCGATGTTCTTCGTCGATCGACGGCTCACGGATGCGGGACGACCGTCTTCCGCGAACGCCGGACGGCGACGCCCTGGTCGATCAGAATCACCGCGCCGACCAGCAGGGCCACCACTCCCGACAGCTCGGCGAACGCCGCCAGGACGTATTCGCCGTCCGGGTCGCCGACCCCGGCGGGCGAGCCGTTGAGCCGTCGTGACGCGGCCATCGCCTGTGACAGGACCAGAGCTCCGAACGCGAAGGTGACCCCTCCCAGGACGAGGCCCGGAGGCTTCGGCCGGGTCGGCCTGCCGAAGAGGCCGGCCCTCAGAGCCACATGATCGACATGATCCCGGACAACCCGGTGAGCATGACCGGACCGTCCCGTCGAGGAAGTGAGCGAGCGCGTCTCTCTTCACGGGACGGCGTACGGACGGCGTCCGGTCTCACACGAGGGCTGTGCGCGGGAGTGACTCCACCACACCGGCCGCGAGGTCCCTATCCGAACGAGGCCCGTCCGGTCGCGTGTTCCATCGGCACGCGTGGTCAACAAGTTGGCACTCACAGGGAATGACTTGTGTCCGGATCCCGGCGATCCTCGTGCCAGGAGTCACAGGAAAGCGATCAGGAAGAACGGGGATGGGTATGCGACTCAAGAGCCTGGTAGGGGGAGCGGCTGTTCTCGCAACGGCCGCGGCGCTGTTCACGACCACCGCGGGGCCGGCGCAGGCGACCATTCAGGACTGCACCACGTACGACTTCCTCAGCATCCCCTACAACCAGGCCGGGGGCCAGCAGAGATCCGTCAGCCTGGGGAGTGGAAGGCAGGCGGGTCTGCTGGTCGCACGGATCGGCAGCCCCCTGCAGAACCACGCGTTCGCCAAGATCACTGGTGCCACCAAGCCGGGAGACCAGGTCTGGATGGACTGGAGCACCACCGGTGGCAACGGCCATGTCCAGTGCGGCCCCTTCAAGGTCCAGAACAACGGCTCGCCCAACACCAGTGCCGCCAAGGCGATCAACTACGGCAACACCAGCTGGGTTTTCCGCGCCTGCGGGAGAATCGTCGGAGGGTCCACGAAGTGCACGGCGTGGTGGCACCCGTCCAACTAGGGAGTTCCGAGGGCCGGGGTCGTGTAACCGGCTCTGCTCCGGTGGGGTGATCGGCCGTTCTGGGCCCGTGCCCGGTACATGAGGCATTCCGACAACGGTCGGCTGACCGCCGGAGGCGATGACGACGGGAGTGGCGTACGCACGGCGCTCGACCTCACACGAGGGCTGTGGGGAAACGACTCTGAGCCGGGTGCGCGAACGGTGAGACCTCTTACCCGACCCGCGGCCGTGGACTTCGAGTCGGTGAACAGGAGCGTTTGTCGTACGCCTGCCGTCAGGGCGGTGAAAATCCGCGAAGTATGCACTTCGGTGGAATGTGTGATCGCGGCGGACTGCACTAGATTGCCTGCCATGATGCTCGCCGGCATTCCCAGTCCCTCCGAAGGGGTCTGGTATCTGGGGCCGTTGCCCATCCGCGGTTACACGCTCTGCATCATGCTCGGGGTCGTGGTGGCCGTCGCCGTCGCCGATCGCCGCTGGCGGAATCGCGGCGGGGCGCCGGGGACCATGATGGACCTGGCGACGTGGGGGATCCCGTTCGGTCTCGTGGGGGCGCGGCTGTACCACGTCATCACCGACTGGCAGTTGTACTTCGGGGCCGACGCCCCCCACCGGCCGATCGACGCGATCCTGATCTGGAGCGACTCGGGACCCGGCTGGCGCGGGCTGAGCATCTGGGGCGCCGTCGCCCTGGGCGGGGTCGGCGTGTGGATCGCCTGCCGTCGCCGGGGCATCGCCCTGAGCGCGGTCGCCGACACCGTGGCCCCGGCCGTCGCCGTCGGTCAGGCCATCGGCCGGTGGTGCAACTACTTCAACCAGGAGCTGTTCGGCGGCCCCACCGACCTGCCCTGGGGGCTGGAGATCGACGCGGGCCGTCCTGGGACCGTGCCGGGCGTCGCCACGTACCACCCCACGTTCCTCTACGAGTCGCTGTGGAACCTGGCGCTGGCGCTGGCGCTGATCTGGATCGGCGGTCGTTTCGCCCTGCGGCACGGGCGGCTCTTCGCCCTGTACGTGGCGGGCTACACCGCGGGCCGGTTCTGGATCGAGGGCCTGCGCGTCGACCCGGCCAACGAGATCCTCGGGCTGCGGCTGAACCAGTGGACGTCGATCGCCCTGTTCCTGGGCGCGCTGGCCTACGTCCACCTGACCCGGAACAGGAGGTCCCCAGAGCCTCTGGGCGACGAACGGGTTCCCGTCGAGGTGAGGTGACCGAGTGGACGGACGCCGCGGCCGCCTTGCGGGGGAACGGGCCTCCGGCGCCGCCGCGGCGACCGCCGAGGCGCGTGGGCGCGCGAGGAGGGGAAGGCCTCCGAAGCCTCCCGGGGGCGTTCGGAGGCCGGCGGACCTCCCGTCAGGGGCCGACCCGGTCGCGGTCCCGGTCCGGTCGCGCCGACCGGTCGATCCGGTACACGTAGTGGGCGCGGTCGTCGATCGGGTTGTCCGGCTCCAGGTCGCCTTCCGCGACCCGGCGCAGCCCGGCCTTCTCCAGTGCCCTCCAGGACGCGCGGTTGGCCGTTGACACGGGAACCAGGACACAGGTGGCGGCCGGGATCTCCGTCCAGGTCCGCTCGACGATGTCGCGGATCATTCTCGGCCCGAGGCCGCGCCCGACCTGCTCCGGATCGCCGATCAGGTAGTCGATGCTCATCGCACCCTCGGGAACGGTGAGGAGGGGCGCCAGCTCGGCCACGTACTCGGGGTAGTCGGCCAGCATCGTCCGCTGGACCAGGCCGAGCGGCCGGCCGTCGAGGAGAGCGAGCAGGTCCTCGGACGGCTCCTCTCCCCTGGCGACGGGGCCGAAGTCACGTGCCACCGCCTCCGCCGAGGTCTCGTGATTCCACCACCGGGCCACGTGCGGCTGCTCCAGCCACTCCCTCAGCAGTGGGAAGTCCCGCTCGTCGAGCCGACGCCATGTGATCATCAGGACGCTCCGGAGGTGGTGAGGTGCCGACGGTGGTACCGGGCCTGCCGGTCCCTGTGGCCGCAGGAGGGATGGCACCAGCGGCGACGCGGGTGGCTCTTCATGAAGATCAGCGAGCAGCCGGGGCCCTGGCATCGCCGTACCTTCCCCGCCTCGGGTCCGGTCAGCAGCTCGATGCAGCAGGTGGCGATCCGGCCGAGCACCGCGGTACCGCCGACGGTGGTGTCGCGCCACCGCGAGACCGGCCCCCCGGCACCGGTCCAGTCGAGCCGCAGATGGGTCGGCGCCGCCGCCGCGAAGCCGTTGAGCCGTTCGACCGACGCCTCGTCGGGTGTTCGCTCGTCGACGGCCGCGGAGAGCAGGGAGTGCACGCAGTCGCGCAGCGTCCGGACGCGCTCGGCGTCACGTCCCATCGCGGCCGGAGCCGTCACCCCGTGTTCCGCGGAGACCGATGCGAACCACTCGTCGATCCGTCGGGCGGTCCGCAGGAAGTCGATCCGTTCCTCCCCGCTGCCGTAGAGCGTGTTGGCCAGCTCCACCGCGAGAGGCTCCGTGCCGAGGATCGGCAACTCCGTACCAGGCATGAGGCTGACGGTAGCAGTGCCGCCCATCCGTCAGCATCTATGTATTCGCGGTGATCCCCGCCGCCGGCTCAGGCGGCACCGCCACGGCTCCGGCGTGACCGTTGCCGGTCTGACGTCGCGCGGCTCCGACGCGTCGGATCGTCGGCCCCGGCCCCGGTCGCGACCGCTGTGCCGGGGTGAGGCGGGGTCGAAAAGGAGGTGCGTGGACGCACGTCCTGGGGCACGATCGGGAACCGGCTCGTCCACGCCTGTCTCAGGGGGTCCCATGACCGGTCCTGCCGCGGATCCCGACGAGGTGGAGGTCCCGTTGACCGGTGGTGGCCGCACGGCGGTCAGCCGGCGGGGCCGGACGGTGTTCCGGAAGGCCGGTCCCTGGTCGAGGAGTGTCCACGCCCTGCTGAGACACCTGGAAGAGGTCGGCTTCACCGGGGCGCCGCGGGTGGTGGGAACCGGGTTCGACGATTCGGGCCGGGAGACGTCGCCGTCTCGGAGTGAGACCGGTCGAAAGAGCGACGGGGCTCCGCCACCGGACGCCTACTCGAAGAGGGACGGGTCCCCGGTGCCGCGGCGGAGGATCTCGGGCTCGTCCTGCGAGAGGTCGACGACCGTCGTCGGGGTGGCGCCGCACTCGCCGGAGTCGATGACGGCGTCCACCACGTGGTCGAGCCTCTCCTTGATGTCCCAGCCCTGGGTCAGCGGCTCGGTCTCGTCGGGCAGCAGCAGGGTGCTCGACACCAGCGGTTCACCGAGCTCGGCCAGCAGCGCCTGCGTGACGACGTGATCGGGGATCCGGACGCCGACCGTCTTCTTGCGGGGATGCAGCAACCGCCGCGGCACCTCCTTGGTCGCGGGCAGGATGAACGTGTACCCGCCGGGGGTCGCCGCCTTGACCGAGCGGAACAGCGCGTTGCTCACATGAACGAACCTGCCGAACTGCGCGAAGTCCCGGCAGATCAGGGTGAAGTGGTGGTCGCCGCCGAGGTCGCGGATCTCCCTGATCCGGTCGATGCCCTCCCTGCTGCCCAGCTGGCAGCCCAGCGCGTACCCCGAGTCCGTGGGGTACGCGATCAACCCGTCCGCGCGCAGAAGGTCGACCACCTGGCCGATCAGCCGCGGCTGGGGACTGTCGGGATGCACGTCGAAGTACTTGGCCACACCCAGAGCTTAGAAGCGAACGCTCCCGCGCATGACACCCGGCCCGCCGAGGCGGTCCGCGCGCGCCGGATCGCTCCCCTCGGCGGCGGGTGAGGAGAGGGCACGCCGCCGGCGCCGGCCCGGAGAACCCCGAGGTCGCGTCGCCGGCAACGGCCCCGCAAGGCCGCGGAGCCACGCCGCGGGCGACGGTCCGGCAGGACCACGGAGCCACGCCGCCGGGAACCGGTCGCCGAACCTCACATATTCATGTCAGATACGGCCGTCGTCTCTGGTGCGCCGTCCGGTGTCCGCCGTAGGGTCGCGGCGTGCGGGCGACACGACGGCGGGAGAGACGATGACGGCGACGATAGGCGAGCTGATCTCGTATCCGATCAAAGGTTGCGCGGGGACGGCGCTGAGCGAGACGCGGCTGACCCGCGCGGGACTGGCCCACGACCGCGCCTTCATGGTGATCGACACCGACGGGCTGTTCCGCAGCCAGCGCCAGGACCCCCGGCTGGCGCTGATCCGGCCGGTCGTCGACGCCGGCGGTGAGAAGCTCGCCCTCCACGCCCCCGGGTTCGAGGACACGCGCATCACGATCGACCTGGACTCCCCCCGCCGGGAGGTGGAACTGTTCGGCAGGGGCTACCGGGGGATCGACCAGGGCGAGGTGGCCGCCGAGTGGGTGTCGTCGGTGCTCGGCTCACGGAGCCGGCTGGTGCGGGTGCCGCCGGAGCACGACCGCGTCACCGACGGCCGGACGCCCGGAACGTCCGGTTACGCCGACAGCGACGCCGTGCACGTCCTCTCCCGGGCCACGCTGGACGACCTGAACCGGCGCGTGAGCGGGCCCCCGGTGCCGATGTCCAGGTTCCGGCCGAACATCGTGGTCGACGGATGGGACGAGCCTCACGTGGAGGACCGCGTCCACCGTCTCGTCGCCGGCGACGTGGAGCTCGGGTACGCCAAGCTCGCGATCCGCTGCGCCGTCACGCTGGTCGACCAGCGGAGCGGCGAAGGGGCCGGCCCGGAGCCGCTCCGGACCCTGGCCACCTATCGCCGTGCCGCCAGGGGCGGCGTGGCGTTCGGCATCAAGTTCGCGGTCCTGCGTCCGGGCGTACTCGCCGTCGGCGACGTGCTGACCGTTCCGGCCTGGTCCGAGCCGCAGCTTCACGAGCCACGACCCGCCTGACCGTCCCGCCCGTCCCGGTTCGGCCCGCCCCGGCCGGGCCGCGATCAGGACGGGAAGCGCTGCCCCTTCCAGGCGGCCAGTTCGGCCGCGGCGGCCGTGAGCTGGGCGGGGGTGACGGCGGGGCCGGTGGCCGCGCCGACGACCAGGGCCGCGTGCACGGTGCCCGGTGCCGCGCCGGACGGCCTCAGCAGCAGGCGGTGGGCGGCCGACGACCCGGTCTCGGTCGCGATCGCCGCCGGCCCCGAGGCGGGCAGGCCCACACGGGTGGCGACGTCACCGACCACGACGGTGGTCGCGGCGGTGAGGGACGCCGGCAGGTGCAGCTCGGTCGGGACGCCGGGGGCCGTGGCGGGCTCGCGCCAGACCAGGACGCCGAACCGCCGGTCCCTGACCAGCGCGGCGACGTTCGGCATGGAGGCCGGGACGGTCAGCCAGGCACGCTGCTGCCCGGCGCCGCCGTGGCCGGACCGCGCGAGGTCCTCGTAGGTGAAGGCCAGCACGTCGCCGGCGACCGCGGAGGGGTAGAGGCGGTCCAGCACCGCCCGGTCCAGCCGGGTGGTGGTCAGGGCGCCCGAGGAGTCCGCGGCGACCACGGAGAAGTCCTCGTCGTTCCAGGCGTCGCCCTCGGTCCGTACCTTGGCGGGGTTGCGGTTCATCGGCTCGCGGTGCCGTCCGCTGTAGACGTCCCAGTGCCACTGGGTGGAGGAGAGCACCTCTCCCCCGGCGGGGGCGTCGGCCCACCAGTTCCTGCCCGGGACCCCGGAGTCCATGGCCTGGTACATGGCCCGGACCATCCACGGGGTGCGGTCGCTGCCGTTGCCCGACAGCCTGTGGCCGAACTCCGAGACGAAGGGCGCGGTGGCCAGCGTGCGGGCCCGGCCGCGGATCTCGTTCATCGCCGCGCCGTACACCCCGTCGGAGGCCGGTGACGGGTCGATCGTCATGCGGGCGCCGTCGTAGAAGTGGCTGTTGAAGACGTACCGGGTGCCGAGGGCGCCGACCGTGGTGAACCCGCCCTCCTCGAAGAAACCGGTGTTCCAGAAGACCAGGGGTTCGACGAAGGCGGGCTTGGCGGCCCAGCCGGAGGCGTCCATGGCGGCGCGGAAGCGCTGGTAGAACGGCATCAGGTAGGTCTTCTCCCACTCCACGCCGCTCCTGCCGTCCAGCCCCCCGTCGTAGGGCTCGTTGAAGGGGTCGAACCCGATGACGGAGGCGAACTCCGCGTCCGTCAGCCGCTGCCTGATGTGGGTCATGGCGGCCGCCGCCTGCCGCAGGAAGGCCTCCTGGACACCGACCTCGCCCTCGGCCGTGCTGA
The DNA here is from genome assembly GCF_040640155.1 of Streptosporangium sp. NPDC023615. Classification (NCBI taxonomy): domain Bacteria; kingdom Bacillati; phylum Actinomycetota; class Actinomycetes; order Streptosporangiales; family Streptosporangiaceae; genus Streptosporangium; species Streptosporangium sp. NPDC023615. The sequence continues at coordinate 109,856 of NZ_JBFABE010000002.1, forward strand.
TGCGCCGGTCCCGCCAGAAGTCGTGGGCGGCCCGGCGGACGGCCTCGTTGTTCTGCATGTTCTGCCCCCACAGCAGGCAGATGCCGCACGACTCCCTGGGGTAGTTCCCGCCCCTGATCACCCATTCGGGCGCGCCGTCGCCGGTGTACCAGCTTCCCTGGTTGAACAGGTACGAGGAGTAGAGGTCCTGGTGGTAGTCGAGCAGGACGCGGATGCCCCGGCCGGTGAACGCGCGGATCTGCTCGACCGCCCTGTCGAGGTAGGCGCGGTCGACGGTGGAGGGGGACGGTTGCACGCCCTCCCAGCTGATGAGGAAGCGGATCACGTTCGCGCCGGTGAGGTCGCGCATGGCCTGGGCCGAGCGCGCGGCGTCGGCGGTGCTGCGGAACGGCAGCAGCGAGTTCTCGTACAGCTTGGTGCTGCCGGACACGTTGAACCCGCGCAGCGTCACCTCCCGGCCGTCGCCGTCGCGGAAGACCCAGCTCTGCCGCTTGGCCGCGACGGCCAGCGAGGACGGGGCCGCGGTCGAGGTCGAGGTCGCCGTGGCGTCCGCGGCCGAGGTCGTGCTCCCGGTCGCCGTGATGTCCGCGGTCGTGTTCCCGGTCGCCGCCGTGTCCGCGGCCGCGGGGGTGTGGGACGCGCCGCCCACCGGCGTGAACGCCAGGGTGAGGGCCAGGACGGGGGCCAGGACGGGGGCGGCCAGGCGCACCGCGCGGGACGAGGCTGCTCGCATGCACGGACGGTAGCCCCCCGCCGGCGTCCCTGTCCGTACGCGATCCGCTAGAACCGTCTCCCGTTCTTGTCCGCCGCGCGCGTCCGCCGCGCGTGAGCGTCCCGCCGAGGCCGCGGACCGAGCCCCTGGACCGGGCCCTCCGGCTCAGGTCGTGGATCGGGTCTCCGGGCCCGCGCCCCGGACGACCGGTCTCGCCCCGCGCGATCGCGCGGGGCGCCGGAAACGGCGGGACGGCGGACATCGGGGACAGGCGGCGAGAAAGGCGGCGTGTCATCATCGGCGCCTTTGACGGCGGTGAAGGCGCGCCATTCGGCCGGCCCGCGACGACCTCACACCGAACTTCTACCGACAAATTAACCATTGCACCTTAAATAGACCCATAAAGCCTTTCAAGGCTTCCGGAAACGGCATCCCGCCGGGTCCGCGCACCGGTGGCTCAGGCGGCGACGGTGGCGTGCATCTCCCACACCAGGATCTCGGCGGCCTCGGTGGCGGTGACCTTCTGGCCGCCGGTGGCGGTGAGGCGCACCGCGTCGCCGGTGCCCAGCTCCCCCGCGCCCTCGAGGACGACGGCTCCCCGGGGCACGAACAGGTGCAGGAACGGCGCCTCGGGCAGCCGTACGCCCTGCCCCGCCTCCAGGCGGGCGGCGTACAGCGCGGCGTGACGGTTGTTGATGCGGATGGCGGCGGCGCCGTCGTGCCGGGGCATGCCGGAGGCCACCGGGACCAGCCCGCCGGACAGGAGCTCGCCCTCGATCTCCAGTTGCTCGTACCCGGGGGCGATCCCGGCCTCGTCGGGCACGACCCACATCTGCACGAAGTGCACCGGCTCGTCGTGGACGTCGCCCGCGAGCCGCCAGGAGTCGTTCTTCTCCGAGTGCAGGATGCCGGTGCCGGCGCTCATCCGCTGGGCCAGGCCGGGGTAGATGACGCCGTTGTGGCCCTCGGAGTCCTGGTGGACCAGGGAGCCCCGCAGCACCCAGGTGACGATCTCCATGTCCCGGTGCGGATGGGTCTCGAAGCCGGCACCGGGCCGTACGACGTCGTCGTTGTTGACCAGGAGCAGCCCGTGGTGGGTGTTGGCCGGGTCGTGGTGGCGGCCGAAGGAGAACGAGTGCTTGGAGTCCAGCCAGGAGATCTTCGTGGCGGCCCGTTCGGCGGCGCGGCGGACGTCGACGCGGGGAGCGAGGGACGAGATGGTCATGCCGGTTCCTCCCGATCAGAAGATGACGTGTCATGCACCCCCTCCAACATGGATGACGCGTCATTCATTCCTCGCCCCGATGACATGTCATGTAGATCGCGTAAGGTGGGCCCATGACCGTCCCCCGATGGCTGGACGACGACCAGCAGCGCGCCTGGCGCTCCTACCTGCGCATGCAGTCACGGCTCGGCGCCGAGCTGAACCGGCGGCTGCAGGCGGCCTCCGGCCTGTCCCTGGCCGACTACGACGTGCTGGTCCACCTCACCGACGCCCCCGAGGGACGCCTGCGCCCGTACGAGCTGCAACGCGCGCTGGAGTGGGAGCAGAGCCGCCTGTCGCATCATCTGAGCCGGATGCAGCGCCGGGGCCTGGTCGAGCGCCGGGAGTGCGCCGAGGACGGCCGGGGCGCCTTCGTCGTTCTCACCGAGGCCGGCCGTCGGGCGATCACCGCCGCCGCCCCCGGCCACGTCCAGGCCGTCCGGGAGCTGTTCGTCGACGCCCTCGGTCCCGGCCAGGTGGAGACGCTGGGGCGCCTGTCGGCCCGGGTCCTGGCCCGGCTCGACGCCGCCGCCGGCGGGTAGGGGACGACCTCAGCGCCGCCGGGTGGACGGCGGCCTCGGGCCACCGCCGGGCAGAGGACGGCCTCACGTCCCACCGGGCAGAGGACGGCCTCACGTCCCGCCGAAGTGGCGGATGATGACCCCGGCGTCCCGGGGGCTGTGCGTGACGAGGTGCAGGTCCCAGTCGCGGCGGGCCCGGTCGTCGAGCTCTCCCTCGACCGCGGCCCACAGCCAGCTCAGGCTCTCGGCCGGGTCCAGGCCACCGCGACCGGCTCCGAAGAGGGGCAGGGCGATCGACCGCAGCGGCGGCCGGAAGCGCGGGCGTTCCCGCTCGGCCAGGCGGAAGACGTTGCCGACCGCACGGGCCATGGCCTCGGTGGAGAAGGTGTACTCGGTCCCGTCGGCGCTGGGGACGGCCACCGCCGCGTGGTAGACGCGGCGCACCCCCGACCTGCCGAGCCTGCCCGGCCCGGTCGCGACCACGGTGCCGGGGGCCACGGGCAGTCCGGGCCTGCCGTGGGCGCGCATCCACTGCGCGAGCTCGCGCTGGACGACGTCGTCCACGAGCTCGCCCGACTCCGTCCTCTCGGCGCAGGCGCGGCGCAGCGCGGCCGACAGCGACCTGCGGAAGATCTTGGACGCCTCGAGGTAGACGTTCTCCGAGGAGACGATCACGTCGACCCCAGTGATCATCTCCACCGGCATGAAGTCCAGCGTGACCGGGCCGAGCGGCACGACGGCGGGACCGTCCGGCAGGTGGGCCGGGCGGACCGCCCCGGCGGCCAGGCAGAGCCGCAGGATCGCCTCGGCGATCTCGTCCGCGATGAGCTGCTCGTGGTGCTTGCGGAAGCGTTCGGTGCTGACCCCGTAGACCGAGGCGGCCCTCTTGCGGCGCTCGCCGACCGGCCAGTCCCGGGTGCCGGGCACCAGCCCGAACGTGTGCTCGGCGGAAGCGGTGAGGTTGCCCCCTCCCAGCGCGGCGACCGCCCTGCGCAGGAGCTCCTCCACGGCCGCGGGACGGTACGCCTCGGAAACGCCCGGGGCCGGCAGGACGCACAGGGCGGCCGCCACGTCGAGGGCGGGCAGTGGCGTGTCCCGCAGCCTCGTCAGCCCTCGTTCGCGCAGCGATCTGAGATCCGCGACGAGCTCCTCATGGGCCGGTGGTTGCATGACTCCAGTGTGGACGGAATATGGCTGTCATCCGGTCGTATTCAGGTCAATAGAGGCGTTCTTCATGAACATACCGGGATTCTGCTGTTCAATGTGTTACCCATCACACATCGGCTTTCCGCCGGTAACAAGGCCGTACTGGCAAGCGGTATTTCGGATGACGCCACCGAAGGAGAGCCATGAACGGTGAGGGGCCCGCGCACGCGGGGGTGGGCGGGGACGACGCGGGTGGGCCGTGGGCCGATCCGGCACCGCCGGTCGCTCCCGGATCGACCGACCGGGGGCCGGCCGATCCGGGAGCGGCCGGCCCGGAGGCGACCGGTCCGGGAGCCGGCGGAACGAACGCCGGCGGCCCGGGAGCCGGGAACGCGGGCACGGCCGAACCGGGAGCCGCCGGGCCGGGAACCGTGAACCCGGGAACCGTGAACCCGGGAACGGCGGACCCGGGAACGGCGGTCCCCGGAGCGGCCGAGCGGCTGGCGGCCATCGAGAGCGCCGTCGCCGAGTTCAACCGCAGATCGGCGCACCGCGAGACCGTGATCGACCGCCTGCACGAGGAGAACCAGGCGCTGCGCGGCGGCCTGTACCGCACCATCCTGGAGCCGGTCGTCGCCGACCTGATCCGGATGCACGACGCGCTGCTCCGCGAGGTCACCCGCCTGACCGGCGACGGGGGCGAGAAAAGCGCGAAGGACGGCGAAGGCGAGGCGGCGGACACGGCGAGCGCGGCGAACGCGGCGAACGCGGCCCACGGCAGGCTGCTGGCGAGCTTCGCCGACGACACTCTGCTGATGCTGGAGCGGTGCGGGCTGGAGGAGTTCACGGCGCGTCCGGGAGAGCCGTTCGACGCGGGCCGGCACACCGCCGTGTCGGTCGTGCCGGTGACGGACGAGGCCCTCGACAACACGGTCGCCGAGGTGGTGGCGATCGGCTTCGTGGAGCGGGAGACGGGCCGGGTCCGGCGTCCCGTACGGGCCAGGTTCCACCGGTACCGCCGCGCCGACGACCGGGACCACGGCGGGGACCACGACCGGGACCGGGGCCGCACGGGCGTGCCCGACGGACGCGACCCGGCGGACATGACCTGACAGACCAAGGGGATCACCACATATGGCAGCGCACAACCCGACGTACGGAATCGACCTCGGCACCACCTACTCCTGCATCGCCTACATCGACGACACCGGCCGGCCGGTCGTCGCCAAGAACGCCATCGGCCAGGAGACCACCCCCTCGGTGGTCTACATGGAGACGGCCGACCACGTCGTGGTCGGACAGGACGCCAAGAGCTCGGCCAAGCTCTACCCCGACCTGGTGGTGTCGCTGATCAAGCGGCAGATGGGGCAGAAGTGCGACCTGACCTTCCACGGCACCGAGCACACCCCCGAGTCGATCTCCGCGCTCATCCTGAAGGAGGTGGCGCGGTCCGCCGCCGAGCACACCCACGAGGAGGTGCGCGACGTCGTCATCACCGTGCCCGCCTACTTCGGCGTGGCCGAGCGCGAGGCCACCCGCAACGCCGGGGAGATCGCCGGGCTCAACGTGCTCAACCTGATCCCCGAGCCGGTGGCGGCCGCGCTGCACTACGAGACGCTCTCTGCCGAGGGGTCCTCCACGATCCTGGTGTACGACCTGGGCGGCGGCACCTTCGACACCACGGTCATCCGGCTGGAGGGCGACGACGTGCGCGTCCTGCACACCGACGGGGACCACCGGCTCGGGGGCGCCGACTGGGACGAGCGCGTCGCCGGCCACCTGCTGGAGTCCTTCCTGGCCGAGAACCCGGGCTCGTCCGCGGCCGAGAGCGAGGACTTCCTGCAGGAGCTGGCGATCGCCGCCGAGGACATGAAGAAGGGGCTCAGCTCGGCCATGTCGCGGCGCTACAACATGCGCTTCGACGGCGGCACCGCCCGGGTGGAACTGACGCGCGAGCAGTTCGAGGCCCTCACCGAGGACCTGCTCGCCCGCACTTTCGAGATCACCAGGCGTACCGTGGACGCCGTCGCCGCGCAGGGCGTCGACCGCTTCGACGACGTCCTGCTGGTGGGCGGCTCGGTGCGGATGCCCGCGGTGGCCGAGGGGCTGCGGCAGCGCTTCGGGTTCGACCCCAAGCTGCACGACCCCGACCTGGCGGTGGCCAAGGGCGCGGCCAGGTTCGCGCTGATCGAGGCGGTCAAGGTACGCCTGCCCGGCGAGGCCGACGCCGCCTCGGACGCCGAGGTGGAGCGCGCCGTCGAGCAGGCCGCCGACCAGCTCGGGCTGGAGCCGGAGAAGGTGCGGATGCTGGCGGGACGCCGGGTGACGACCGTCGTCCCCCGCGCGTTCGGCGTCAAGGTCGTCGACTTCACCGACGACGGCAAGGAGGTCTTCTCGGTCAGCCACGTCCTCAAGGCCAACACCGCCCTGCCCGCCGAGCCGGTCTCCGAACGGTTCGTCACCGCGTACGAGAACCAGACCGAGATCGGTATCGAGATCTGGGAGCAGGCCGGGGCGGTCGAGTCGGCCGGCCTGGCCGACAACGCCAGGATCGGCGAGGGGACCATCACCGGCCTCCCCCGGATCCGCAAGGGCTCGCCCATCGACATCAGCTTCGCCATGGACGAGCTCGGCACGCTCACGGTCCACGCCGTCGAGCTGCAGACGCACAAGGAGCTGCGCATCGAGGTGCGCATCCAGGGCCTCTCGGAGTCGCAGGTCGAGCAGGCCAGGCAGGCGGTCGCCAGGTACGCGGTCTCCCAGTGACCGCGGCGACCGGCTGACCTCGAGAAACGGCTGACCGCGAGAATCGGCGAGGAAGATCCGTGCTGGACAAGGATGCCTACCGTCGTGGCGTGCTCGACCCGGCTCGCGCCCGGGGCGGCACGCCACCGGCCGACCTGCTGGCCCGCTACGCCCTGCGCTCCTCCGAGGCGCTGCGGGGCGAGCCGTTCGAGAGGCACCTGGAGGAGGTCGTCGCGTACTGGCGGACGCTCAGGCAGCAGAAGAGGAGCTACGCCAAGCTCGTCGACGCCCTGATGGTCGCGCACGGGGACCTGGCGCGGGCGGGCACGCTCACGTGGGACGGCCTGAACGAGGAGACCACGCGCCAGGTGGCCGCCGCCACCGCCAGGGTGACCGGCACGGTCGCCGCGCTCGCCGGGACGAGCACCCTCATCGGCCGCGCCACGCTCGACCACCTCGTGGCCGAGACCTCGGGCGCCTGCACGGAGGCCGACGTACGCCGCATCCTGGCCCGGCACGGCGTGGAGGTCGTCGAGCGGCCGTGGAAGCTGCCCGACGTGGCGCCCCCGGCGTACCGGACGCTGCGCCCGGCCCTGTCCCTGCTCGGGATGCGGCTGTCGGTCGAGGTCGTGGTCGGCACCGACGTCGTACGCCGCGGGTTCCGGCTGCGCGACGGGTTCCGCCTGACCACCGCGAGCCCGCTGACCGGGGAGCCGGACCGGGGGACGGGCGGGAGGCTGACCGGGGAGGCGATCGCCACGGTGGTCCGCGACGCGGCGGGGCGGGCCAGGGACGAGCGCAAGACCGCGATCGACGGCGTGCTGGCGACGCTGGCCGAGGCGGCGCGGGAACCGGGCCGGCTGGACACCCTGCTGCTCTGGGAGGTGGTGGAGATCCTGCGGCCCGAGGCCGCCGCCGGGATGCCGCCGAAGGTGCTCACCGCGCTGGCCACCGGGCTCGGGCTGGTCGAGGAGGAGGCCGGGGAGCTGGCGCTCGCCGTGGCCGCCCACGACGTCCGCGCGCCCGGCGTGGAGAGCCTGGTCCAGGAGGCGCTCCAGGAGGGCAGGCTGCGGGCCGCCGAGCGGCTGCTGCCCGGCCTGCCCGCCGGAGCGCCGCCGGAGCTGCGCGCCCGGATCGAGGAGCGGGTCCGGCAGGTCGCCGCGTGGGGCGAGCAGGCCGGCCGGGAGATCACGGCGGGCCGTCCGGAGGCCGCGGCCGAGCTGCTGGACCGGGCCTGGCGGATCGCGGCCGACGACGAGACGATCGGCGACCGGCTGCGCGCGCTGCCGCCGCCCCCGCCCGGCGAGGTGCGCGTCGGCGCCGGGGAGGGCCACGTCACGGTCGCGTGGACACCGGGACCGGCGCGGGTCGGCCCGGTCCGCCACCGCGTGGTGCGCACGGTCGGGGCGCCCGCGAGGGGGGCCGCCGACGGGGTCGTGATCGGCGAGACCGACTCCAACGAGCTCGTGGACGAGGCCCCGCCGGCCGCCGAGGACCTCTACTACTGCGTGTTCGCCGGGCGGACGGAGGGCATCTGGTCCGCGCCCGCCACGGGCCCCCGGGCGACCGTCCTGCCGGAGGTCGTCGCCGTGCGGGTCGTGTCGGCGGAGCGGGAGGTCACCGCGACCTGGCGGTTGCCCCGGGGTGCCGTCGACGCCGTGGTGACCCGTCTCGACCGGCGCGACGGGCCCGCCGTGCGGACCGAGCGGAGCGGGTTCGCCGACACGGACGTGGTCCCCGGGCGGACGTACCGCTACCGGGTGCAGGCGGCGTACGAGCGCTCCGACGGCACCCGCAGGCTCTCGCGGGGTGTCGTCGTCGGCGGGTCCCCCGAGTCCCCGCCGCAGGCCGTGCGGGACCTGTCGGTCGAGTCCGCGGGCGGCGACCCGCCGGCCGCCAGGATCACCTGGACCCCGCCGGCCGCCGGGCGGGTGGTGATCAGGACCTCGGACGTGCCGCCGCCCTGGCCCGCCGGGACGTCGCTCCCGGAACGGGACGTGGAGCGGTACGGGCGGCCGGTGGCCGGGGTCGCCGTACCGGGGGCCGGGGGCCGGATGACGCTGACCGCGGCGGCGGCCCCGGCACGGGGCGGGGCGGGCACGGCGGGTGGCGCGGCGGACCCGGCGCCGGGCGGCGGCTACTTCGTCGCCGTGAGCGTGGGCGCGGGCAGGGCGGTGGTGGGCGCGTCCGCGCGGCTCGTCGTGGTGGACCCGGTACGGGAGCTGACCGCCCACCGGCTGGGCGACACGATGGTGCTGAGCTGGATCTGGCCGCCCGGCGCGCAGCTCGTGGAGGTCACCTGGGCTCCGGGCGGCACCGCCCCCGGACGGGCCGGCG
>NZ_JBFABE010000002.1:118679-324812 GCF_040640155.1 Streptosporangium sp. NPDC023615
GGCACGGGCGGCACGGCGAGCACCGGGGGCACGGACGGCACGGGCGGCACGGGCGGCACGGCGAGCACCGGGGGCACGGACGGCACGGGCGGCACGGGCGGGGTCCGCGGAGACGACGGGACCCTCGGAACCGGCGGGGACGGCGCCGCCGGCGGGAGCGACGGGACCGATCCCGGCCGGCGGCCCGGCGCGGCCGTCGTGGAGTGCCGGCGGCGCGGCTACGAGGACAACGGGTTCCGCCTGAGGGTCGGGCCTGGCGCGGTGGTGGCGAGCGTGCGCACCGTGGCCGGCCGGCTGCGTTCCCGCCCGGTGACGGCGGCGATCCCCGCGATCGGCCCGGAGGTGCGCTACGAGTTCCGCAAGCCCCGGCTGTCGCGCCGTTCGGCCGTCCTGGTGCTGAGCGCGGACCGGCGCTGCCGGGTGCCGCCGCTGCTCGTGGTGCACCGCGCGGGCGGTGTGATCCCGCTGCACCCCGAGCAGGGCACGGTGCTCTGCGAGGTGCCGGCGCACGACCTCGACCCGGACCACCCGTTCACGCTGCGGATCGACGTCCCCTCGCCGCCCGGCTCGTCCCGGCTGGCCTGCTTCCCCGCGCCCGGCGCCACGGACGACGTGACCCTCGTACGACTTCCCGGAATCTGGTGACACGACGATGACGTCCCCCATGTCCACCCTGGTCTGCCCGTACTGCTACCAGCGCTTCCAGCAGCGGAAGATCATGTTTCGCTGCACCTCGCTGCTCGGGCCGAAGGGGACGCGGTGCGTCCCCGCCCGCGACGCGGCGTTGTCGGAGCGGTTCGGGATGAACGAGGCCCTGCCCCCGGTGTTCGCCGGAAGCCCCCTGGTCAGCGGGTGGCGCGGCGGCGCCCGCTGCCCCGACTGCGGGGGCGAGTCGACCCAGCGGATCTGCCCGCACTGCCACAGCCAGTTGCCGGTGCACTTCGGCAAGGTCACCAGCCGCCTGATCGCGCTGATCGGAGCCAAGAACACCGGCAAGACCGTCTACATGACGGTCCTGCTGCACGAGCTGATGCACTCGGTCGGGCGGCGCTTCGACGCCGCCGTGGTCGGCTCCGACGACCACACGCGCAGCGAGTTCTCCAGGAAGTACGAGGACCTGCTCTACCGGCGGAACACGCTGCCGGGGACCACCAGGCCGGGCCAGGCGGAGCTGCGGCGCCCGCTGGTGTTCAAGGTCACCCTGGACCGGCCCGGGCTGTTCGGCGCGCGGAACCGGCACACGATCACCTCGTTCTTCGACACGGCGGGCGAGGACCTGATCAGCAAGCGGAGCGTGGACCTGAACGTGCGCTACCTGCGCGGCGCGGACGGGATCATCCTCCTCCTCGACCCGCTGCAGATGCGCGGCGCGCGGGCGGCCGCCCGGCCCGGCGTCCGGCTGCCCGACATCGACGACGGGACCGACAGCCCGGTCAACGTGCTGACCCGGGTGACCGAGGTGCTCTACGAGGCGCACGGCCGCGACGCCAGGCGGCGGCTCGACATCCCGGTCGCGGTCGCCCTGTCCAAGATCGACGCGCTGCGGCACGGATTCGCGCCCGGCAGCCCCCTGCTGCGCGAGCCGCCCACGACCGAACCGGTCTTCGACGAGGGCGACAGCCTGGCCGTGCACGACCACGTACGGGCGCTGCTGCACGAGTGGGACGGCGAGCAGATCGACCAGGTCATGCGCAAGAACTACACGTCCTACCGCTACTTCGGCCTGTCGTCGCTGGGTGACAGCCCCACGGCCGACAACCGGGTGGACCCCCGGGGAATCCACCCCTACCGGGCGGCCGACCCGTTCCTGTGGCTGCTGAGCCGGCTGGACGTCCTGCCGTCGACGAAGGGGTGATGACATGGATTTCCATCAGCTCTACTACACGTCGTGCCGGACGGGGCTGTCGGGCTACGCCGGCTACCAGTTCAACGCGGTCACGCCGGGGGTGCCGGCGGAGGTCATGGGCGAGGTGGAGGCGCTCAGCTCCTACGAGCCGCCCGGCACGCTCGGCCACTCGCCGACGCCCGAGCAGGTCGCGCGCTGCCCGGTCAACCTGTGCTTCGTGCCGGGCCCCCGGCCGATCGTGACCAACGTGACCTTCACCGGGACGGACTACTCCGGCAGGTTCGGCAACTACTTCGCGCACGCGCTCGTGCCCGTCCCGGACGGGCCGTGGGGCGGGCCCGCGCCCATCGAGCTGTGGCGGGCGCCCCTGTGGACGCGGGAGCCGGTGGCCGGCACCGTGCTGCCGCCGATGCGCGGGCCGCTGCCCCGCGGGCCGCTGCGGCGGGACGTGATCGACGACTTCCTGGACCGGGGCGCGGGGCGGTCGCTGCTGCCCGCCCTGCTGGCCGCCGTGGAGCGGGCCGTGCTCGACCAGGACCGGTCCGTGGTGATCTTCGCCGCGGACTCCGACGAGGTGGCGCGGTGGATCGCCGCGGTGTCCTTCCTGCTGCCGCCGGGGCTGGTCGCCCGGATGTCGTTCGCCACGTACCGGTTCCGGCCGTCCTACAGCCGCCACCACGTGACAGGCGCGTCGCCCGGTGCCGAGATCGCCGCCGACGAGCGGTCGTTCCAGGCGTTCTACCTGTTCGACTTCACGACGGGGGCCGCCTCCGAGATCGAGGTGGGGCCGCTGCCGCACCTGCTCGCGGCGGCCGGGACGGTGGCCGCCGAGTCGCTGTGGCGGCGGGCGTCCGCGCTGGGCGGGGGCGGCGAGACGCGGCTGGAGGACTGGTACGCCCCCGCCGTGGCGGCGGCGCTGCTGGGGCGGGGCGTGGGGCTCGGGCCGGCGGATCTCGACGTGGCCTGTGCCTGGCTGAAGGAGCACGCGGCGCGCCTGGGCCAGGACACGGTCGGCCGGATCGGCGCCGCCCTGCTCGACCACGACGCGGTCTCCCCCGCCCACCTGGCCGGGCTCGCCGACGGAGCCGCGGCCGTCGGGACCGGCGAGCTGCTCGCCCTGGTGGAGGAACGCCTGGTCGCCGCCCAGCTCGCCCGGCTCACCCGGCCCGCCCTGCCCGCCCGGTCTCCCGGGGGGCCCGGGGGGCCCGGGGGGCCCGGGGCGAACGCGGTGGACGCGGTGGACGCGGCGAACGCGGTGGACGCGGTGGATGCGGTCCGCCCGTTGCGGTCGCCGCGGGCACGCGAGCACGCGCGGCGGGAGTACGCGCGGCTGCTGGCGGCAGCCGACGCCGGCGCCGTCGTGCGGGTGCTGGGCACGGCGGTCGCGCACGACGTCTCCCCCGACGCGGAGACGCTGCGCGAGTGCGGCCTGCGGGCCATCGGTCCCGAGCTGCTGCGGCCCCCGCCCCCCGCCGGGGTGTACGAGGCCGTGCGGCGGTGGCCGGACCTGCGGGCGGGCGCGCTGGCCCACCTCGACCGGTCGGCGGCGGCCGGGGAGTCGCTGCGCGCCGCGTTCGAGGGGGAGCTCGCGGCCGCCGTCACCGACACGGAACTGACCGCGCTGCCCGCCCTGCGCGAGGCCGTGCTGGTCGCCCGCGCCCGCGACCGTCCGGAGCGGCGCGTGGACACCGCGCTGGCCCTGCTGTCCGGCCGGACCCCGGCGGCCGGAGGGGTCGACGGCACCCTGCTGGACGCGCTGTGGCCGGACGGCTGGCCGCTGGACGACGCGCGCGCCGTGCTGACGCGCCTGCCCCGGGAGGTCCTCGGCGACCGGGTGCTCGCCGACCGGGTGGCACCGCTGCTGGAGAGGCCGTCGCCGGACGGCGACCTTCTCCGCGCGGAGGCCTACGGTGCCCTCTGCGACCTGCTGGAATCGCTGCCGCTGGCCGGCGCCCTCCCGGAGGGGCCCCGGGAACTGCTGGCGGTCATGGCGCGCGTCCGGCAGACCGAGCGGCGCCTGACCGGGGGCGGCGGTGCCATCGGCGGCCGGCGGCCGGCGGCCGGGGACGGGCGGGAACGCCTCTCGGCCGGACAGGAGCGGGAACGGCTCGAGGCCGGGGAGTCGCTGGCGGCCGTCTACAACCGGACCCGCGTACCGGCGATCAGGAGCTACCTGCGCCTGCGGCTGCCGGTCCTGCTGGCGTCACTGCCGTGCGAGACGCTGGCCGAACTGCTCTCCCGGGTTCCCGGCACGGTCCGGGACCTGTACCTGGCCGAGGTGGAGCGCGGACTCGGCGAGGAGCGGGCGGTGGCCGTCGCCGCCGCCGCGTTCGCCACGTTCCGCGCCGCCCTGCGCCACGAGCGGACCGCCCAGGTCGCCGAGGACGTCGAGGACGTGCTGCTGCGCGCCCTGCCGGAGTGGCGCAGGCGCGATCTCAACGCGGTCGAGGGGGAGGTGCGTCGCGGATCGAACCGGGCGGGCGACGAGTTCAAGCGCTGGCGTGCGCAGGTCCGGCCACGCCGGGGCTGGCTCCCGGGACGGCTCTTCCATGGCTGAGGGGCACCGCGCGAGAGGGGCCGGATGATGTCAGGGAATTACGGCTACGGCGGGTATCCTCCCCCGCGGTACCGGCGCGCCCCCGTCCGGCCCGCCGGTGGCGGGGCCGGTACCGCCGGGTGTCTTTTCATGCTGTGCGCGTGGCCGCTGCTGTGGCTCATCCCGCCGGGCGCCCTGGTGTACGCCGGGTACTCGGTGTACGCCTACCTCGCGCGGCTGGCGTCGGCCATGGGGCTCGGCTCCGCCCCGTACCCGCCCCGGCTCGCGCCGCCCCCCGACAGGGCCACGGGGTCGGAGGAACCGGCGTACACCCACTACCTCTTCGGACCGGCGCTGGCCGACCTGCGGCACGCGGCGCGGACGGCGCTGCCCGCCCCGTGGCAGGCCTGCCGGCACCACCGGTTCCGTGTGCTCGACGGCACCGGGACCGGGAACGCGGTGTGGCTGACGGCACCGGCCGGGCGGATGATCGTGATGGCCATGTTCGTCGGCGTCATCGGCGGATACCTCGCCGTCGTGGCGTTGTACGCCGTGCAGGTGGCGGTGGTGGCCGCGCTGACGGTGGTCGTGGCCGCGACGGGGCTCGTCCTGCGCGCCGCCGACTCGGCCCTGCGACGGGTCAAGGGCATCCGGACGAGCTGTCCCTCCTGCCACCTGCGCGTCCAGCGCCCCTCCTACGAGTGCGCGGCGCCGGGATGCGGACGGCGGCACCGCGACGTACGGCCGGGGCGCTACGGGGTGGTCAGGCGCCGCTGCGGGTGCGGGGCGCTGCTGCCGACCCTCGTGCTCATGGGGGGCGGGGGACGGATGCGGGCGCACTGCCCGCACTGCGCGGAGCCCATGTCCAGGGGGGTCGGAACCGTGCCGGAGATCGTGGTCCCGGTGCTCGGCGCCGCCACGACGGGCAAGACACGGCTGATGACGGCACTGGTCATGGGCCTGGTGGAGGGGCCCGCCGGGCACGGCGCCAGGTCGGAGTTCGCCGACGAGCAGTCCGAGAACGCCTACCGCGGCCTGGCCGACAAGCTGCAGGCCGGCGTGCACACGTGGAAGACGATCCGGGTCAAGGACGCGCCGCTGCGGGCGTACACGCTGCGCGTCCTCCCGCCCAGGGGCTCGCCCCGGCTGCTGCACATCTTCGACGCGCCCGGCGAGCTCGTCGGCGCGTCCGAGCTGCTGCGGGAGCTGCGCTACATCAAGTCCGCGCGGACGTTCCTGTTCACCCTCGACCTGCTCTCCGTCGACGTGGTCTGGGACTCGCTCCCGGCCGCCGACCGGGCCGGGTACGCGCGGCTGCGCTCGGACATGGCGACGGACTTCGTGTTCGGCCAGCTCCTGCAGAACATCGAGGGTCTCGGCGTGCCGACCGAGAAGGCGCGGCTGGCGGTGGCACTGACCAAGGACGACCTGGTCCGGCACTGCGACGCCCTGGCGGGGGTGGGCAGGGACAGCGACGACATCCGCCGCTGGCTGGAGGGTCCGGCCGGGCTCGACGGGGTGGTGCGGGCGATGCGCCGGCACTTCGCCGAGGTCCGCTTCTTCCGCACCTCGTCCTGGCTGACCTCCGGGGAGATCGACGCCGGTGTGCTCGACCTGTCCGGCTGGCTCCTCGTCAGGGAGGGCCTGCAGGTCCACCACTCCCCCTGACATCCGAACCGAAGGGAACACCCGTGCAGACCGATCCGTACCGCCCGTGGCGACTGGCCGTCTTCCTGGTGGTCGTCGCGGTCGCCGTCCTGTGCGCCGTCCCCATAGGGCTGTCGTTCCTGAGGTACCTGGCCTCCCTGGGGGCCCGATGACGGCCGCCGGGCGGACCGGCGAGCCCGGCGAGGGCGCCGCGCCCGCCGAGGCCGACGGACTCGGCGGACTCGGCGGACTCGGCGGACTCGGCGGACTCGGCGCGTCTGCCAGGCCCGGCGCGTCTGCCGGGCCCGGCGGGCCGCGGGAGCTCCCCGGTCCGGACGGGCACGACGAGCACGACGACCTCCGGGGGCTTCACGAGCGGATCGACGAGCTGCGTGAACTCCTCGAACGGTGCCCGCCCGGCGAGGAGCGTTTCCCGGTCCTCGCCGAGCTGGGCCTCCTGCTGACGGACCGCTACGGCGTCACCCGTGACGAGGCGGACCTCGACGAGGCCGTCGCGACGTTGCGCCTGGCCGACGAGACGCCCCATCCCCCGGACGACCCGGACGACCCGGACACCCTGGCCGCCTGGATCCCGCTGGTGCTGGCCGAGCTGCTGCTCGACCGCCCGGGACAGGACGCGATCGAGGCGGCCGTCGCGTACGGTCGTCGCGGCCTGGCCGAGGCGGTGTCGCGGATCGACGACCCCGACCTCGCCGTCGCGTCCCACAACCTCGGCGTGGCCCTCTGCCTGCGGGCACAGTGGGTCCCCGAGAGCGCGAGGGACGACCTGGGCGAGGCGGCCGTGGCGTTCCGGCGGTCGCTGGAGCTGATGCCCGGCGGCCATCCGGCCCTCGGCCGTGTGACCGGCACGCTCGGGGTCGCACTGGCGAGGGCGGCCCTGCACGACGTCGTGGAGACGGACGCCGCCCCGCCGGACGGGGGCCGGCGGAACGCGACGGGCGAGGGACGGCCGGACGCGCAGGGCGGGGAACGGCCGGGCGCACAGGGCGGGCAGGACACGCCGGACGAGGGGGTGGCCGCCGCGCTCCGCACGCTCGACGCCGGGTGGCGGGACATGCCCGCCGACGACCCCTACCGGCTGATCGTCCTGTACTGGCGGGCGCTGACGCGCGCGATGCGCTTCACCCGCCTCGGCGGGGATGTCGAGGACTGCGACGCGGCACTGCGGGATTTCGAGACGCTCCTCGGGCTGCCCGGATGCGACGGGACCATGGCCGACGCCTGCCACGCCCTCATGGGCCTGCTGCGGCTCGACCGCTCGGTGCCGGAGAACCTCCGCCGGGGAGGGCAGGCGCTGGGCCTGCGTGACTTCGCCCACGTCATGGCGTCGCGGACCGTCCACGACCCCGAGGACGCCCGGCTCGCGCTCGGCCACCTGGACCGGATGACCGGGCCGGACGCCGCTGACGCCGCTGACGCCGCGGATCCGGCGGGCTCGG
Organism: Streptosporangium sp. NPDC023615; assembly: GCF_040640155.1. Classification (NCBI taxonomy): domain Bacteria; kingdom Bacillati; phylum Actinomycetota; class Actinomycetes; order Streptosporangiales; family Streptosporangiaceae; genus Streptosporangium; species Streptosporangium sp. NPDC023615. The sequence continues at coordinate 126,169 of NZ_JBFABE010000002.1, forward strand.
GGAGCTCGGGGAGCTCGCGGAGCTCGCGGAGCTCGGCGTTGGCCGGGGTGGTGTCGTCGCTCCGGACGGTGGCGAGGATCGCGGCCTCCGGCACGAGACCCACGGGCGAGGTCTCCGAGGAGCTCATCGCCGGCATGGGGGCGCTCCTCGAGGGCGAGGAGGGGAGCGACGCCGAGGGGCTGCGCGGGTTCCGCGACGCCCTGCGCGCCTTCCAGGCGGTCCGGAACGGCCGGGCCGAGGAGGCCGACACGGCGTTCGGGTCGCTCGACCGCACCATCGCCGGGCTCGGCCCGGGCAGCGCCGTGGGCGAGGTGCTGCGCGGGATGATCGGCCAGTACCGCGACATGACCGCGAAGGGCCATGCCACGTCCCAGGAGGCCACGCCGGAGGAGCGGGAGGCCGCGCTCGCGCTCCTGGAGCTCGTCCTGGAGGAGCTCCCGGACGACCACCCGGATCGCGTCCCCACCCTGAAGCGGCTGATCCAGACCCTGCTGCGGACGATGTGGTACAGACACGCCCCGGAGCGGCTGGACAGGATCCGGGAGCTGGTCCTGGGCGCGATGGCGCGTCCCGCCGCGACCCCGGGGAACGACGCGCTCAACCGGCTCCTGCTCGTCTTCGTGGACTGTTTCCAGGACGTGCTCGGCGAGGGCCCGGCGCGGCCGGACGACGTGGTCGAGCGGATCAAGCGGATCGTCGCGCTCGTCCCCGCGGACCACGAGATCCGCGCCACCGGGTCGGCGCTGCTGTCCTCGGTGCTGGCCCTGCGCTACATGCGCGGCGGCGGCCTGGAGAACCTGGACGCCGCGGGTTACTACGCGCGTCTGCAGCCCGAGGGGGCCGGCGGCAGGCTGACGGACATCACCGGGGACTGGCTCCTCGCGGTCACGCCGCTGCTGCGGAACCCGAGCTCGCTGGACGCGAGCGCGATCGACGCGGTGATCGCGGCGCTCAGGGCGGTGGCCGGGCCGCTGTCCGAGGACCACCTGCTGCGTCCCCAGATCGAGAGCGACATCCACCTGGCCGAGTTCCTCCGCGGCGCCTTCGGCCCGGACGGCCCCGACCCGAGCGCCCTGCTGGCCGATCCCGGGCGCGTGGCGGCGGCGGCCGACTCCATCGAGGGCAGGGGGCGTGAGCTGGGCCGGGAGAGCCCGTACTACTCCATCGAGCTGGGCTCGGCCGGTCTCATCAGGGCCCACTCGGGATTCGCCCGGCGGGACCTGAGGGTTCTCGACGAGGGGATCGAGACGCTGGCCGACGCCTACGCCGCCGCCCCCGTCGGGCTGCCGTTCCGCCCGTGGCTGCTCGGGACGCTCGGGCAGAGCCTGGTGATGCGGTACGAGGTCAGCGGGGACCGCGCCGACCTGAGCAACGCGATCACGCGGCTGGAGGAGGCGCGCCGGGTCCAGGAGGCCGACCCGTTCGGCAACCTGACGGCGGCGACCCTGAACATGCTGGCCACCGCCTACGGCATGAGGGGCGACGCGCGCCTGGACGACCGGCGCCGCGCGGCCGAGGCGTGGCTCGCCTCCCTGCGGGTGCGGGCCCGGGGCGTACTGCTCCAGAACGACACCGGGCGGGCCTTCGAGGCGGCCGTCGCCGCCGCGGGCGAGGCGGCGGACGCGGCGATGCGCTGCGTCGCCGACGGCATGACCGGCGCCGCGGTCGAGGCTCTCGAACAGGGCCGGGCGATGGTCCTGCACGCCGCGATCACCGACACGACCCTGCCGTCGCTGCTGCGCGAGGGCGGCCACCACGACCTGGCCGCCGAATGGGAGGCGGCCTCGGCGGAGATCGGCCCCGCCCCGTGGGACGACCCCGCCGGGCCGCCCGGGTACGCCGACGTCCTGGAGAGCCTGCCGGAGGCGCGTCTCCCCAGCGACCTGCGCGAGCGCGTCATGACCGCGGTCGAGGGCACCGAGATCGAGCGCAGGCTGTTCGCGGTGCCGTCCGTCGACGAGGTCGCCGCGGCGCTGCGCGAGGCGGGCGCGGCGGCGCTGGCCTACCTGGTGGTCCGGGAGGGCGGGCGCGGCGGCTCGGCCCTGGTGGTCGGCGCCGACGGCCGGACCGACGAGATCCCGCTGCCGCGGCTGGACACGGGGCCGCGCAGCCGGGTGGCGGCGTTCCAGAGGGCCCACCGCGACCACGAGAGGGCCGAGGCGGACACCGCCGAGAGGCGGCGCGCGTTCCGCCGGTGGAGGCACGCGCTCGGCGACCTGTGCGACTGGGCGTGGGGGGCCGCCATGGAGCCGCTCCTGGAGCGGACCGCCCGGGGCCGGCTGGTGCTGGTCCCCGTCGGGGAACTCGGCGCCGTCCCCTGGCACGCCGCCCGCCGCGAGGTCGGGAGCGGCGTCAGGCGCTACGCCGTCCAGGACAGGGTGATCTCCTACGCCGCCTCCGCCCGCCAGTTCGTCGACGCGCGCCGCCACGGCCATCGCCCCTGGGCCGAGGACGCCGCGCTGGTCCGGGTCGGCGGCAGCCACCTCTACTGGTCCTCCAAGGAGATCGAGCACATCCACGGCCGCCACTACCCGGACGGGAGGCTGCTCGGCGGGCGCCGCCCCAGGACCGGCGGCCGTACCGGGCGCGGGCACGTGCCGCCGCCCCAGGCCGGTCCGCCCGCCGCCGAGAACGTGACCGGGCACGCGCCGCCCCACGCCGGTCCTTCCGCCACCACCGAGAACGTGATCGGCCTGCTGCCCGGCCCGCACTCGGGCGGCGCGACCCTGCTGCACCTGGGGTGTCACGCCCACCCCGCGCGCCGCCCGGTGGACTCCCACCTGCTGCTGGCCGGTGGCCAGACGCTCGGCATGACGCGCATCCTGCGCCGGGCCAGGGCCAGGCCGCCCGGCGCGTCCGGTGGCCTGGTCGTGCTGGCCGCCTGCGGGAGCGACCTGACCAGCCGCGACCACGACGAGGCGCTGACGCTGGCCACCGCCTTTCTCGCCGCCGGCGCCGTGGGCGTGGTCGGCACCCGCTGGCCCGTGGACGACCTGCCGACCATGCTGTTCACGATGATGTTCCACCACTACCTGAACGCCGGGTACGACGATCCGGCGGTCGCGCTGCGCGCGGCCCAGCTGTGGATGCTCGACCCTCACCGGGCCCGGCCCGCCGGGCTCGGTGAGGACCTGGCCGGATACGTCGGCGAGGCGCCGCTCCACGAACCCGAGTCGTGGGCGGCGTTCACCTACCAGGGCCGTTGAGAGGACCTTCGATGGCGTTCGGAATCGATCTCGGCACGACCAACTCGTGCATCGCCTACGTCGACGACGCCGGACGGCCGGTGGTCGTGCGGAACGCGCTCGGGGAGTACACCACCCCCTCGGCCGTCTACTTCGAGGGCAGGGACAGCGTCCTGGTCGGCGCCGCCGCCAGGAACGCCGCGCTGCTGGCCCCGGACCTGGCGGTCCAGCTCGTCAAGCGGCAGATGGGCCGCAAGGACGTCGAGTACACCTTCCACGGCAGGAAGTACACCCCCGAGGCGATCTCCGCGCTCATCCTCAAGGAGCTGGCCGCCGCGACCGAACGGCGGCTCGGCCGCCCGGTCCGCGACGTGGTGATCACGGTGCCCGCCTACTTCGGGGTGGCCGAGCGGCAGGCCACCCGCCAGGCGGGCGAGATCGCCGGGCTGAACGTCCTGGACGTGCTCGCCGAGCCGGTCGCCGCCGCCCTCTCCGGCCAGGACCGCCAGGCCGCGCGGGGCGTACGGCACCTGCTCGTCTACGACCTGGGCGGCGGCACGTTCGACACCACGGTGATCCGGATGGACGGCGACGACGCCCACGTGGTCTGCACCGACGGCGACCAGCGGCTGGGGGGCGCCGACTGGGACGCCAGGATCAGGACGTTCCTGCTGGAGGCGTTCACCGAGCAGCACCCCCGGCTCGACCCGACCGCCGACGAGAGGTTCGCGCAGGACCTGTGGATCAAGGCCGAGCAGCTCAAGGAGGAGCTGAGCAGTTCCCTGACCCGCCACAAGAACCTGCGCTTCGCCGGAAAGGCCGTCCGGGTGGAGCTGACCCGGCAGCGGCTGGAGGACCTGACCGCCGACCTGCTCGACCGCACCATGGAGATCACCGAGGAGACGGCGGAGAGGGCCCGGGGTCAGGGGGTCACCGCGTTCGACGAGGTGGTCATGGTCGGCGGCATGACCCGGATGCCCGCCGTCGCGGCCCGCCTGGAGAAGCTGCTGGGCACGACGCCCCGCCATCACGAGCCCGACCTGGCGGTGGCCCGGGGGGCGGCCCTGCTCGCGCTGGTCAGGCAGGCCCAGCAGGGCGACGCCGAGGACGTCGCCGACCGCCTGGGCATCACCAGGGCGCAGGCCGAGAGCATGCGCTCGCGGCGGGTGACCACCGTGGTGCCGCGGGGCTTCGGGGTCAAGGTGCTCGACCACAACGACCCGCTGGCGCACACCGATCCGCTGCGGGCGCGCGCGTACGTCGTCCACCTCCTGCCGGCCGGCACCGCGCTGCCCGCCGACACCGGGCCGGTGCCCTTCGCCACGGCCATGGACAACCAGCCCGCCATCGACGTCGAGGTGTGGGAGCAGAACGGGCGGGAGAGCTCGGAGGAGGTCGCCGACAACACGCTCGTCGGCCGCGGCAGGCTCCGTGACCTGCCGCCCAGGCTGCCGAGGGGGACGCCGATCCACATCACCTTCCACATGGGCGAGACCGGGTTCCTCACCGTGCACGCGGTGGAGCCCGCCTCGGCGCGGGAGGTCCGCTTCGACCTGCAGATCGGCGGCCTGGACCGGGCGGACGTCGAGCGGGCCAGGACGGCGGTGGCACGCCATGACATCGGCTCCTGAAGCGGGACGGCGGCACACCATGACATCGGCTCCCGAAGGAGGACCGTGGGACTGCGGCACGCGTTGACGGCACTGGCCGAGCGGTGGGACGACGTCCGTTCGGCGCTCTCGCCCGAGGACTTCGGCGAACTGACGGCCCTGGTGGAGGAGCTGCTGGCCCGGGAGGGCGACCCCGCGGCGGCCGAGGAGATCGCCGAGGAGGTCGTCGACCTGCTGCGCGGGCGGCTGCGGGCGGACCACCCCGTCCTGGTGGCCCTGCGCGAACGCGACGAGCGGCGCGCCGGGGCGGCCCTGCTCCCCCCGCCCGTGCTGCGGACCCGGCTGGGGCTCGGCCCGCCGCCCTCCGAGGTGGAGCGGGAGGCGCTCTCCCGGCTGCTGGACGCCCCGGCGCTGACCGCCGACGAGCTGCGCGCGGCCGGCCACGACCCCGGCGATCCCGGGCTGATCAGGCTGGAGCACCCCGGCGGGGCCGCCCGCTGGCCGGCCTTCCAGTTCGCCGCCGACGGCAGGCCCCTGCCGCTCGTACGGACGATCAACCGGATCCTGGAGGCGGCCGACGACCCCTTCGGCGCGGCGGACTGGTGGCTCGGTGACAACGGCTGGCTCGGGGGCTCCCCGGTCCGGCTCATGGGCCGCGTCCCGGACGAACGGCTGATCTCCGCGGCCCGCGCCGAGACCACGGAGGTGTGAGAGATGCCCCTCGCGCCTCCCCCGGCCCGTCACCACGCCACCCCTCACCTGCGGGAACTGCCGGCGGGCACCCGGCTGTGGCGGGTGCACGACCGGCGTTTCAAGGCCACCGACTTCAACCCGCGCCCGGCCGACGCCAACTTCGGCGGCGGACGCTTCGACGGGACCGGGAACGACCCGTACCCCTACTACTACGCCGGGCTGGAGGCCGAGACCGCGCTGGCCGAGGCGCTGCTGCGCGACATCCCCTTCGACGACCGCGGGGTCCGGCTGGTGCGGCGGGCCAAGGTGCGCGGGCGGCGCGCGAGCGTCGTCATCACGACCGAGGACCTGGTCCTGGTCGACCTGTGCTCGGGAGAGGCGCTGGCCGCGGTGGCCCAGGACTCCTGGCTCGTCCACGCCGACCCCGTCGACTACCACGCCACCCGCCGCTGGGGGAGCTGGATCAGGGAGCGGGCCCCGGCGGCGCACGGACTGATCTGGCCGTCCAAGCGGGAGGGCGGGCAGCCGGCGCTCGTGCTGTTCGGCGACCGCTGCTCCCCCGCCTCCCTGATCGCCGATCCGTTCGCGGGCACGGACCTCGACGACCGGGAGGGGGCCGCCTGGCTGAACGGGCACCTGGCCCGCTACCGGGCCTGCGTCCTCATGCCCCGCCGCCCGGGGTGAGGGGAACGCCCCGGACACGAGCCGGCTCGTGTCCGGGCCGGAGCGTCCGGCTCATGCCGGGACGGTTGTGACCGCGACGGGGAAAAGCCGTTGATCACGCTCGCCCCGCGGGTGGAGGCTGTACGGACCGTTCCGGCGAAGAGCACGCGAGGAGCCGTTCGTGGCGGATGGCTGGGGTTTCGTCGTCGTGCTGGGCGTCATCGTGGTGGTGGGGGCGTCGGTGCAGCGGTTGGCGGGGATCGGGTTCGCGCTCGTGGCGGTGCCCGCCCTGGTGCTGCTGCTCGGCCCGTCCGAGGGCGTGATGCTCGCCAACTGCGCGGCCGGCGCCGTCAGCGCGGTCGGCCTCGCCGGCACCTGGCGCCGGGTGCGCCCGGCCTCGATGGTCCCGTTGGTCGCCGCGGCCGCCTGCACGGTGCCGGCCGGGGCGTGGTGGCCGCGCGTCTGCCCGAGCCGGCGCTGCTGGCCGGTACGGGGGCGCTGGTGAGCGCGGCCGCGCTGCTGGTGATGCGCGGTGCCCGGGTGTCCGCCCTGCGTGGCGTCAAGGGTGCGGTGGCCGCCGGTGCGGCGAGCGGGTTCATGAACTCCTCGGCCGGCGTGGGCGGCCCGGTGGTCTCCCTGTACGCGGTCAACGCGGGCTGGACGGTGCGGGAGTTCGTACCGAACGCGCAGTTCTACGGGATCGTGGTGAACGCGTTCTCCGTCGCGGCCAAAGGGCCGCCCCGGCTCACCGTGCCGCTCTGGCTGCTGGTCGCGGCCGCGATCGCCGCGGGTTCTGTGATCGGCGCGGCGCTGGCGCGGCGGGTGCCGGAGGGACCGGCCCGGCTGACGGTGCTCCTGCTCGCGCTGATCGGCGGGCTCACCACGCTGGGGAAGGGACTGTCGAGCCTGTGACCGGAAGGGAAAGGCCCGGCGTTCGTCGATCCTCGCGTCGCGTCCACCGGTGAACGCCCGTCGCAGATGTGTTCACGAATCCGTGGGGGGAATGCTTCGTTCCGCCCATGGAAAGTACCGTGCGACTGGAAACACCGCAGGACCGTCAAAAACATGGGATAAAAGACGAATGAGTGGTATGACGTCTTCCGGGTGCCTCTCATCGCACGAACGACGAGAGGTGCCGCCGATCGGACAGAAGAGCCCCTCCGCGGTGCTGCCGCCTCCGGCCTCCACGGGACGAGAAGAACGGGGATCGTCCGGCGGACGGCCTGCTGATGACCGACCTGGAGGAATCATCACCGTCCACCGTTCCACGACCGATTCATGAGTCGCTTGGAGCGCTACAGCGAGAAGTTCTGCGCGGCTTCGCGGGAGCATCTCCAAGAAGAACTACAGGAATACGGCGCCTCCCTGCTGACCCTTTCCGTTTCGGAGGGAGAGAAGGGGATATGGGCGACCTCGGTAGTGTCCTTGCCGGGGCTGGAGGAGCCATGGACGTTCCATGGCCTTGTCGTCGAGCAAGCGGAGGCCGAGGGTCTCGACATCGCCGATCGCGCGATCGACGACGCGGTGATCCTCACGACGCACCTGAACGAGCTCCTGGCCACCCGACCTTGGCCCCCGCCGGAGGGTTGGCCCGTGGTGGCGGAGCCGATGGAGGAGAGGACTCCCGGCGACGTAGAGGCATGGCCGGGAGGCCCACATGTCAGGGACGTCGACCCCCGGAGCCTTCGCGCGGGGAACCCCGAATACCTGAAAGGCGTGTATCGCGCCACCTGGAGACCACTGTTCGAAGCCATCTGCAAAGATCCATGGCGCGCTCTGCGGCCGGAGTTCACCGAGGACGCAACAGGTATATGGCTGGAGGTCTCCATGAGATGCAAGGCCGGTGGGGACGAACGGCGATGGAGCCACAGAGGCTTGATCCTCGACGCCGCCGGTCGACGTGAATCACCGGAGGCCGTCGGCAGGCGTTTCGTGACACAGACCATCAAGGATTTCGAGCGCGAATCCAGACGCGGGCCCTTGACGGGCTGATCGGCATCTACCCGTACCGGCCTCCACCGTCGGTCGCAGGCGAAATCGACGGTGTTCGAGTGTTGTCGTCGGTGCTCGCGACGGGGTTCGGGCCGAGTCGTGGATTTCCGCCTTCGGTCCGGCCGCGCCGTCGGTCCGGGGCTTCCGGTGACAGGCCGAGTCCGCGTGAGAGACGGTGCCCTTTTCCGCGGCCCGGAGTCCCGACGTCCGGGCAGGGCCGCCGGGCGGCGCAGCCGTCAGTCCAGGACCGCGCCGCAGGTCATGTTGATCGCCGCGCCCGTCACGGTGCGGGCCCAGTCGGAGGCGGCGAAGACGGCCACGTTGCCGACGTCCTCCAGGGACGCCGCCCGCCCGGTCAGGGTCTTCCCTGCGATGTCCCGCTCGATGGCCTCGCGCCCGTCGTGGCCCGCCGGGATCGTCTCGGGCACGCCGCCGGTCCGCAGGGTGACGACACGGATCCCGTACGGTGCGAGCTCGGCGGCGAGCTGGCGCCGCATGGACTCCACCGCGTCGAACGCGGTCTGCAGGCCGCCCAGGTCGTAGCGGCGCGCCGAGTCCCGGTCGCCCGCCCCGCCGAACGCCATGATCACGCCCGACCGCCGCGCGGCCATGTGCCGGGCGGCCGCGCGTGAGGTGAGGAACTTCGAGCGCACGGAGGTCACGACCGGGCTCAGGTAGTCCTCGGGTGACATTTCGATCATCGGTGTCCCCTGGACGTCCCTGTCGGCGATCACGTTGAGGGACACGTCGATGCCTCCGGCCCCGGCCACGACGGCGGCCGCGTGCTCGTCGACCGACCTCTCGTCCAGCGCGTCGACCTCGGCGGTCTCGGCCGCGCCTCCCGCGGCGCGGATCCGGGCGGCGACCTCCTCCAGGGTCGTCCGGGTCCGCCCGGCGAGGAAGACGTGTGCCCCCTCACGGGCGAACGCGCGGGCGACGGCGCCTCCCACCGAACCGCCCCCGCCGTAGATGATCGCGTTCTTGCCTTTGAGCAGCATGGTCGGCCTCCTGCGCGTCGATCGGTCGTGTCACCGCGTACAACCCGCAGAGGGCGCCGAACTCATCGCCCGGCGGCGGATCGGCCCGCGATCTCGTCGGGGAGGCCGAAGGCGGCGAAGAGGTCCGGCATCAGGAACGAGACGACCTCCGAGACCCCCGTGCCGCGCACCTCGAGCAGGTCGAGCCCGGCCGCCACGTAGGCCCTCCTGTCCGCGTTCCAGGCGTAGGTGCCGAACGCGAATCGCCCGTTCGCGCGGGCCGGGAGGAAGCGCCACCGGTGGTCGAGCGGCCCCGCGACCAGGAAGGCCCTGATCGCCTCGCGTCCCTCGTACCACTCCGTCAGCGGCGGCATGGAGTACCTGGCGTCGTCGGTCAGCATCGCCACGATGGCCTCGACGTCCCCGGCCTCCCACGCGGCGGCGTACCGGTCCGCGAGTCTGCGCAGCCCCTCCTCGTCGGGGGAGGGCGGGCCGGGGGCGGGGAGCCGGGAGGCGAGGACCCCGCGGGCGCGCTGCAGCGCGCTGTTGACCGACGCGGTCGTGGTGTCGAGCAGGTCCGCGACCTCGCGCGCCGAGAATCCGAGGACCTCACGCAGGATCAGGACGGCCCGCCGGCGGGCCGGCAGGTGCTGGAGCGCGGCGACGAAGGCCAGCTCCATGCCCTCACGCGCCACGTAGCGGTCCTCGGGTCCCGTTCTGTCGTCGGGGTACGGCTCGATCCACGAGTTCTCGGCGGGCGGCGCGGCCCCCGGGCTGAGGTCGGCGGGAAGCTCCCTGCGGCTCCGGCGCTCGATCAGCGTCAGGCACCTGTTGGTCGCGATCCTGTACAGCCACGGCCGGATCGAGCCGCGGTCCTCGAACCGCCCCAGGCTCCGCCAGGCGCGCACCAGCGTCTCCTGCACGGCGTCCTCGGCGTCGTGGACCGAGCCGAGCATCCGGTAGCAGTGCGCGTGCAGTTCGCCGCGGAACGGGTCGACCAGGCGTCCGAAGGCGTCGGCGTCGCCCCCTCTCGCGGCCTCCAGCAGCCGCGTTCCCGGCGTCTCGTTCCCGGATTCCCGCTCGTGCTCGCTCATCTCGCCGCACCCTACCCGCGCGTCCCGGTGGCCCGGCGGGGGCGCCGGGCCACCGGCGACGTCACCGCGGTCCCTCCCGCGGGGCGGCCGGGGAGGTCAGGCACCCAGCGCCGTCCACGAGTCCTCCGGCAGGGACGCGAAGGAGCGCAGCGGCGCCCTCGCGAACTCGCCCGCGTGCGCGTGGCCCTGGGCCCGGATCGACCGCTCCCAGACGAGGGTACGGGCGATCCTGGCGACCCGGCAGGCCACCTCCAGCTCCTCGACGAGTTCCGCGCGCGGGGCGAGGTCGCCGAACACCTCCAGGTAGGCGTCCCTGGGACGCAGGACGGCCGGGTCGTCGGGGGCGACCTCCAGGTGCCGGCGCAGGAATCCCAGGGCGACCAGCATGCTCGCGAACGGGTGGGCCACGACGCCGTCGCCCCAGTCGTAGAAGCGCACGTCGCGGACCGGCGCGGTCCCGGCCACCAGGACGTTCCAGGGGTGCAGGTCGTTGTGGTCAAGGCTCGGCGGCACGGACGCGGCGGCCAGCCGTCCGCTCCAGGAGACGAAGGTGCCGCGCATGGCGGCCACGCGCCGGTGGGTCTCCCGGTCGGACGCGTCGCCGTACCGCTCCACGTACTCCCCGACCGCGTGCGCCGCCTCGTCGAACCGCCGCGGCATGACGGCGGCGCGCATGTCGGTCAGGCCGAGCGACAGCAGGTCCTCGGTGTGCGGCGTGAGGTCGCGCTGGAGCCGGCCGTACTCGGGCAGGACCGTCACCAGGGCGTCGGCCAGGGCGGCGCCCGCCACGCGCTCGCCCAGGGGCGTCCCGCCGTCGGGGAGCAGGACCCACCCCCGCGCGACGTCGACGGCGACCGGGAGGGGGATCCGGTCCGGCGCGACCCGCGACAGGAGCCGGTAGAGCCCCACCTCGAACGCGGTGTCCGGCCCGGGGGCCTTCAGCCACACCGGGCCGCGGGCGGTGGGCGCCCTGAGCACCGTGCCCCAGGGCCGCAGGTGCGGCTGGGTGACCTCTCCGGTCCGCTCCGTCCCGGCCGCGGCGAGCCGCTCGTCCAGCCACGCCACCGCGCCGCGCCGCCAGGCCTCCGACGCCCAGAGCGCGGTTCCGTGCCCGGCGTCCGCCTCGCGACCCTGTACGGCCTCCGCCTCGCCTCCCTGCCCGAGGTCCCTCCCACGGCTCTTCGTGTTCGACATGTCCGCCTCCTGCGAGTCGATGAGGTCCGTCACCGCCTACAACCCGCGGACGTCCGGGAAATCATCGCTCGGGGCCCGGACGGCGGCCGATCGCCGGACCGGCCCCGTCACCCGGGGGTCCCCGGCGCCCACGGCCGGAGCTTCTCGGGGTTGCGTACCGCCCAGATGCGCGTGATGCGGTCGTCCGCCACCTCGAACGCCATCACCGCCACGGTGACGCCGCCCTGCTGGGCCACCAGGCCGGGCTGGCCGCTGACCGTCCGCTCCAGGATCGTCATGCCGGGCACCATGCCGGCGATGGTCAGGGCGTGGCGCGCGATCCGCTCGCCGCCCTCGATCGGGCGGAGCACGGCGCTGACGAGTCCGCCTCCGTCGGAGGTCATCGTGGCCTCGGGGGCGAGCAGGCCGACGAGGGCGCCGATGTCCTTGGCCTCCCACGCCCGCCGGAAGTCCCTGATGACGTCGGCGCGCCGGGCCGCCGGAGCCGGGAGGGTCCGTGACGCGCGGATGCGGCGCCGGGCCGAGGAGGCGAGCTGGCGGCACGCCGCCGGCGTACGGCCGACGATCTCTGCCACCTCGGCGAAGGGGTAGCGGAAGACGTCGTGCAGGACGAACGCGACACGCTCGGCCGGGGTCATCGACTCCAGTACGACGAGGAAGGCCATGTTGACCGACTCGTCGAGGGTGACGCGGTCCGCCGGATCGGCGGGGTCTCCCGGGGCGTCGCCCGGCCGCCCGTCGACCCACTCCGCACGGTCGGGCAGCGGCTCGGGGATCCATTCGCCCACGTAGCTCTCCCGCCGGACCCGCGCCGAGCCGAGCAGGTCCAGGCAGATCCGGCCGGCGACCGTCGTCAGCCAGGCCCCGGGGGAACGGACGGCCTCCCGCTGCTCCCTGGACATGGCGTACCAGCGGACGTAGGTCTCCTGGACGACGTCCTCGGCGTCGGCCAGGGTGCCGAGGAGCCGGTAGGCGAGATTGATCAGGTGACGCCGCTCGCCGGCGATCGCGCTCAGGCGCGGATCGGGCCCGGCGTCTCCCTGCTCGGACGGGGCGGTCATGGTGCGGTCATGGTGTCGTCGGCTCCTCGGTGCGGTCGCGCTCACCCGATCGACGAGACAGCGCACCGGAACGTGAGGTGGGCGCGTCGCCTCACATTCCCGGCGGTCGTGTCGTCGGACTCCTGAGACACGATCCGGCACGCGGGAGGGTCCCACGTCCCGGCCCGTGCGCGGGGGCCGCGATCCGGCCGGGACGCGGGAGGGTTCCGCGTCCCGGCCGGGACGCGAGCCTCGCGAACACCGCCACGATCGAGAGGAAGAACCACGATGTCCACATCCACGACGAACGAGCAGGACGGTCTCCGGTCACGCCTGCCCGACCCCGCCCGCTTCTTCCCGGAGATGGCCACGCTCGCCGGGGCCATGACCGCGGCCGTCCACAACGGCGCGATCCCGAAGACCACCGTCGGCCTGATGCACCTGCGCGCCGGGCAGATCGTCGGCAGCACGTACCACACCGTCCGGCAGGCCGGGATCCTCCGCAAGGCCGGGGAGACCGAGGAACGCGTCACCGCCGTGGCCTCGTGGCGGGACGCCCCCTTCTTCACCGGCGCCGAACGGGTCGCGCTGGAGCTCGTGGAGGCCGTCCTCGTCCCGAACCCGGCCGGGGAGCGCGTCCCCGACGAGCTGTACGCCAGGGCGGCGGCCCACTACGACGACAAGGCGCTCTGGACGCTCACCCTGGCGATCGGCCAGATCTGCTTCTTCGTCCCCGTCGCCCTCGTCGCCAGGCCGATCCCGGGCAGGCCCCTCGGGCACAACTACACCGGGTGAGGCCCGGCCGCGCCCGGGGCGAGGGAGGGCGACCGCGTCCCGTCCCGGACGCGGCCGGTTGCCCGCGGCGCGGGACGAGACCACGCTCCGGCGGGTGCCGGCCGCTTCGGGGCGAAGTACGACTGGGAGCTGACGGTACGCGACGACTCCGTGTACGAGGATCACCTTCCCGGCTCGCCCGGGTACGGCTCTTCTACCGGATCACGCCCGTCCGCGCCTTCGGCTACGGCGCGGACGGCCTGACGGCGACACGATGGCGGTTCGCATGACGCGGAGCGCCTCCGCTGCGGGTGGCGGCGTCGTCCTGGCGCGCGCCGCCGACGTGGACACCCGCGCCTCACCGGTCATCGGCGACGGCCGGCTCCGGCGACCTCGGCCCGGTTCTGCCGCCGGTAGGCACCCGGCGCGATGCCGTACTCCCGTTTGAAGGCGGCGGCGAAGGCGAACTCCGAGCCGTACCCGACCCGGCCGGCCACCTGACCGAGCACGGCGTCGGTCTCGCGCAGCAGCCGGGCCGCGACGGTCATGCGCCACCAGGTCAGGTAGGACAGGGGCGGCCGGCCGATCAGGGCGGTGAAGCGCCGGGAGAAGGCCGCCCTGGACAGCCCGGCCAGCGCCCCGAGCGCCTGGACCGTCCAGGGGCGGGCGAGGTCGCGGTGCAGTGCGTGCAACGCGCCGCCGATCGCCGGGTCACCCAGGGCGGCGGCCCAGCCGGTGGCCGTGCCGCGTCCGGCCTGCTCGTCGAACCAGGCGCGCAGGATGTAGAGCAGCAGCATGTCGAGCAGGGCGGGAACGACGGTGTCCACGCCGAGGCGCGGCTCGTCCAGCTCGCCCCCGAGGAGGTCGACGGCGGCGCGCAGCTCGGGACGTCGCCCGAGGCGGGCCGGCAGGTGGACGATCTCCGGCAGGTCGGCCAGGAGCGGGTGGGCGCGGCGGGCGTCGAGCCGGTACCCGCCGCAGAGGGTCACGGTGACCGCCTGCGACCCGTCCCGTCCGGTCCTCCCGACGCTCGCCGAGGCGTAGCGATCCTCGGACCGGGAGTCGCTCAGCGGATCGCAGGCGGGTTCGGTCAGCGGGGTGGCGGGGTCGTCGGCCAGCGCGTAGCCGCTCCCGTGGGGCAGGAACACCACGTCGCCCACGTTCAGCACGACGGGGGCGGCGCCGCCGGGGCCGCCGCCGGGGTCAGGGTCGCCGGGGGCGGCGGGAGCTCCGCCGGGGTCAGGGTCGGGGAGCAGCAGGCACGATCCCTGCAGGACCACGTGGAAGCCGGCGGAACCGCGCACCGTGGGGAAGCGCTGCCCCCAGGGGGCGTGCCAGCGGATGCACGCCGAGCGAGGCTCCCCGGCCCGTGTCGCGGCGACCACGTCACTGAGCACGTCCATGGCGGGAGTCTAGTGAGGCGTCGGCGCGAGACGATCACATATGAAACCGATACTCAGCGGCATTGGTCGTCTTACGGCACCCCCGTACGGTTGGGCCCACGCGAAACGATCGAGCGTCGGGAGCCCTTCATGACACGGCAACGCAGGACCCTGGTTCTCGGAGCGACCGGCCTGGTCGGCCGTCAGGTCGTGGCCCGGCTCCTGGAGGAGGGCGCCGAGGTCGGCGCCCTGGCCCGTGATCCCGCGACGGCCCGCCTGCCGGACGACGTCGAGGTGACGCGCGGCGACCTGGGCGCCCTGAGCGGCCCGGGCGGTGCGGACGCCCCGGGTGGCACGGACGCCCTGCGCTCGTCCCTGGACGGGGTCGAGGCCGTGTTCCTGCTGTGGCCGTTCGCCACGGCCGAGGGGATGCCAGCGCTCCTGGACGCCGTCGCCGCGCGTGCCCGCCGCGTCGTCTACCTGTCCTCGGCGGCCGTACGCGAGCACGAGCGGCGCGTCGAGCGGATGATCGAGCGCTCCGGGCTGGAGTGGACGATCCTGCGGCCGCACGCCTTCGCGGCCAACGCCCTGCGCTGGGCCGAGCAGATCCGCGCCGAGGCGGTCGTGCGCGAGCCGTACGGCGAGGCCGCCATGCCCCCGCTGCACGAGCGCGACCTCGCGGCGGTCGCGGCGCACGCCCTCCTCGGCGACGGGCACGGCGGCGCGACCTACGAGCCGACCGGGCCCGAGACCATGACCCAGGCCGAGCAGGCGCGCGTCATCGGGGAGGTGACCGGCCGCCCGGTGCGCTGGGAGGAGGTCTCACCGCCGGTCGCGCGGCGGCGCATGCTCGACCTGGGGTGGCCGCCCCCGGTCGCGGACGGCGTCCTGGCGGCACAGGCCGCGCTGGTGACCGGGCCGAGAGCCGCCACCGACACGGTGGAGAAGATCACCGGCGCCCCGGCGCGCACGTTCCGCACCTGGGTGACCGACCACGCGGACGCCTTCACGACGCCGTGAGAGCGGCCACCGCCAGGACGAGAGAGGCGACGGCCAGCGCGAGGTAGACCCCCGGGAAGGCGATGTTGTGGAGGACACGGGCGCGGACGTGGACGACGACGGCGCCGACGAAGAACAGGCAGAGCCCGGCGGCGGCCGCGACGCCGACGGGCCGGACTCCCACGAGCCCGAGGAGGAGCCCGGCCGCCCCGGCGGCCTTCAGCGCGGCGAGCGCCGGGAGCCTGGACGACGGGACCCCCACCTCGGCCGCGTTGGCCAGGACGAACCCGATCCGTGCCAGGTCGGCCACGGCGCTCCCGGCGTTGGCCACGATCGTGACGACGGTGACGACCGCGTAGGCGGTGGACATTCGCGCGGCCCCGGTTCAGCCGATGACCCGATGGTCACCGAGGACGTCGAACGGCAGGGCCGCCCCCACCTCGGCGAAGACCACCCGGACCGCGTCGGCGACCTGGTGGTGAAGCATCGGAACGGGCATGGCGTCTCCTCGCCGATCGTGGACGGCGGCGGGCCGTCGCCCGCCGCGTCAAGCCTCACCGAGGGCCGGGAACGCGTCCAATATCCGTGTCCATAACCTGGAGGCATGGACGTCGACACGCGGTTGCTGCGGTACTTCCTCGCCGTGGCGGAGGAGGGGAACCTCACCAACGCCGCCGGGCGGCTGTTCGTGTCGCAACCGGCGCTGACCAAGCAGATCCGGCAGCTCGAGACGCGGCTCGGGACCCGGTTGTTCACCCGGTCGCGGGCCGGCATGGCCCTCACCGAACCCGGCCGGACCCTGGCCGGACGGGTGCCCGGCCTGCTGGCCGACTGGGACCGGGCACTGCGGGAGACCAAGGGCACGGCCACCCGGGCGGCCCGGGTGCTGCGGGTCGGTTTCCTGGCCAGTGCCGCCAACGAGGCCACCCAGCACATCGTCGCGGCGTTCGCCCGCCGCAGGCCGGGGTGGAGGGCCGACATGCGGCAGGCCGCGTGGTCGAACCCGACCGCCGGGCTCGCCTTCGGGGGCGTCGACGTCGCCCTGCTGCGGCTGCCCTTCCCCGGCCAGGGGGGCCTGCGGGTGGAGGTGCTGTTCAGCGAGCCCCGCTGGATCGCGCTCCCCGCGGCGCACCCGCTCGCCGCGCGCGACCTGATCTCCTTCGAGGAACTGTGGGACGAGCCGTTCGTGGCGGCACCGGCCGAGTCGGGCTGGTGGCGGGACCACTGGCTGGCGGCCGACGAGCGCGGCGGCCGTCCGGTCCGTGTCGGCGCCGTCACCGACCGGCCCGACGAGTGGCTCAGCGCGATCGCCAACGGGTACGGCGTCGCCCTGGCCCCCGAGTCCGCCGCCCGCTTCTACGCGCGTCCCGGCGTCGTCTACCGGCCCCTCGACGGGGTCGGCCCCAGCCGGGTGGGCGTGGCCTGGGCGCCCGCCGACGACGCCGACCCCGTCGTCCGGGACTTCGTCCACTGCTGCCTGGCCGTCGTGCCGCCCGGTCGCGACGGGACCGGGGGCGGGGCTGCGCGGGGAGGAGATCGATCGTGACCGAGGTGGTGACCGAGCGGCTGGTGCTGCGCCGCTGGCGTGCGGAGGATCTGGGACCGGTGGCGGCGATGGACGGGGACCCGGAGGTCATGCGCTTCATCGGCGACGGCTCGGTCCGCACCGGGGAGCAGACCGCGGCCACGCTCGCGTTCATGGAACGCGACTGGGACGAGCGCGGTTTCGGCCTGTTCGCCGTGGAACTGCGTGAGACGGGGGAACTGGCCGGCTGGACGGGGCTGACGGTCCCGGCCTACCTGCCCGAGGTGCTGCCGGCCGTGGAGATCGGCTGGCGGCTGGGACGGCGTTTCTGGGGGCGGGGCATCGCCACCGAGGCGGCCCGGGAGGCTCTGCGCTTCGGATTCGCCGACGCGGGCCTGGACCGGATCATCAGCGTCTGCCACGTCGACCACCACGCGTCGGCCCGGGTGATGACGAAGCTGGGCATGCGCCAGGAGCGGGAGACGGTCGTCCCCGGCCCGGGCCGTCCGGTGCGGGTCATGGCGATCACCCGCGAGGAGTACGCCGCCGCCCAGGGCGGCTGACGGCCGCCGCCCACGAGGGGCCCGTGCCGGCACGGTGCCGCACCGGACCGTCGCGGCGTGTCAGCCGTCGAGCTGGCGAGTGATCGAGGGGTCGGTGATCGCGGTGTCGTCGGCGAGCAGGAACGCCTTGGAGAGGATGACCGACAGCATGCCGCCGTCCTCCTCGAAGGGCAGGAAGAGGGGTTCGGGGTCGCGGCCGTGGCCGGGGACGACGCACAGGTAGGCGTCGTTGGGCTCCATCAGGATGTTGCCCGACCCCAGGTGGATGCGGTAGGTCCGCCGGTCGCCCCGCACCCGCAGGAACCGGTCGGTCAGTTCCGCCCGGCCGGCGATCCTCAGCCGGGGCAGCAACCGGGCCAGCACGTCGCGACGGGTCCGGGCGGTCTCGGCGAGCTCACCGAAGCCGTAGGAGTGCCAGTAGTCCTCGTGCCCGCCCGTCGCCCGCGGGTCGAGGCCGACCGAGGCGACGCCCACGGCCAGGTCGGCGTCGCGCAGCGCCTCCGACAGCACCAGCGGCGGCACCTCGGTCAGGGGCGCGGCGTCGTAGGGCCACCGGCCGTCGGGCCGGCCGTCCTCGTGGTCGTCCCCGGACGGTTCCGCGCGGTGGAAGCGGATCCGGTCGCTGACGCAGAACGACGCGGTACCGCCCCCGTCGGTCTCCCAGGACTCCCAGGGCAGGCGCATGTCCCACTCGATCCGCCAGCCGGACAGCTCCTTGACCGCCACGCCCTGCTCGGAACCGCCCGCCGCGTCCCAGTGCCCCATGGACAGGCCGGTCCAGCCGCGCTGGTTCAGCAGCGCCTTGGCCTGCCCGTAACGCAGGGTGTGCCCGGCGAACCGGCCGGAGTGGGTGCCGGTGCCCTCCTCGGCGGGGGTCAGCAGGTAGATCTCACGGAACACCTGCTTGTACGGCTGGCGGACGCCGCGCTCCAGCAGGTGGTCGCGCCAGGCGCGCACGTCGTCGGCGCTCTCGCGGATCGGGTGCCACAGCATGACCGGGGTGTCGGGGTCCGGCCGGACACGACGGCCCGGCGGGTCGGTGAGCTCCCAGCCGGTGCCGGTCCGGACGGGGATCCCGGCCGGGCCCTGGAGGATCTGCCAGACGAGGTCGCGGGCGTACGTGCCGGTGAGGGGGTGGTCGAGGAAGAACTCGCTCACCTGGTGCCAGCGCCACATCCGCTCCTCGACCAGCGCCCGCTCCAGCCGGAACCGCTCGGCCGGCAGCGCCTGCCTGAGCTCCTTCAGCGTGGCCTTGAGCTCGGCGAGGGCGGGGTCCCTGCGGATGGCCTGGGGCGCCGACCTCACGGTCCTCCCCGCGGCGTTGACGAACTCCAGCGCGGGGCCGTCGGCGCGCAGCCGTACCAGGCAGTCGCCGATCCTCTCCTCGCGCACCCCGTCGGGGCCGAGACCGAAGGACGGCACGGTGCGGTCCAGCAGTTGCTCGCGGCTCAGCCCCGCTCCGGCGGCCACCGCGTCCAGGGTGCGCGCCACGCCCGCCAGCACGCTCTTCCTGCGGACCTTGGCCTGGAGGCGGGCCAGCGGCGCGACCGTGTCCGGGCCGCCCCGGCGCGCCAGGACGCCGACGGCGGCGTTGGCGAGCTTCTCGCTGCGGCAGTCGGCGCCGGAACCGCCGATCCCGGTGCCGCAGGTCAGCGCGACGTCGCCGAGGAGCGCCACCACCCACGGCTCGTCGAGCAGCGCGCACGTCCACACCATGCCGCGCAGGGGGACGGCGGTACGCCAGTCCAGGAAGACGGTCGTCGTCCACTCGTGGCCGTCGTCGGCCCGGTGCGCGACGCGCTTCTCCCGGTGGGCCGCGACCCGGGTGAGGATCTCGCGGACGAGGGCGGCGGCCTCGGGGGTCAGCAGCTTCCCGGTGGTCGCCAGCCATCGGTCGCTGGGCCTGGAGGAGCGGGCGGTGTTCCAGTGCCGCAGCAGCGGCAGGACCTCGGGGGCGGCCAGGCGGTGGCCGTACTCGTCGGCCAGCAGGCGGGCGACGTCGTCGCAGTCCCAGATCACGTTGCGGACCGCGCCGGCCGGGCCGTGCTCGGGAGGTTCGGTCAGCAGCTCCTCCAGTTGCCCGTGCACGGCCTCCCAGAGCGGCCGCAGGTGACGGCGGAACTCCTCCGGCGTCCTGCCCAGGACGCTTCGCCGGTCGGTGTGGTTCAGCCGCCGGATCGCGGCGAACGGGATCCGGCACAGCTCCGCGTGATCGGTGCGCCGCCAGGCGTTCAGCCCGCTCGCCCACCAGAGAAGACGGGCGTCGTGGACCGTCCAGGGGATGTCGGCCGCGGCGACGAGCCCGGTCAGGCGCAGGACGCGCTCGTCGTGGCCGTCCTCCGGGCTCAGACCGAGCAGGAGCTGCGCCCAGTGGCCGAACGTCCGCGGGTCCTCCTCCGTGCCCGGCAGGTCCCGCCCCTCGGCGAAGGCCGCGTCGAGCCGGGCGAAGGCGTCCTCGGACGAGGGGCCGAGGGCGCGCAGGGTGAAGTCGTAGGAGGACGACAGGCCGGCGAGGACACCCACGGTCACCCTCCGACCAGCGGGACGAGCTTGATGAACGAGACCACCGGGTCGGCGGTCAGGTCGATCACCTCGGACAGGTCGTCGACCTGCCGCTCCCCGACCAGCAGCACGAACCCGTTGCGCCGGAAGGCCCGCTCGGCGATGTCCGCCTGCTTCTCCCAGTCGATCCGCCGCTTCGCGCCCGTCCGATAGCCGTTCAGCTCGGTCTCGGCCTCCACCGGGCGGACCAGGCCGGTGAACCGCGTGGAGGGGGCGGCGTTGAACCGCGCGACCTCCTCACGGACGCGTAACCGCACGAGCTCCCGCGCCGTGATGCTCTCCGGCAGGCCGGGGAGCGTGAACTCCTCCGTCGTCCTGCCCGTCGCCGTCTCGTCCCTGAAGGTGACCGTCGCCATCTCGCCTCCCCGTCAATCACTGGAAAACCCTGCAGGGAGAGTGATAGCAGGGGGCGCCGACAGGAACGCCCGTCCCGCCGCGACGGTGTCCGGTGGGCCGTGACGGGGGGCGGCGGCCACCGGGACGGCGCGGGTCGGGTGAGGCCGGCGGCCACCGGGAGCGGCCGGCTCATCGCCTCGCCTCCTCCAGGACGCGCAGCTCGGCCGCGGCCCGTGACCCGGCCTGCCGGTCGCGCAGGTGGGACAGAGCCGGGTCGCCGCCCACGCCTCCCGCTGCGCGGGGGTCCGCACGGCCTCCCGGTAGCGGCCGATGTCGGTGATGCCGTGCGCCAGCACGTGGTCGCACAGCTCGGTCCACGCCTCACCGATGTGCGGTACGGGGTCGGCCGCCAGGTCCCGGTAGGTGTGGCACCCGCCCGGGTGCGCCGCGCGCCAGGCCTCGGCGAACCTCCGCGAGAGGTCCCGGGAGATCGAGTTCCGGCGGGCGCTGGCGTCCAGGTGCAGCAGATGAGTCATGGTTGTCCTCCGACTAAGCGGACACCGTGTCCACTTGAAGGACCATACGCGATAAACGGACACAGCGTCCAGATATGCTCCGGGGCATGGAGAGAGCCGACGCCGCTCGCAACCGCGCCCGCGTCCTGGAGGCGGCCGAGCGCCTGTTCGCGGCCGAAGGGGCGCCGAACGTCACCATGGAGGACATCGCGCGCGCCGCCGGGGTGGGCCGCGGCACCCTCTACCGGCGCTACCCGGACCGCGCGGCGATCGCCCTGGCCCTGCTCGACGAGCACGAGCGGGCCCTGCAGGAGAAGCTGCTCCGCGGCGCTCCTCCCCTGGGTCCCGGCGCGCCGCCCGCGGCCCGGCTGTCGGCCTTCTACGCCGCCATGGTGCGCCTCCTCGAGGACCACGCCCACCTTGTCCTCGGCGCCGAGACCGGCCGCTCCCGGTTCGCGACCGGCGCGTACGGCTTCTGGCGGGCGCACGTGCGGTCCCTGCTCGTCGCCGCCGGCCTGCCGGACCCCGACGCGCTGACGGACTCCCTGCTCGCCCCGCTCGCCCCCGAGGTGTACGGCTTCCAGCGCGCCGAACGCGGGCTGAGCCCCGAGCGGATCACGGCGGCCCTGGCGCGGCTGGCGAACGGCGTCCTCGGCGGGCACGAGTGACCCGTCCCGCGCCCGGCGACCGGCATCCGGCGACCGGCGGACGCGCGTGACCTCGGTGAACGTCAGGCGGCGCGAGGACCGGCCGTCACGGCGTGGAGAGCGACCCTCACGGCAGGGGGACCGCCCGTCACCCCCGCCTCAGCGTCCGCCGTACCTCCATCAGCGCGAACCCCAGCAGGTTCGGCCCCCGCCACAGCTCGGGCCGCCCGGCCCGCTCGTCGTCGGCCGCCAGCCCGATCCCCCAGATCCGGTCCACGGGGCTCGCCTCGACCAGCACCCGGTCCCCCGTCCCCAGCAGGAACTCCCGCAGGTCCGGGTGGCCGCCGAACTTGGCGAGGTTGGCCCGGACCACCAGGTCGAAACGGGCCTCCTCCCAGACCCGCTCGTCGAAGCCGCGTACCCTCCGCCCCAGGTCCTTGGCCCGCTTCGGATGCTCCGCCGCCACGATCTCCGCGGCGGTCCCCTCGTCGCCGAACAGCCGCGCCTTGCCCGCCATCATGAAGTGCTCGGCGGTGCGGTAGAGCACCCCGTCCACGGTGAAGTCCGCCGGCCACCACTGCGACAGGCACCCGGCTCCGACGCCGCCGGAGCGCGGCGGCCGGTGGCCCCAGAACATCAGGTACCTGACGCGCTCGCCACGTTCCACCGCCGCGATCAGAGTCGCCACGTCCCGCACGTCCGCCACCTCGCTCATGCGCGCCACCCTCGCAGACGACGGCCACCGGCGGCCAGCCGATTTCCCGCCTCCGCGCCCCGCCCCCGTCCCCCGGCCCCGTCCCCCGACCCCACGGCCACGCCGGCCGCACAACCGTTCAAGACCGCCACGGGCCGCCCGGGGTAGAACGGTGCCCCGACCGGGAGGGGAACATGGACATCGGCTTCGTCGGTCTCGGCCTCATGGGACGACCCATGGCGCTCAACCTGGCACGCGCGGGGACGCCGCTCGTCGTGTGGAACCGCACCGTCGAACGAGCCGAGCCCCTGCGTGAGGCGGGGGCGACGGTGGCGGCGAGCGCGGCCGAGGTGTTCGAGCGGGCGCGCCTGATCTTCCTGATGCTGGCCGACGAGGCCGCGATCGACTCCGTCCTCGGGCGCGGCGCCCCCGGGTTCGCCGCGACCGTGGCCGGGCGCACGATCGTCCACATGGGCACCACCACGCCCGTCTTCTCCGCGGGCCTGGAGGCCGGCCTCCTGGCCGCCGGGGGCCGCTACGTCGAGGCGCCCGTCTCGGGCTCGCGCGCGGCCGCGGAGGCCGGCCGGCTCGTGGCGATGCCGGCGGGCGAGCCCGCGGCCGTCGAGGAGGTCCGCCCCCTGCTGGGGCCGATGTGCCACCAGACGGTGGACTGCGGCCCGGTGCCCAACGGGCTGCTGATGAAGCTCGCGGTGAACGTGTTCCTGATCACGACGGTGACCGGGCTCGCCGAGTCCTTCCACTTCGCCGACCGGCACGGTCTCGACCTCGAACGGCTCCGGGAGGTGCTGGACTCCGGCCAGATGGCCAGCGACATCTCCCGTATCAAGCTCCGCAAGCTGATCGGGCAGGACTTCGCCCCCCAGGCGGCGATCGCCGACGTGCTGAAGAACAACCGGTTCATCGCCGAGGCGGCGCGGAAGGCCGGGGTGGCCTCGCCGCTGCTGGACGTCTGCCACGCCCTGTTCGGGGAGACGCTCGCGCTGGGCCACGCCGGCGACGACATGGCGGCCGTCGTCCGCGCCATCGAGGACAGGACGCGCCGCGCGCGGGAACGCCCCTGACCTCGATCGTGCGCCGCACCGCCCGGCCGCGGGAGCGACCGTCACCGCCCGGCCGCGGGAACGACCCTCACCGCCCGGCCACGAGGGCGGCCGTCCAGCGGCCGGGTGTCAGGCCGTAGGCGCCTTTGAACATCCTGGTCAGGTGGCTCTGGTCGGCGAACCCCGCGGCCTGCGCGGCGTCGCCCGGCGGCGTCCCGCCCGCCAGCAGCCGCCGCGCCCGGTCGAGCTGCCGCATGGTGCGGAAACGGGTCGGGCTGGTGCCGTACGCGGCGCGGAACTGGCGCGCGATCGTCCACCGGTCCAGCCCCGAGGCGGCCTCGAACTCGGCGAGCGAGTGCCTGACCGCCGGATCGGCCACGATCAGCTCCCGTACCCGGGAGAGCGCCTCCAGCGCGAGGGGCGCCCGCCTCGCGGGCCCGGCCCCGGCGGTCCCGGAGTGCCGCTCCAGCGCGTCCGCGAACAACAGCGCGAACTCCAGGCGTTCGGCCTCCTCCAGCGGCCGGTCGATGTCGGCCAGGCACGCGGCCAGCGACGCGGGCATCCCGCCGGGCCTGACCACGGGGTCGGCGACGAACGGCAGCGGCCCGCCTCCCAGCGCCTCCCGTACGAGGGACGGGTCGAGGTAGACGATCCGGTAGCCGAACCCCTCGTCGGTGCCGGCCGCGCCGTCGTGGACCTCGTCGGGATGCAGCACGTGCCACTCCCCGGGCAGGCAGTGACGCCGCTCGCCGCGGTAGCGGAAGGTCTGCACGCCCCTGAGCGTGATGCCGATCGCGTACGTGTCGTGGCGGTGCGGCTCGAACGCCGCGCCGACCAGGGAGGCCTCCAGCCGCTCCATCCCGGCCGCGTCCGGGCCGAACCGCAGCCGGTATCCGGGTCCGTCCACCCGTTCCATGTCCCGGACGCTACTACGCGCGCGGCCGGCCGGCACCACCGCGCGGGCCGGGAGAGAAGGCGGACGGACCGGCGCCGGGACGCCGTCGGACGGGGAGACCGTCAGGCGGGGACGGCGTCAGACGGGGACGGCCGGTCGGACAGCGCGGCGGACGCCGGTCACGCGCCCTCCGCGGCCCCCGGCGGGCCGGCGGGGCCGAAGGGCCGGTCGCCGCGCAGGGTGACGCGGTGCATCACGCGGCGGGCCGTGCCGTAGTCGCGGTTGGCGTAGTGGGAGGTGGAGCGGTTGTCCCACATGGCGACGTCGCCGACGCTCCAGCGGTGGCGGACGATGTGCTCGGGCTTGGTCAGGTGGGCGTGGAGCAGGTCCAGGATCGCCCGGCTCTCGGCCTCGGACACCCCCACGATGTGCGAGGTGAACCCGGGATTGACGAAGATCCCCCTGCGGCCGGTCTCGGGGTGGACGCGGACCACGGGGTGTTCCACCGGCTCCAGCCGGGTGACGGCCTCGTCCTCCCAGACGTTGCCCCTGCCGCCGCGCCGCTGCGCGAGGTGGTAGCCGAACTCCCGGGTGCCGTCGTGCACCGCGGTGAGCCGGTCCGCCAGGTCCCGCACCGGGGCGGAGAGGGAGTCGTAGGCGAGCTGGGAGTCCGCCCAGCTCGTGTCGCCCCCGGCGGGCGGCAGGACGACGGCCCGCAGGATCGACCCGAGCGGCGGGCGGGGCATGAACGTGACGTCGGTGTGCCAGACGTCGGCGAAGCCGTTGTCGGCGCTGTCGAGGGCGTAGATCTCGGGGTGGGCCTCGTCCACGCCCTCGATGACGGGGTGGGAGACGGTCAGCTCGCCGATGCGGCGGCCGAGCGCCACCTGGGCGTCCTCGTCGAGGTCCTGGCCGGCGAAGAACAGCACCTTGCGGTCGACCAGGGCGGCGCGGACCGCGAGCAGTTCCCCGTCGGTGGCCGTGGCCAGGTCCAGCCCCTCGACCCGGGCTCCGAAGTGCGGCCCGAGCGGGTCCAGGGTCAGTGCGGCGGCGGTGGAAGGGGTGGCGGGGGTGCCGGCGGGCGGCGCGGCGACGGTCCGGGTGGTCATCGGGTTCTCTCCTCGCGGGTGGGCGTTCTCACGCGGCGGCGGCGCGTACGGCCTGGCCGACCGTGGCGCGGAACGCGGCGTACTCGGGAAGGGCACGCAGTTCGTCGGGGCCGAGCCCGGCGCGCGGCAGGGTGATGTCGAGGTCGAGCGCGATCCGGCCCGGACGGCGGGTGAGCACCACGACGCGGCTGCCCAGGAACACCGCCTCCTCGACGCCGTGGGTGACGAACACGCAGGTACGGCCGGTCTCCTCGCTCACCCGGCGCAGGTCCTCCTGGAGCCGTTCGCGGGTGAGCGCGTCCAGGGCGGCGAACGGCTCGTCGAGCAGCAGCAGCGGATCGTCGCCCGCCAGCGCCCTGGCGATGGCGACGCGCTGCTGCTGGCCGCCGGAGATCTGCCAGATCCGGCGGTCCGCCACGTCGTGCAGGCCGACCCGCTCCAGTAGTTCCGGCACCCGGCGGGCGCGCTCCGCGCGGGGCACGCCCGCGTACCGCAGGGCGAGCTCGACGTTGCCGCCCACGCTCTTCCAGGGGAAGAGCCGGGGCTGCTGGAACACGACCCCGGCGCCCCTGCCGGGGACCGGTTCGGCGCCGCCGCTGCGCACGGTCCCCGAGGTGGGCCGTTCGAAGCCGGCGACGAGCCGCAGCAGGGTGCTCTTGCCGCAGCCGGAGGCGCCGACGATCACGAGGAACGTCCCGCGGGGGACGGTCAGCGAGATCGGCCCCAGGGCGGTCACGGCGCCGCCCGCGGTGCCGTAGACGTGTTCGACGTCGCTCACCCGCACGGCGGCCCCGCCGGCGTCCTCCCCGGTCCCGGGGAGGTGGCCGGCGGTCGCGAGGTCAGGAGCCGAGGACACCGGGAAGCCCCTTGTTGTAGATGGCGCGCTCGACCGTCGCCAGGTCGGGCACGGAGTCGATCTTCCGCTGGTCCTTGAGGAACTGGGCCGCGCTGACCAGGTTCTTCGCCAGGCCGCCGACCTTGCCCGGCGTGCCGAGCCACTCGGGCGAGGCCAGGTCGGACGGCTTCAGGAAGACCCCCTGGCTGAGCTGGGACCTGGCGTCCTCCTTGCTCAGGTTCAGCTCCGCGCCCACCGCCTGTGCCGCTGCGTCGGGGTCCTCGGCGATCAGGTCGAGCGCCCGGGCCTCGGCCTTGCGCCAGGCGTCGACCGCGTCGGGGTGCGCGCCGACGAACGCGGTGGACACCACGCCGAGGTCCAGGGTGGGCCTGCCCGCGGTCGCCAGCTCCCGGCTGGCGATCAGCACCTTGCCGGTCTTCTTGAGCTCCTCCAGGGTGGGCAGCCAGGTGTAGGCCGCGTCGATGTCGCCCCGCGTCCACGACGCCAGGATGTCCTGAGGCTCCAGGTCCACGATCGTCACCTCGGACTCGGCCACTCCCGCCCGGTCCAGGGCGGCGAGCAGGCTGTAGTGGGCGGTGGAGGCGAAGGAGGTGGCCACCTTCTTGCCCCGCAGGCCGGCGACGTCCGGGACGCCGGCGTCGTTCCTGACGACCAGCGCCTCGTTGTCACCGGCCACGTCCAGTACGAACGCCACCCGGTAGGGGATGTTCAGCGGCGCCGACAGCCCGCGCGCGACCGGGCTCGACCCGATGGCCGCGATGTCGACGCTCCCGGCGACGAAGGCGGTGTTGATGCCGGCCCCGGAGTCGAACTTCGTCCAGGTGATGGCGTAGCCGGGCAGCGCCTTCTCCAGCCAGCCCTTGTTCTTCACGATGAGGTCCCCGCTGGGGAACGCCTGGTAGGCGATGCGGATGGTCTTGGCCGCCCTGTCACCACCGCCGCCGCTTCCGGCGGAGGCCGCGCCGTCGCCGCATCCGGTCAGGGCGAGGGCCGTGGTGACGGTCAGGACGATCGAGAGCAGGTGGGACGGACGCGGCCGTGACATGATCGGCTTCTTTCTGGGCTGGACGGTGGTACGGAGACCGTCGGGAGCGGGAGGAGAAGGGAGCGGCGGGGCGGGACGGCTCAGACGCGGCCCCTCCACGGGATGAGCCGGTTCTCGGCGACGCGCAGCAGGCCGTCGAGGAGCAGCCCGGAGATCCCGATGGCGAACAGACCGAGTACCACGACGTCGGTCTGCAGGTAGCGCTGGGCGTCGCGGACCATGCCGCCGATGCCCGGCACGCCGTTCACGGTCTCGGCGGCGACCACCGAGGAGTAGGCGATGCCGACGGCCAGCCGGACGCCGGTGAAGATCTCCGGCAGGGCGCTGGGCAGCACCACGTCCTTGATCGTGCTCCATCGGGACGCGCCCAGCGCGCGGGCCGCCTCCACCAGTCCGGCCGGGGCGCCGTGCACCGCCGCGGCCGTGGCCACCGCGACCGGGGGCAGTGCCGCGATGGCGAGCAGCCACAGCTTGGGGGTCTCGTCGATGCCGAACCAGATGATCAGCAGGCTGAAGTACGCGAGCGGGGGAAGGGCGCGCACGAAGGTCACCACGGGTTCGGCCACGAAGCGGATCCACGGCACGACCCCGAGCACGACGCCCACCACGAGCCCGCCCGCCACCCCGAGCGCCGAGCCGACGAGGATGCGGCGCAGGCTGATCCCCAGATGCTCGGCGAGAAGGTGGCCGCTGTAGCCGCGTACCCCGTCGTGGGTGCTGGACAGCAGGACGAGCTGGTCCCACACGGCGCCCGGCGCGGGCACGAAGGACGGGTTGTCCGCCGCGGCCGCGGCGAGCTGCCAGAGCCCCAGCAGGACGAGCAGCGACAGCGCCCGCACGCCGAACCGCCGGCTCGTCCGGGCGAGGCGGGCCGGTCGCGAGGCGGGGCGCGCCCTTTCCCGGGGCCGCGGCCCCTCGGGACGTACGGAACCGGCGCCGGGATCCGGCGAGAGGGGTGCCGGGGAGCCCGCGGGGTCCGGGGAGAGGGAGGTGGGGGCGGAAGAGGTCACGGCTGTCACTCCGGGAGGTCATCGGTCCGAGCCGCCGGAGGCGGGGCACGGCATGACGCGGAAAGGAAGGCGGGCGCCGCGGCCGGAAGGACGCGGTCAGAAGCGACAGGTGGAGCCGGTCACCCGGCACAGGTCGAGGTGCAGGCGCCGGACCAGGCGCACGGTCAC
The DNA here is from genome assembly GCF_040640155.1 of Streptosporangium sp. NPDC023615. Lineage (NCBI taxonomy): Bacteria > Bacillati > Actinomycetota > Actinomycetes > Streptosporangiales > Streptosporangiaceae > Streptosporangium > Streptosporangium sp. NPDC023615. Next base: position 154,758 of record NZ_JBFABE010000002.1, read on the forward strand.
GAACATACCTATTTCCTACCAACAAATAGTGAATTAGGCAATCGCGGGTCCTGGGCGCGTCACCGGGGCTTCAGTCGACGGGCCGGTCCGGGGTGACGAGGCCGCTCTCGTAGGCGTAGACCACGGCCTGGGCGCGACCGCGCAGGTCCAGTTTGGCGAGGATCCGGTTGAGGTGCGTCTTCACCGTCGCCTCGGCCAGCCGCAGCCGTTCGGCGATCTCGGTGTTCGACAGGCCGCGCGCCACGTGCAGGAGCACCTCCCGCTCGCGCGCGGTGAGCCCGTGGGCCTCCCTCCTCGGCGTGTCGTCCGGCAGGTGGACGGCGAAGCGCTCCAGCAGGCGGCGGGTCGTGCTCGGCGCGACCACCGCGTCCCCCGAGTGCACCGACCTGATCGCGCTGAACAGATCGCCCGGGGGCACGTCCTTGAGCAGGAAGCCCGACGCTCCCGCCCTGATCGCGGCGAAGGCGTACTCGTCCAGGTCGAACGTGGTGAGGATGAGCACCTTCGGCGTCGCGGCCGTGGCGCCGGCGCGGATGAGACCGGTCGCCTCGACGCCCCCCATCCGCGGCATCCGCGCGTCCATGAGCACCACGTCGGCCTCGGTCGCGCGCAGCACCTCGATCGCCGCCGCGCCGTCCGCCGCCTCGCCGACCAGCTCGATGTCCGGCTGCGAGCGCAGGACCAGCCGGAATCCGGCCCGTACGAGCTCCTGGTCGTCGACCAGCACGACTCGGATCATGATCTCCCACCTCGCTCCGGAGACGTCCGCCCCCTGTCGTCCGCTCCCGCGACGCCCGCGCTCATCGCGTGGGCTCCGGCTCGTCCCGGCGCACGGGGATGCGGGCGAGCACCCGGAAGCCGCCGCCGGGCCGGGGGGCCGCGCTGACCGTTCCGCCGTACACCGCCGCCCTCTCGCGCATGCCGACCAGGCCGTGACCACCCGCGATCCCGGGCACGGCCGCCCCCCGGCCGTCGTCGGCGATCTCCAGCTCCACCTCTTCCCGGCCGAACGCGACCTCGACGGTGGCCCGCGTGCCCGGCCCCCCGTGCTTGAGGCTGTTCGTCAGCGCCTCCTGGACGATCCGGTAGATCACCAGCTGTTCCCCCTCGGGCAGCTCCCGGGGAGTCCCGCGCACGGCGAGCCCGGTCGGCAGGCCGGAGGTCCGGGACCGCTCGACGAGCTCGTCCAGCCGCGCCAGGCCCGGCTGGGGGGCGTGCGGTTCCGCGGTGCCCGTGTCGTCGCGCAGCACGCCCACCAGGCGGCGCATCTCGGCGAGCCCCCGGCGGCCCGTCGCCGAGATGGTCCGCAGCGCCTCGCGGGCCAGTTCGGGATCGCTGTCGAGGGCGTATCCGGCGCCGTCCGCGTGGATGACGATCACGCTCATGTCGTGCGCGACCACGTCGTGGAGCTCGCGGGCGATGCGCACCCGCTCGGCCGCGGCCGTGATGATGGCCTGCTGGTCGCGCTCCCGCTCGGCCTGCTCCGCCCGTTCCACCAGGCTCTCCACGTACCTGCGACGGGTGTTGGCACCGATCCCGGCGATCCAGATCGCGACGACGAACACGGAGAACGCGGCGTACTCCCTGATCAGGACCGGCACCGCGCCGTCCGGCCGGAGCACCACCAGCAGGATGCCGAACTCGGCGACCGCCCCGGCGGCGATCGCCCAGCGCAGCCGGCGGCGGGAGGCCACACCGTACATGGCGACCAGCACCGCGATGTTCGCGGCGATCATGTCGAGGCCCGCCGCCCACTGGACGAAGCTCACCGACGCCGTGAGCGCGAAGACCGTGAGCGGGTACCGCCGCCGCCACGGCAGCGGGGCCATCAGGGCGGCGACCAGCACCAGACCGCCCCACAGGCCGCCCGTGCGCACCCCCTGCCCGTCCTGCTGGATCACCTGGATCAGGCAGAGCAGCGTCGTCGGCGCGATGACGAGGACGTCCCTGATGGGACCGGGGAGCGCCACCCGGGCGCGCGGTCTGCTGAGCACGAACCCAACGATATGTATCATCCGTTTTGTCGGGTTCCCTCTCAGGGCGGAGATCCCGGTACACCCCAGGTTGCACCCGGCGGGGCCGGCACCGGACTACGGGATCGGCCTCACCTCGGGGTAGGTCCTCGACGGGCCGTCGAAGAGGCGGGTCTGCCGTCCCCGGAGGTGCAGGTCGAAGAAGGCGGTGAGGTGGGCGCGCTGGGCCGCGACCGAGCGCGCCGGGTCGATCGTCCCGATGGTCTCGGCGACGGGCACGTCCTTCAGCTTCCCGGCGAGCTGCGGGAACATCGCCTGGAGGTCGAAGAACGAGAAGTGCCGCGCCCCGGCGAACCGGATCTCGCGCTTCCAGCCGGTGGAACGCTCCCAGAAGGACTTCCAGGTGGGCTCGGTCCGCCGGGTGGTGGTCTCCCCCGCCACCTGCAGGAACGGCTTGCTCACCCCGCTCCCGGCGACCGGGCCCAGCAGGACGCCGTCGAGGTTGGCTCCCGCGTCGACGCGCCGGTCCTCGTGGACGAGCCGGGCGGCCGTGGCCCCGCCCATGGAGTGGCCGAAGACGCCGACGCGGGACAGGTCCGGGGCGCCGCGCAGCCCGGCCGGCAGCCTCACGCGCGCCGCGTCGGGGTTCTGCCCGCGGTCCAGGCGGGCGAGCCGGTCCAGGACGAAGCGCATGTCCGCCACCCGGGTCGGCATCAGCACGCCGAAGAGCCCGGCCTGCTCCTGCTCGGTCCGCACCGGCGGGAGCCTGGACCTCTCGACCCGGCCGCCGGGGAACTCCACCTGGTCGAGCTGGTGGGTGTGGTCGACCGTGACGACGAGGTAGCCACGGGAGGCCAGTTCCTCGACCAGGACGGTGCTGAGCGTGCGCGGGGCCTCGTACCCCGGCGAGAACAGCACGACCGGCAGGCCGCCGGCCCTCCGGTCCACCGGGGCGCCGGCGCGGGCGTGCGTCCTGGTCGCCGCCCAGTTCACCTCGCCGGGCTTGATGCCAAGGTCGGCGGCCGTGTCCCGGTCGAAGTCGGCCGCGGCCAGCGGCGGCATCTGCGGCGCCAGGGGGTGCTTCCCCGACCGGCGGGCGGGATACCAGAGGCTCACCATGAGCTCGCGGTAGGGCTGGGACGGCACCAGGGAGTCCGGGCGCGACCGGTCCACCAGGTGCAGCGAGACCGTGCCGATCGGGTGCCGGCCGGTGGGCGCCGGCAGCGACAGCGTGAGGCCCTTCGCGGACGCGCCGGGCGAGGCGGACGCACTGGGCGCGCCGGACGTGCCGGACGTTCGCGGCGTGCCGGCGAGGGCGGGCGCGAATGGTCGCGGCGGGGACGATCCCGGCGTGGCCGGCCCCGTCCCGTACGGCGCGGGGCCGGCCGCCGCCGGGGTGGCGCCCTGCGCCACCAGGGCCGCGGCGATCCCCAGCCCGGCGATCGCCCGTCCCGTACGGCGGGTCGTGGTGGCTCGCGTGGAAGCCGTCATCGGTCGTCTCCTCACAGGTGGTCCGACGTGCTCCCTCGAGCCTGCCTGTGACATCCGGCCCGTCCTTCGTCCTCGGGGACGAACCGGAGATGACGCGGCGGGTGGACCGAGAAGGATCATCATCCGCCGGGATGACGTGAGGAGACGGGCCGCGGAGTGGTCCCTCGCGGCGGCTCAGTGGTGCAGGCCGCGCTTGTCCGGCGTCCAGAACGGCTTGATCTTGATCGACTGACGGGGCCAGTTGTGCTCGCGGACCAGGTGGTCACGGACGAGTCTGCACGTCCGGGCCTCCCCGGCGACGTACGCCGTCCCGGCGTTGCCGGGGAGTTCCAGCTTCGCCATCCCGGCCAGCATCCTCTCGGAGGACACGGCCGAGGCGCCGTTGCGGTGGACGCGGTGAATGCGGTGCGACGCGTTGGGCTCGCCGGGCAACGGGACCTCGTCCTCCTCGGTCTCGCTCTCCAGCACCGCGAACACCTGCGCGTCCGGCCCGAGGGCACGGATCATCGGGCCGAACGCCACCGTCGCGGTCTCCTCACCGACGAACAGGTGGTAGGGCGCGGGCTGCGTCGTGAAGTCCCCCATCGGCCCCCAGAACTTCACCGGGTCGCCGGCCTTCACGTCGCGCGCCCATTTCAGGCCGATGCCGTCACCCTCGTAGAGGTGGGCGCGGAGCTCGAACTCCTCCGATGCGGGCGAGTGCTCCCAGATCGTGTAGGTCCGGAGCGTCTCGATCGGGCGGAGGATCCCGTACAGGGAGAGCGGGTCGTTGATCTCGACCCTGACGTGCTGTCCCGGCTCGTGGGGACGCTCGTTCAGCTCCGGGCAGTGGATGCGGATGCTCTTCATCGTGGGGGTGACCAGGCTCGTCCGCGTCACCGTCCCCTTGGCGATGTGCTTGGCGAAGACGCGCTCCAGCGGATTGCGGGACGGGCGGCGCCCGGGAACCGCTCGGTCAACGTTCACTCGACACTCCTTGGCGTGATTCGGCGTGCACTCGGCACCCATCGCGGAACCGGTACGACCGAAGGCCCAGCGGAGCATCCGGCCATGCGGGTGATGTGTATACGTTACTACCAATAACTTTGTTATTGCTAGTAACAGTTCTGTCATCTATGATGACAGCGAGATCCGGGTGAGGAGGAGGCGATGACGACACGGAGCGCCACGAGCCGCAGGGAGAAACTACGGCAGGCCACCCTGCAGGAGATACATTCGGTCGCACGGCACCTGCTGGTCACACGGGGGACCTCGGCCGTGACGATCAACGCTGTCGCCCGCGAGATGGGCCTGAGCGGTCCCGCGCTGTATCGCTACTACTCCAGCTACGACGAGCTGGTCGCGGCCGTGACCACAGGTTTCTACGTCGAGCTCGCCTGCGCCATCGAGGAGGCGCGCGACACCTGGATCCAGGCGCCCTCCAACCGGCGGCTGCTCGCCATGTGCCGCACCCTGCGCGGCTGGGCGATCGCCCATCGCGCCGAGTTCGGCTGGATGTTCGCCAGCCCGGCCCCCTCCCCCAAGGACTCCGACTTCGACTCCTCCCGCTACAAGGCCGGGAACGAGTTCGAGAGGATCTTCCTGGAAGAGATCGTGAAGATGTGGGAGGCCGAGGGGTTCCCGGTCCCGCGCTTCGAGGACCTGGCCCCCTCGCTCCGCGACCAGCTCGACGAGTACGCGGCCAGGATCGGCGAACCGTTGCCACCCGCGGCGCTGTACGTCTTCCTCTCCGCCTGGACGAAGCTGTACGGCCTGCTGTGCATGGAGGTCATGAACCAGCTCGCCTTCGCCTACAGCGATTTCGAACCGGTCTTCGAGGAGTGCCTGCGCGATCTCTGTGAGATGTTCGCCATGCCCTACGAGCCCCCGCAGGCCACCTGACCCCGTCCCGCGGGGACCGTAAGGCCGCCTTCGCGGTGGTCAGCGGCGGTGAAACGCGTTCCTGTGGGTAGGGTCTGGCCTCATGACGGCCACCGCGAGGGCAAGCCGGTGGACCGACCGGTTCACCAGGGGTTGGAACGACCTGCGGCACCGGTACGACTGGCTCGACCATCTCGTCCGTGCCGGGATCCACTACGACCGCACCGACGCGGGCCGCCTGTCCGCGGGCATGACCTATCACGCGTTCTACGCCACCTTCGCGCTGGCCCTGCTGGGCTTCGTGATCATCGGTCATGTGATGGACACGCCGGCCGTGATCTCCCAGGTGGAGAACTACCTGAGCGAGACGCTGCCGCGTCTGGACGTGCAGGCGCTGCGCGACGCGCGGGACACGGCCGGGTTGATCGCCTTCTTCGGCCTGCCGCTGACCGGTCTGTTCTGGATCGACTCCATGCGCTCCTCGATCCGGGCGGTCTGGGGGCTGGTGCAGTACCCGGGCAACTTCTTCCTGCGCTGGCTGATCGACCTGGTCGTGATGGTCATGCTCGGGTTGCTGCTGTCGCTCTCGCTGACCCTCTCCTTCGGCGCCCAGACCGCGCTGACCTGGTTGATCGGGGCGACGGTCGGCACCGAGGCGACTCCGGCACGCTGGACGCTCCAGGCGGTGGCCTTCACGCTCGGCATCGGCGTGAACCTGCTGCTGTCGACGGCGCTGCTGACGCTCACCCCCCGGCTGCGCCTCTCACCGCGCCGGGTCATCGGCCCGGCCCTGATCATCACGATCGGGCTGGAACTGATCAAGAACCTCGGGCAGGCCTACTTCAACGCGAGCTCGGCGAACCCGGCGTACCAGGTCGTCGCGGGCGCGGTGGGCATGCTGCTGTTCCTGAAGCTGGTCAACGTGCTCATCCTGTTCGCCGCCTCGCACGCCGCGACCAGCCACCACGGCAGGGCCGTCGACCTGTCCACCGGACAGCCGGTCCACGAGCCCCGCACGGAGGTCGTCACCGCCCCGGTGATCCCCGAGGTCGCCGAGCCGGGCGCGGCGGAACAGGGGGCCGAGCAGGACCCGGCGCGTACGGGTGACCGGGAACCGGCCCCAGGAACCGGAACGGGGCCGGAAACGGGGCCGGGGGCGGAGGCGGAGGCGGGATCGGGCTCCGGGACGCAACCCGGGCCGGCCCCGGAGCCCGCCTCCGGGACGGACCCGGAGCCGGTGGCGGGGCCCGCACCGGCCTTCCAGCCGCGATCGGAGACGGAGACAGCGGCGGGGACGGGAGCGGGGCGGGGGACGGAGCGACCGGCGCCGCGGCTCAGACGGCGCCGGTACGACCTCCGGTCACGCCGGACGCGCTGACGACGGCCCCCGGCCGGGGACGGCTTCCGGAGGAACGACTCCCAGGGCAGGAGAGCCGACGGGCGGGGCGCCCGGCCCGCGGGGACCGGGCGCCCGGAGGCCGGCCGCTCAGGTGGCCCTGATGGCGAACCGCTGGCAGATGTTGTCCAGCCAGGCCCACTGCGCGATCTCGGCACCGGCCGCCAGCCCGCAGGAGGCGAGGTCGAGGGCCTTGCCGCTGTGCCGGGCCGTGAACCGGACCGACCCGTCGGCGAGCACCTCCAGCCGCCACTGGGAGTTGTTGCCGGAGCAGGCCCCCTGCACGACGTCGGCGCCGTCGGCGGTGGAGGCGGCGTTCACGATCAGGCAGCTCCCGGTGCTGTGGGCGGGACGGATCCGGTAGTGGCCGTTGTCGGTGTGGCTGAAGGTCCACTTCTGGCAGTCGGTGTTGAGCCAGGGCCACTGGCGGACGTTCGCGCCGTCGCCGGTCGAGCAGTCGGCGACGTCGAGCACCTTGCCGCTCTGCAGGCTGATGATCGCGACGTTCCCGACCGGCTGCAGCCGCCACTGCTGGCAGGTGGTGTTCGACCAGGTCCGCTGCCGGACGTCGGTGCCGTCGGCGGTGCCGCAGTCGGTCGCGTCGAGCACCTTGCCGCTGCTGCGGCTCTGCAGCCGCAGCCAGCCGTCGGAGGTGGTGATCGGCTGCCACTGCTGGCAGGTGTTGTCCAGCCAGGCCCACTGCCGGACGTCGGCGCCGTCGGCGGTGCCGCAGTCGGCCAGGTCGAGGACCTTGTTGGTCTGCTTGTTGACCAGGCGGTGGTAGCCGTCGGCGGTGGAGTCCACCACCCACTGGGCGGCCGTACCGGAGCAGGAGTGCTGGGCGACGTTGGCGCCGTCGGCGGCCGATCCGCCGGTGGTGGCCAGGCACAGGCCGCTGTTGCGGTTGACGAGCGTGTACGCGGCCCCCTCCACCGCCGTGGTGATCGGGCCGAGCTCGCCGGAGGGCACCGGCACGTCGGTGCTCGTGGAGACGGGCGCGCCGAAGTTCGGGGTGCCGTCGGAGTTCCAGGTGAACTTCTGCGCCCGGGTGGACCGGGTGTTGCCGCAGCCCTCGCCGGTGGAGGCGTTGCCGTGGTAGACGATCCAGTTCTCGGTGCCGTCCGGGGAGGTGAAGAAGCCGTGGTGGGCGGGGCCGTAAACGCCGTTGCCGCGCTGGAAGACCGGGTTGGGGGCCTTGGTCCAGGAGGAGGCGCTGAGGGGGTCGCTGCCGGTCAGCGTGAGCATGCCGAGCTTGTAGTCCGGCGTGTTGCAGGAGCTGGCCGAGTACACGATGAAGGTCTTCCCGTTGCGCTGCAGCACCTCCGGGGCCTCGTTGACGCGTCCGCCCACGGTCTCCCAGGAGTGGGTGGGCCTGGAGATGAGGACCCTGGAGCCGGTGATCGTCCAGGGGTTGGTCATCCGGGCGATCCACAGGCTCTGGTCGGCCCCCTGCCACTCCGACCACAGCAGGTAGAGCTGACCGTTGAGCTGGAGGTAGGAGCCGTCGATGTTCCAGGTGGACGGCATCGGCGAGCCCTTGAGGGTGTACGGGCCCATCGGGTCGTCACCGGCGCTCTCCAGCACCGTGAGGTGCTGGCGGTCGAGGTTGGCGCTCACGCCGGAGGTGTACATCATGTACCAGCGGGTGCCGCTGGGGCCGTTGAGCCGGTGGAACTCGAAGGCCCAGAAGTTGCAGCAGCTGTCGGCGGCGGTCTCCGACCAGACGTACTGCGGGGTGGCGGTGCGCAGCCCGGCCAGGGTCGGTGACTTGCGCATCACGAGCTGGGAGTTCCACGTGGTGGTCGCCAGGTAGTAGTTGCCGTCGTGGTACTGCAGCCACGGGTCGGCGCCGTTGGGCAGCAGCGGGTTGCGGAAGGTGGTCTCACCCACCGCCTGGGCGGGCGTCGTGATCGCGACCAGGCAGCCGAGACCGAGGAGAAGGGCGCAGATCGCGCCGATGATTCCTTTTCTTCGGGACATGAGAGGTGCTCCTGGGGGAGGGAGAGAGGGGCAGGACTCCGTTGATCCGTCAGCGGCACGGGAGGGGTGAGCGGTGGCTCGTCCGAGGTCTCCCGGCCGGTGTTAGCGTTAACAGAACGTCGCGGCGGTGGCCGAGGTAACGGTTATGTCAACGGCTCCGGGCAATTGTTAACGTGAACATCACTACCGTCAAGGATGCGCGCGTCCCCGGCAGACCGACCGAACTCCGCGAGGGCCGCCCACCTCGTCGCCCGCCCCGCCGGGACGTGCCACGCGGAGCCGGCTCCCGTGTACGTTTCATTCCCCCGCGGGCCACTCCGGGCGCTGTCGCACCCCTCTCCCCCTCGTTCGCGGGGGTCGTTCGCAAGGGCCCTCGCACGATGCCGCTCGCGCGCGGGCGAACGTCGCATCGTTCCTGGTCGCGGCGACCGGGGGCCGGACGCCGGACGGGCTCGCGCCGGGCGGGCTCATCCTGCCGGTGAGCCCGCCGCGCCGCCGTCGTGTCCCGCCGCGCCGCCGCCGCGCCGCCGCCGTGTCCCGCCGGGGGCCCGAACCCGTCCGGCGTCAGGGGAGCCGGACCGGCACCGCCCCGGCGCGGGACCGTGATCCCGGGCGGGCGAGCTCGGTGCCCAGGCCGGTGGGGCCGGTGACCGGCCTGACCCGCGCGGGCGGGTGGTGCAGCTCGGAGTCGTCGTAGCGGCGGGTCCGCATGTGCCAGAGCAGAACGCCGGCCATCCAGTCCTGCAACTCCCGCACGTAACCGTCGAGCGTCGCGCGGGCGTCGGCGTCGAGGTCGTGCTCGTCGTACAGGACCGGCAGCTCGGTCGCCACGATGTGCTCGAACTGCCGCATCCGGGAGGTCATGAGGTCGTTGACGATGTGGACGGCCCGCCACTGGTCGCAGCCGAGGAAGTCCTGCACGACCAGCACGCAGTTGTGCAGCTCGCCCTCGAACTCGATCTCCTTGCGGTAGGAGCACAGGTCGTTGACCAGGCAGGCGTAGTCGGCGGCCGAGTCGTCCAGGGCGCGCATCGTCCGGGTGCGGTAGATCTCGGGCGGCACCGCCCGGCCGTGCGCCAGCCGCGACAGGCTCATCGTGAGGTCGGAGCCGAACGTCCTGCGGCGCATCTCGATGTAGTCGACCGGGTCGGGGACCCGGTTCTGGGCCTGGTTGGCCAGCTCCCACAGCCAGCTCTCCGTCATGTCCCGCACGGCCCGGCGGAACGTGACGCGCGCGTCCCGCGACATGGGGGCGGCGGTGCGGGCCCACAGGTCGGCCAGGCCGCGCTCGACCGGGTTGGCGGGCGGCGGGACGGGGGACAGGTCGAGCGGCGTGAACGCCGCCAGCCGCGCGTCGAACAGCTTCGCCCCGGCCAGGTCGCGGCGCGAGCCGAAGACCACCGGGACGTAGTCGTCGGCGTAGGTGCCCCAGGTGAGCCAGAACGTCGACACGTCCAGCTCGGGACCGGTCGCGTCCGGGGCGATCGCCCCGGCGCAGATCGCGAAGTCGTAGGAGACGAGCTTGTGCTCGGTCCACACGGCCAGCCCGGGAAAGCCGGGAAGCTGCTCGAACATCCCCATCTCGCGGGCCCACTCGACGGCGTTGCGGCGCGAGCGGTCCATGTGGGGGTTCATCCGGGCGGTGTACGGCATGTAGATCTGCGGCAGCGGCACCGGCCCGACCTTCCGCAACGGGACGTGCGTGTGACTCCTGATCCCGCCCGGCCCGGTGACGCCCGGCGCCAGCCTGATGCGCGACGCCGCCACGCCCAGGCCGGTCGGGCCGCCGAGCAGCGCCGGGGCGGCGACCGGGGAGTTCCGCGAGGCGCCGTTCATGTAGCGGCTGGAGCGCAGGTGCCACTCGTGGCCGCCCGACTGCCAGTCCTGCAGCCCCTTGACGTAGGCCAGGACGTCCAGGCGTGATCTCAGGTCCAGGCCGTGCTCCTCGAACAGGACGGGCAGCTCGGTCAGCGCGGTGTTCTCGAACTGGTGCAGCCGGGAGGTGATCAGGTCGTTGACGGCGTCGGCGGCCTTCTGGGTGTCGTAGCCCAGGAAGCGCTCGAAGACCAGCACGCCGTTGCTGAGCTCGCCCTCGTCGCCGACCTCCCGCTCGTAGGAGAAGAGGTCGTTGCGCAGGTGAACCGCGTCGGAGAACGTGTCGCGCAGCACGCGCATCGGCCGGCTCGCGGCGACGGCGTCCGGGACCTCGGCGCCGGCGGCGTGCTCGACCAGATTGGCCGACCAGGGCGCGCCGCCGACCTTGCGCCGCATCTCGACGTACTCGATCGGGTTGGCGACCCGGCCCTCGTTGATGTTGGCCAGCTCCCACAGCGACTCGTCGAGCAGGTTCCTCGTGCTCTCGGCGAACCGGGCGCGCCAGCCGTCGGACCTCGCCGGGACGGTGCGGGCCCACAGGTCGGCCAGGCCGCGCTCCACGGGGTTGCGCGGCTCACCGGGCGTGCCCGTGGGGTTCACGGGCATGAAGGCGGCCAGCCGGTCGAGGTACTCCCGGGCCCCGGCCAGGTCACCGCTGCGCTTGAAGGTCTCCAGGAAGTGGTCGTCGAAGAAGAACACCCAGACGTACCAGTCGGTGACGAGGTCGAGCTCGGCGGACGGGGCGTCGGGATGGGTGTAGGCGCAGAGCAGGCCGTAGTCCATGGCCTCCAGCCTGGCCTCGTCCCAGATCCCCAGGTCGTCGTCGAGGATGCCCATGTCGCGGGCCCAGGCGCGGGTGTGGTCGCGCGCCGTCTGCACGTGCGGGTTGAGCCTGGCCGGGTACGGCAGGTAGAAGTCGGGGAGCTCGAAGGGGGGCACGCGCTGTCCTTCCGGTCTGCCCCGGCCCGCTCGCGGACGACCGGGGCGACGCACCGGGACACGCGGCGGAGCGGGAGGTGGTCACGCTCGGCGGATCGACGAGTCGGCCGCCCCGGGGCCCTCGGGGGGCGCCGACACGCAGAACGTTACGCAATGACCACGGACAGTGAAAGGGTTCTTCACGAATACCCCGTGTCACTCTCGGGCGGCCCGCCCCTACCGCTCCCGCGGGGCGGCGGGCCCGGCGAGGCCGTGGAGCAGCAGGGAGGTCAGGGTCTCGACGATCTCGTCGTCGGCGAGGCCCGGGCCGTGCTCGCCGGCGGTGAGCATCGCGTACCCGAACATGGAGATCATCGCGCCCATGGCGGCGGCGACGATCGCGGGGTCGCCGGGCAGGTCGCGGCCCTGTTCCCGCGCGTACTCCAGGTGGTCGCGCAGGACGCCGGTCTCGGTCACCAGGTTCCGCCAGGCGCGGCCGGTGCCGGGCGCCTCGGCCATCGCCGACTGCATGAGCGCGAGCACGACCGGCAGGTGGTCGCGCATCACCGTCCAGGTGACGCCGAGGTGGTCGCGGAGCTGGTCGCGGTCGGTCAGGTCGTGTTCGCGCGGGTGGGCGCGTGCCTCGATCTCGATGTCGGCCTGGTCGTCCATGTCCCGCACCAGCGCCTGGAGCAGTTCCTCCTTGCCGGAGAAGTGGTCGTAGAAGGAGCCGGTGGCGCGTCCCGCCTCCCGGGTGATGTCGGTGATCTTGGTGTTCAGGTAGCCGTTGTCGGCGAACAGGCGGCGGGCGGCCTGTTTGAGCGCCTGCTCCGTCTCGGCCGCCTTGATCTTCCGTACGCCCGCCTTCTGGGTGACCACGACCGGTTCGCTCCTCGTCCGCCTGTTCGCCTGCGGGCCGCCCGTTCCTTGACGTCCCACTTGGTGCCCAGCATACTGAACCCGAATTCGCCGAATATAGATTCGGTGAAAGCTGATTCACCGAGGAGGGTTCATGCGCGTCATCGTGGTGGGCGGCGGGGTGGCCGGGACCGTGAGCGCCATCGCGCTCCGGCGGATCGGCGCCGAGGTCACCGTGTACGAGGCCTACGCCGACCCCGGCGGGCAGGTCGGCTCGTTCGTGAGCCTTGCGGTCAACGGCCTGCGCGCGCTGGAGTCGCTGGGCTGCCTGGAGGCGGTGCGGCGGGCCGGGTTCGACGTCGCGCGGCAGCGCCTGTGGTCCGCCTCCGGCAGGCTCCTCGGCGACGTGCCCCGGGGCCGCCTGTCCGGCGACCGGATGCGGTCGATCACGCTGATGCGCGGCGACCTCGTCGCGACGCTGCGCGAGCACGCGCTGCGGGCGGGCGCGACCGTCGTCACCGGCGAGCGGCTCGTCGACGCCGCGCGCGCCGGGGAGGGGGTGCGCGCCGTGTTCGGCACCGGCCGTACGGACACCGCCGACCTGCTCGTGGGCGCCGACGGCCTGTGGTCGGCGACCCGCGCCGCGCTGGACTCCGGAGCGCCCTCCCCCGCCTACGCCGGGCTCTACAGCGTCTCGGGGATCGCCGGGAACGTCCCCCCCGGCCCCGCGACGGAGGCGGGCACGTTCAACATGGTCTTCGCCCGCAACGGGGCGTTCGTCTACCTACCGGCCCCCGACGGCTCGGTGTGGTGGTCGGCCCAGGTCGCCGACCCCGAGGAGCCGGACCTCTCCGACGTGGACGAGGACCGGTGGCTCCGGCGCCTGGGAGAGCTCTACCGCTTCGAGGAGGTGCCCTCGACGCTCCTGCGGGCCACGACCCGGCTGCACCGCCCGACCCCGATGCACACGCTGGCGGAGGTGCCGACCTGGCACGACGAGCGCGTCGTCCTCCTCGGGGACGCGGCGCACCCGGTCGGCGCGGGCCAGGGCGCGTCCATGGCGATCGAGGACGCCGTGGTGCTCGCCCGCCACCTCGCCGTCGCGCCCGGCGTTCCCGGCATCCCGGACGCGCTGGCCGGCTACGACCGCGCCCGCCGCGCCCGCGTGGGGAAGATGGCCGGGGCCGCGAGCGCCAACCGCGACGCCAAGACGGCGGGACCGATCGGCCGCCGCGTCAACGACCTGATCATGCCGATCTTCTTCCGCCACTTCCACGAGAGGTCCACCGCCTGGCTCTACGCCTACGAGCCGGACTCGTCGACCTCCCACTCGAGCTCGCCGCCGACCGCCCGGGGCCTCATGTAGCCGATGGAACCGCCGGTCTCCAGGGCGTCCGCGGTGGCCTTCAGCAGGGCGTGGTAGGAGCGGATCCTCATGCCCCCGACGGTGAAGCCCATGCCCCCCTCGTGGTCGGTCTGCCCCAGGTCGCGCCTCACCGAGTCGATCACGAGATGGTCGCCCGACCCACTGGCGCCGATGGGGATCATCCGCCCGTCCCACCGCTCCGACCGCGGATCGGGACGGCCGGCCTCGATGTCGTCGTGGGAGTCGGTCCGGCACAGCGTTCGCCACCTGTCCCGGATCTCCCGGACGCTCAGGTTCACATCCCCCTGGAAGCCGAACGCCCAGGTGTCCCGCGAGGAGACGGACCCGTCGTGTCTCAGCAGCGAGGCCCGCAGTGAGTCGGGGAACCGCAGACCCGTCTGCGCCTCCGCCACCGCGATCGTACCGGCCCTCCCGGGCTTGCCGAGCGTGCGGTGGGTGGCGGGGGCGTTGGCCTTCAGCCACGTCTCGATCCGCCGCCACTGCCGGTTCACCGCCCGCGTCACCCCCGGATGGATCGGCCGCACGCGAGGGGTGGCGGGGGCGGGCCGGCAGTCCGCGTCGACGGGCGGCCGGGGGTCCGGCCGGGGCGGATCCGGCCAGGTCAGCTCGGGCGTCTCCGGGGACGCGTCCGGCGTCCCGGGATCCGGCGCCGGAAGGGAGTCGACCGACGCGTTGAACTCCGACTCGCCGTACACACAGCCGTTGACGACGAAGGGTTCATCCTGCAGGCCCTGGGGACATGATCCGTCCCCGTGCCGGCGGGACGTCTCGATCGGCGTCCCTTGGGAGAAGACCGTGACCTCGAGGGCCTGCGCGCCGCCCAGCAGGAGGAGGAGCGCGAGCCCGGCGGCACCCCAGCGGCGCACACGGCGCGGGGTGGCCTCGTCCAGCGGCTCTCGCGGCGGGCGGGCGAAGAAGCGCTCGGCACCGGAGCGCAGGGGGGAGGGCCGGACGCCGTGGCGCCCGAGGTCCCCGGCGGTGGGAAAACCGAGGATCGGGACCGGGGGCCGGGGCGGGGCGGCGTCGCTCCCGGCCCGAGCCGGAAGCGGGGGCGGCGTCTCGGCGCGGGCCGGGCTCCGGCGGAGGCGCGTGACGATCACGACGATCACCATCGCCGCCGCGCCGACCGCGAACGTGAGCCGTACTCCTCGGGAAGTGATCAGTCGCCGCACGTCCGGCAGAGTATCTCGAATCGGTCATGCCGGATCGGCGTTCCGCGCCTCCCCCGTGCGGCGGCCGTCCGGGCCGGCGCCCTTCCGCACGCCACCGGCCCGGCACCCGGCACGACCGGCGCCCACCCTCACTCGTCCTCGACGCGCTCCCTGATCCACTCCAGGCCGTCCTCCCATGAGGCGAAGGCCTGCAGGTAGCGGCCGTCCCGGGCGTGGAAGGCGTGATAGCGGAAGTCCCCGTCGCTGCCCGTGCGGATCAGGTCGTAGAGGTCGCCCTTGGAGCGGTACCACACGCACTCGGCGTCGGAGGGACGCGAGGGCGTGGCATAGGCGAACTCACGTGTGATGGACATGGGACGGATGCTACGGATCGCCGAATCACCAGGCAATGCCGTATCCATTTCATTAAGGGATATTCCGCCCCGCCCGAGAACCCGGGAGGGCGGAGGGTCCCGTCGGGGGATCCCTGGAGGGGTGCCGGGCGAAGCGACCCGGGCGAAGCGGGTCCGGCGGGGGGGGCGGACCGGTCTCCCGCCCGTCACCCGGTGGACGGCCCCTGGAACCGGCTCACCCCGTGGGTGGCGTCGGGGTCGAGCTCACCCGGTGGTCGGTCAGGTGCAGGTCGCCTCCGAGCTCCGTCCGCAGCTCGTCCAGGACCTTCCGCGCGCCGAGCACGGTCCACAGGTCCCCGACGAGATGCGGGTTGTACTCCGGCGCCTGGTCCATCCACTGGTCCTTACCGGACTGGGTGACGAAGGTGCTGATGAAGAACCTGCCCGCGGAGGTCTTGCAGGCCCCCGTCCGGATGTCGACCGCGTCGACCTGGATCTCGGGCTTGCAGCCCACCTTCTCGGCGAGCTGCTCCACGGTGAGCGACGGCCCCGCGGGGGCGGCGTTGCCGGCCGCGACGGGAGCGGGAGCGGGCTGTCCCGCACTGCAGGCGAGGGAGAACGAGAGGGCGAGGACCACGGTGGCGACCACGCGGATGTTCCTGGCGACACCGGTCCGGCACGAATGTGTCAACATCCTTCAGATACGCTCACCGGCCCCGCCGGGTTCACCCTCCCGCCAGGGTTCACCGGGCCGCCGGTCGCGGGGCGGCACGGTCGCGGGGCGCGTCAGCCCGCGGGCTCCGCGGGCTCCGCGGACTCCGCGGGCTCCGTGGACTCCGCGAGCTCGTCGCGGAGCTCGCGCAGGAACCGCTTGCTGTCGGAGAGGGAGTACGCCTGCACGCACAGGCGGTCCATGACCCGCATGTAGTGGTCGGTCTCCTCGACCTTGTCCAGGTAGAGGGCGCTGGTGAGCTGCTCCATGTAGACCACGTCCGGCAGGTCCTGCTCGGGGAAGCGCAGGATGGAGAAGGGGCCGCCGGCCGCGGCGTGGCCGCCGTGCTCGAACGGCATGATCTGCAGCTTGACGTTGGGCAGCTCGACGACCCTGAGCAGGTGGTCGATCTGCGCGCGCAGCACCTCGATCCCTCCGATGGGCCGCCGCAGCACGGCCTCGTCCATCACGGCCCACAGTGTCGGCGCGCCCGGCCTGGTCAGGCGCTTCTGGCGGGCCAGCCGGAGCGAGACGCGACGGTCGACCTCCTCCGTCGAGGCGCTGCCGTGCACGAGCATGATGACGGCCCGCGCGTACTCCGGGCTCTGCAGCAGGCCGGGGATGAACTGCACCTCGTACGTGCGCACGATCGAGGCGGCCTCTTCGAGGCCCACGTAGACCTCGAACCAGTTCGGGAGCAGGTCGCCGTACTTGTGCCACCAGCCGGGGGCGTTGGCCTGGCGGGCCAGCGCGAGCAGCGGGTTCCTCTCCTCGGGGTCGGTCACCCCGTACATCGTCAGCAGGTCGGCGACGTCGCGTTCCTTGAAGCCGACCCGCCCGAGCTCCAGACGGCTGATCTTGGCGTGGGAGGCGCGGATGGCGTAGCCGGCCTGCTCACGGGTGATGTTCCTGGCGACGCGCAGCCTGCGCAACTGGGAGCCGAGTAGAATGCGCAGGATGGTGGGGCCACCACCGCCCGAGGCGGTGAGAAACCCGCTCCGCGTGCCACTGTCCTCGGCGGTACGCCCGGCCATCTCGGCTCCCTGCTTCACTTTTCTACAATGTCATACCTTTCCATACTAATAGAGTAAATGCCCAGCTATACATGCCCGAATGTACTTCTGGACTTGCAAAGGCTGGCGCAGATCTCGTCGAATTATCGTTCTGGGGCACATTCCCCTTCGGCGAAGCGGCATTTGGCAAGTCCTGCGGGCTACTGCCCCGACGCGAGACCGTACGCGTCCCAGGCATCGCCGGCCCTTCCGCTCCCCCCGGCCCTCCCGCACTCGCCGTGCTCGCCGTTGTCCCCGGCCCCTCCCGGCCGGTCGGCCCCGCCGGTCCCGCCGCTCTCGTCCAGGAGGGTGCCCCGGCCCGTGGCGGTACGCCGGGAGAGCATGCCGCGCACGATGTCGCAGAGCTCGCTCGTCTCCCGCGGCGAGAGCACCCGGCTGAGACGGCGCTCGACCATTCCCCCGTTCGGCGGTCCCGGGCCCCTCGTCACGTTGAGGTAGCCGGACAGGAACGCGATCCGGAAGAGCTTCTCCTGCGAGGGCGATTCGGCCCGGCCGCGCCCGCGTCTCCTCGCCGCCGCCCCCTCGCCCTGCCCGCTCACCTTCAGGCCGGGAACCAGCAGGTGTGCGGCGGCCCGCTGAAGGGCCCGCCCGTAGGCGCGCATGGGCCCCTCGGGAGAGAAGGCCGTGATCGACCTGCCGACGGCCTCGGCCGACTCCGCCGACAGGTCGGAGATGTCGGTCTCCTCTCCGCGGCAGGTGTAGACCCGCACGACCCGTTCCCCCACGTACCCCGGCTGGACGTGCTGGGAGAGCGTGACCACGACCGTCGATCCGTCGGGGTCGTACACCTCCGCGATGTCGGCCGCGTGGGTGATGTAGGTGGTGGAGTGCTCGCGCTCGCACCACGACGGGCACGAGACCTCACCTCGGAGCCGAGGAGTGCCGGCGGAGGCCGTGACGTCGTCCATCCCAATCCTTCCAGCGCGCGGGTCCGCGTCGTCGGCGGCGTGAGGGCACGCCGGCGGTCCGCACCCGGCACGGGCCGGAGACCGCCGCCCCGGTCCGGCTCGCGCCGCCGATCCCAGGGTCGCCTTCACCGGCAGGTACGCAGAACCGGCACGCCGGGTTCACCTCACGTCCGTACCGGCCCCGAACTGGCCGCGCGCACCGGGCCGCACGGCCGGGCGTCACGACGGCGGACGACCTTAACCTGCCTTTAGGGTTGCCGCAGCGTGACGCTAACGGGAGTCCCGGCACAGTGGTGGACATGCGAAACACGACGAAAATCACCATTGCCAGCGCCGGACTCCTCGCCGTCGTCGCCGGAGGCGGCGCGGTGGCCTTCGCCGGAACCGCGACGCCCACCCCGGCTCCGAGCGTTACGGCGACCTCCCCCGCCCCGGTGAACACGACCCCCGGCGCCGAGACCGCCCCCACCACCCCGCAGCCCGGCGAGGCCGAGGCCAAGATCAAGCGGGATGCCGCCGTCAAGATCGCCCAGGACAAGGTGCCCGGCGCCAAGCTCGTCAAGGCCGAGTTCGACGGCGGGGAGACCCCGACCACCTGGGAGGTCGAACTTCTCCAGGGGGACGTCGAGCACGAGTTCGAGATCGACGCCACCAGCGGCGCCGTCCTGGAGCAGGGCCAGGAGACCAGCACCGCGGCCGAGCGGGCGGCCGACCAGGCCGAGGACCAGGCCGAGCAGGCCGAGGACCAGGCCGAGCAGGCCGGCGGCCAGGACGACGACCTGAACGAGCAGAACGACCAGGACGACGACTGACGTCACGGGAACACCCCGCACGGCGGGAGCGCGGGCGGGCCGGAAGCACGGTGACCGGCCACGCCCCGCCCCCGGCGCGAACGGCCCCCGGGTCCATGTGACCACGGGGGCCGTTCCCGTTCCCGTTCCCGGGTCCGTTCCCGTTCCCGGGTCCGTGGACCGCGAGGGCCGCTCCCGGGTCCATGAAACCGCGAGGGCCGTTCCGTGTCCCCGTGTCCCCGTGTCCCCGTGTCCCCGTGTCCCCATGAGCACGGGGGCTCTTCCGCGCTTCCGGGTTCACGTGAGTCCCGGGGACCGTTCGGCGCTCCCGCCCCCCTTCCGTGGACGACCGGCCCGCCCTCCCCGCGCTGTCCTCCGGGGAGGACATCACCGGGGGCGGCGGCGTGAGTCGAGACCGAAAGCAGGGGTATGGGGAGCGGATGAGCCTTCAGGAAGAACTGCGACAGGTCGAAGAGGACCTGGAGAGAATGCGTACCGAGGTCGCCGAGATGCGCCGTCAGGTCGGGGACGTCGGCCCCACCGACCCCACCGAGCGATCGATGATGATCAATCAGGCGGACGAACAGGAGAACCTCATCGCCTCACTCGACGCCAGGCGCGAGGACCTGCTCAAACGCCTCAACGAGGAGTGAGCCCGGCTGCGGCGTCCCATCTCCGTGAAGCGCTCACCTGCGGTTCGTGACATTCGGTTATCCCTCATTTCTCGGGGTAACGATAAGAACGAACCATCATCGGGGGGACAAAATGATCAAAATGCTTCACAAGATGGGCGTGAAGTCCGGCGCGATGTACGTCGCCGGTATCGCCTCGATCGGCGTGTCGATCGCGGTCTGGGCGACGTCGCATTCGTCGGAGAAGGCGGGGATCGACCGCGCGGACCGATGGGGGATCTTCATCGGCGAGTGGGCGCCCACCTTCTTCGCGATGGGCGTCGCGCTGCGCATGGAGGAGGTCCGCGATGAGGCGCACCCCTCCGAGCCGGAGCAGCTCCGCAGTTCCTACTCGGAGGGCAGGATGCCCTCGCGGGCAGGTGTCTAGCGGTACCACCGGGTGATCGGGCGGCGGGGCGTGTCGGAGGACGCGCCCCGCCGTCGCGTTCCGTGCCGTCGGACGGCGGTCCAGGCCGAGGCGGCCGAGGCGGCCGGACGTCGGGTCGGGCCGATGTGGTGACCGAGGCCGTCGGACGGCGGGTCAGGCAGGGGTCACCAGGGCGGGATGCCGTGGATCGTCGACCCGGACGACCACGTCGGCGATCTCCGCCGGTGCGACCTCCTCCTCGTAGCGGGCGTAGGCGGGCAGCGTCCACCGCTGGTCCTCGGGGGTGCGGCGGGTGAGAGCGGCCGGTGAGAGCCGCAGGTGCACGGACAGTTCGAACGGCAGCCCCCGGCCCAGCAGCAGAGGGCCGTCCAGCAGCAGCACCCCGCCTCTCGGCACGGTGACGTAGGGCGCGCGGGTGGCGCGGTCGGTGACGCTGTCCCAGAGCGTGGGCAGCACCTTCCCCGGCCGGTCGGGCTCCAGCGGACCCAGGACCTCGCGGACCAGCCCTCCGTAGTCGAACCAGTCGGTGTAGAAGGAGTCGGGGTCGGTGCGGCCGTACTCGAGACGCAGCGAGGCCGGGCGCAGGAAGTCGGCGGTGGAGACGCGGAGCACCTCCCGGCCGCGAATCCTGAGCGGGTCGGTGAGCGCGTCGGCGAGGTCCCCGGGCCGCGCCGCCGGGGCCCCGTCGAGCGCGACGCGCACCCGGGACCCGCGCGGCTGGGCGGCCACCCGGTCGGCGAGTTCCTCTATCAGTGACGACGGGGAGATCGGCCGTATCTGCTGCACCCCACCATCCTGACCGACGCGCGGCCGTCACGGATCCGCGGGGACGGGCTCCGGCCCACCCGCGCGTGAGAGCCTCGCCCCACCGCTGGGACCCCGTCGGCTCCACGGGTACGGGCCCCGATCCACGACCGCGGGCCCGCCGAGCATCATGGCCCGGTCAAGGTCGGACGTGAGGGCGCTCAAAAATCGGCGTGCCCGGGTTGTCCGGCCGCTATGGGCGGTAACGAACCATATGGATCGACGGCTCGGCCGTGACCGGGCGTCGGCCTCCTGATCGCGTCACGTCTCTGTCGGCGCGATCCGGTAGTTGGCGTGATCCTCACGCTTTCCGCAATCGAGATCACGGCGCATTACGTACAGAGACAGTGATGTCAGGAGGATTTCAGTGATCAAGCGCGGTAAGCCGACCAAGAACGGCCAGGTCAAGCTGACTTTCACGATAACGGAGAACCCGGGCCATGGCGGGGTCTCGCTGGTCGGCGACTTCAACGACTGGGACCCTTACGCCCACCCCATGGAACTCAAGGAGAACGGCGCCTACCAGGTGAGCGTGGTCGTTCCCGCCCGGCAGCCCATCCGCTTCCGCTATCTCGCGGACGGCGGCGTGTGGTTCGACGACGCCGACGCCGACCACCACGACGAGCACGGCGGCCGGATCAACCCGGTGGACGTACCGGAGATGCCTGACATGACCACGGCGCGCACCGTCGGCAAGCCGATGCGGCAGACGCTCTCGGCCGAGCAGCCGGCTCCGGCCTCGGTCTCCGCCTCCTAGGCACCTCCTGGGACGGGACCTCGTTCGCGGGGACGGCCGGATCCGCGGTCCCCGCGAACCCCGCGCTCACCCGCGCGGATCGCCGCTCCCCGGTCCGGCAGGGCCGGCGGAGCGGCGGATGCCGTTCACGGCCAGGGCGAGCGTCGCGCCGTACACGACGTGGGCGGCGCCCATCACCGCCGGGCGTCCCGGCCGGTCGTCGGAGATCGGCGGCAGAATCCCCATCATCGGCACCCAGCCCTGGTAGCTGACCGCCCAGATCGCCAGCCCGTACCCCACCCCGAGCGTCACCGGGGCGCGGCGTTTCCGGCAGAGCACCCCGAACGCGGCCCCGCACGCGGTCCCGAACGCGAAGTGGGTGAGCGTGCCCAGCGCCTTCTCCCCCTGCTTGGGCCGGTGCCGGTGTCCGGGCATGAAGGCGCGGACGATCCGCTTGGGCGGCTGGTCGGGCATCAGGCCCGCGCGATCCCCGGCGAGCATCACCGCGCTCATCGCCGTGGTGGCGAGAAGACCGCTCGCGGCCCCCCTGACGAGATCACGAAACATGACCGCTCCTTTCGACGCGTCCGGTCCGCGAGGCCCCGTCCCCGCCGGATCGGTGGCCCCGCCCCCACGCCGTGCCCGCGACCGGGCCGGGCAAACGGCGGCTTCCCGGCAGGTCAACCGGTCCGCGCCGACGGGGCCGGGGGCGGGGCGCGGGGTGGGGCCGGAGCGGGAACGGCGGAGGCGCCGGCGCGCACCGTCGGTGGAGTCCCCGGGACGTTCGGTCACCGGTGGTATGACGTCAGCCGTTGAACTGTCACGAGCCACGGGCGTACGGTGGTGCCAATGGCATCCGTCCTTGCACGGCTCCCGACCGGGCGCTGTCCCCAACCTGCCGTAGACAGCGGGGCGATATGACTCGGCTTTCCGTCACCGTGGACACACATCCGCGCTTCTCCGTGGTGACCCTGACCGGAGATCTGGACAAGTCCTCGGCACCGGGACTGGAGGAGCGGCTCGCGGAGTTCATGAGGCGGGGGCATGTCTGCCTGATCATCGACACCACGGATCTGGAGTTCTGCGACTCCACGGGCATCTGGGTGCTGCTGACGAGCCTGCGACGCGCCTACGAGCGGAAGGGATGGCTGCGCCTGGCGGGCGTGCACGGTTTCCTCGGCCGCCTGCTCGAACTGACCCGCCTGCGCGACGCGTTCCCCATCGACTCCACCGTCGAGGAGTCCCTGCGCGTGCTGTCCGGCGGAAACGTCCCGGTCGCGCGCTGATCCCGGCCCGCGGGGAACCAGAGAACCCGGAGAACCCGGAAAAGGCGGAGAACCGGTGCCGCGACGACCTCGTGGCCCTCAGGGAAGCAGCATCGTGAGCCGTACGGTCGACCCCTCGGGACCGTGCAGGATCTCCACCGAGTCGCACAGCCGGCGCATCAGCCAGAGCCCGTAGCCCCGGCGTGACCCCACCGGCGGCTGCTTCGTGCCCGCCTCGGGATCGACCAGCAGGCCGGCCTCGTCGTGGATCTCCGCGACGACCCGTCCCTCGAGGTAGCGCATCGTGAGAGTGCCGGTGACTCCCGAGTGGTCGAGCACGTTGTTGGCCGCCTCGCTCAGGGCGAGGATGAAGTTCTTCTCGGTGACGTCGTCGAAGCGCGCCCGGGTCAGGAACGCGCGGGCCCTCGCCCTGAGGGAACCCAGATCCCCGGCGATCGGGAAGGACACGTCGGCGATCTCGTTCCCCCTCCCGTCATCCATGGGATTCCTCGACGATCCGGATCACCTGGTCGAGCGCGGAGATCCGGAAGAGCTCCCGCAGATGCCCGCCCACCCCGGTGAGGACGAACTCGACCCCCAGGCGCGAGGCGTCGTCGTGCGCGTCGAAAAGGGCGACGATCCCCGAGGAGTCACAGAACGGCACCCGCGTCAGCTCCACGACCAGCCGGGGCGGAGACTTCCGCAGATCCGCGTTCACCGCCGCGGCCAGCGGTTCGGTGAAATCCCGGTCGAGATCACCGATCGGGATGATCACCAGTGAACCGTCGGGGTCGGTCCTTCGCTCCAGACGAATGCCCATGTCCTCACCGCGAAAGCCGTTGGTCCAGCAGGTATCGTCACATTACCTGATGGGTGGGGAGTGAGATGCGGCAGGTGAGCCTTCCCGGCGGGGAGATGGGCCGGCGGATTCACGGTCACGACTGGGCCGCCACGCCGCTGGGCCCGCGGGAGAGCTGGCCCGCGGCGCTGAGGTCCGCGGTCGACATCGCGCTCTCCTCCCGCGCCCAGATCGTCATCTTCTGGGGGCCGGACTACGTCGCGCTCTACAACGATCCGTACATCCCCACCATCGGCGCGAAGCATCCGGCGGCGCTCGGCCGGCCCGCCGTGGAGAACTGGTCCGAGACCTGGGACGTCCTCAAGCCACTGCTCGACGAGGTGCGGAAGACCGGCGAGCCCTTCTGGGCCCAGGACCACCTGTTCCTGCTGGAACGTCACGGCTTCCTGGAGGAGACCTACTTCGACGTCTCCTACGGCCCGATCCGGCTGGAGGACCAGACGGTCGGCGGGGTGATGTGCCTGGTCAGCGAGACGACCGGGCGGGTGCTCGGCGAGCGCAGGATGCGCACGCTGAGCCGGGTGGGCGAGGCGGCCAACGGCAGGGCCACCCGGGACGAGGTGGCACGGGCGGCGCTGTCGGCCCTCGCCGAGGCGCGCGACGACGTGCCGTTCGCCCTCGCCTATCTCGCCGGGGACGCGGACGATCTCACCGGGGACGCGGACGGTCTCACCGGGGACGCGGACGACGAACCGGGCGGCGGCGCGTCGGTCCCTCCTGTCGGCGGCACCGGCCGCGACGCGCCGCACACGTCCTCGGACGGGAACGGTCCCGGTGGGGACGGATCCCGCGGGGACGAATCCCGCGGGGACGGATCCGGCGAGGACGGGACGGGTGAGGACGCCTACGGGGGCGCCGCCGAGCTGCGCATCGTCGTGCCGGACGGGGCGGCGCCGGAGCGGATCGGCGCGGGCGAGGAGCCGGCGTGGTTCGCGCGGGCCGTCACCGCCGTGCCCGGCGAGCGGTTCGGCGCGCGGGGACCCGCCGTCGCCCTGCCGCTCACCTCCGGCGCCGGGATCCGGGGACTGCTGGTGTGCGGGGTGAACCCCCGGTTGCAGCCGTACGACGAGTTCTTCGGGATGCTCGCGACGAGCGTGTCGCGCGCGCTGTCGGCGGCGGAGGCGCACGAGCGGGAGCGCGGGCACGCGCGCAGGCTCGCCAGGCTCGACGCCGACAAGACCGCGTTCTTCGCCAACGTCAGTCACGAGCTCCGTACCCCGCTGACGTTGATCCTCGGTCCGCTGGAGGAACTGCTCGAGGATCCCTCCATCGGCCCGGAGCAGGGCGCGGTGCTGCGGACCGCCCGCCGCAACGCGGTGCGGCTGCTCACGCTCCTGGACGACGTGCTCGACGTGACCAGCTTCGACGCGGGCCGGACCCGCGCCTACCACCGTCCGGCCGACCTGGTGGCGCAGACCACCGAGCTGGTGAGCGTGTTCCGCTCCGCGGCCGAGAGCGTCGGGCTCACCCTCACCGTCGAGTCCGAGCCGCTGCCCGAGCCGGTCTTCCTGGACCGGCGGATGTGGGAGCGGATCGTCTTCAACCTGCTCTCCAACGCGGTGAAGCACACCTTCTCCGGGGGCGTCACCGTCGGCGTCCGCTCCGGCGGCGACCACGCCGTGGTCACGGTCTCCGACACCGGCATCGGCATCCCCGGCGGGGAGATCCCGCACCTGTTCGAGCGCTTCCGCCGGGTGCCCGGTTCCCGCGCGCGCAGCCACGAGGGGGCCGGCATCGGCCTGGCGCTCGTCCACGAGCTGGTCGGCCAGCACGGCGGGCGCATCGAGGCCAGCAGCGTCGTCGGCGAGGGGACCACGTTCACGATCAGGCTGCCGTACGGCTCCGCGCACCTGCCCCCCTCGCAGGTGGGCGAGGCGGCGCAGCCGTACGAGCCCGGGACCGGCTACCTGTCGCACTGGCTGCCGCTGCCCGGCGAGTCCTCGGGGCGGCTCTCCGCGGACGGGATCGCGACGCCGGCGGGCCCGCGGGGGCCGGAGCGCATCCTGGTCGCCGACGACAACGAGGACCTGCGCCACTACCTGGTCCGGCTGCTCAGCCCGTACTGGTCGGTGACGGCGGTCGCCGACGGGGCCGCCGCGCTGCGCGCCGCCCGGGAGGAGGTGCCGGACATGATCGTCGCGGATGTGATGATGCCCGGTATGGACGGCCTGGACCTGGTCCGCAGGCTCCGCGCCGACGAGGTCACCCGGAGCGTTCCGATCATGCTCCTGTCGGCCAAGGCCGGGCAGGAGGCGTCGCTGAGCGGGCTGATCGCGGGCGCCGACGAGTACCTGGCGAAACCCTTCTCCGCCCGCGAGCTGCTCACCCGCGTGCGGGGCGTGCTGAGCCTGTCGGCCGTCCGGTCCCGGCACAACCGCCAGCTACGGGAGCTGACCGAGGCGGCCCTCGCGCTCAACGGGGCGTCCAGCACGGCGGAGGTGCTGGCGCTCGCCGAGACGTACGGCGAGCGACTGGCCGGCACCTCCGGGGTGAAGGTGGCGCTCACCGACGACACGACCGGCCACGACGACCGTGACACGAGGACCGGGACGGTACGGATCGCGGTCTCCGGCGGTGACCCCGGCCGGATGACGGACGACACCGTGCTGCGGCGGCTCGCCCAGCTCACCTCGGCCCGGCTGCGGAACCTGGAGCGGTTCGAGCAGGAGCACCGGATCGCGACCACGCTGCAACTGGCCCTGCTGCCGGAGGTCCCCGAGATCGGCGGCACCGCGATCGTCGGCCGCTACGTGCCCGGCAGCGACGAGGCCGGGGTGGGCGGCGACTGGTACGACGTCATCCGGATCTCCGACACCGAGCTGGTGCTGGTCATCGGCGACATCGTCGGCAAGGGCCTGCGGGCCGCCGCCTCGATGGGCCGGATGCGCAACGCGCTCAGGGCGTACGCGCTGGAGGACCCCGACCCCGGACGCACCCTCGGCCGCCTCAACCGGATGACCGCCGGACGGCACGACCGCATGCACGCCACCGTCCTGTGCGTGCGCCTCTCCCTCACCGACGGGCGGGTGGAGTACGCCAGCGCGGGCCACCCGCCCGCCCTGGTCTGCACCGCGGACGGGCGGGCGGACTTCCTCGGCGGAGCCCTCTCCCCGCTGATCGGCGCCATGCCCTTCACCGACTTCCCGACCGGCACGACCCGGCTGGAACGCGGCGACCGGCTGCTCCTCTACACCGACGGCATCGTGGAGAACCGGTCACGGAACATCCTGGACGGCATGAACAGGCTGAGCGAGGAGATGGCGAGGGCCTCGCGGCTCGATCTCGGCGCCATGCTGGAGTCGCTGCTCACCCTGGTCGAGGGCGGGGAGAAGCGCGACGACGTGGCCCTCCTCGGGTTCGCCCGCGCCTGAGAGAGTCCCCGCCCGAAGCCCCGAACCCCCCGAAGTCCCGGCGGACCGGTGGGCCGGGCGGACCGGTGGGCCACGGGTTCGGCGTGCCGCGGGCCCGGCGGAGAAAGGCTCGTCGGACCGGGGCCTCGGCGCCCGAGGCCCCGGGGGATCAGTCGCGGGCGACCAGGCGGACGAACTCCTCGAAGGAGAAGCGGCCGTCGCCGTCGGAGTCGGCGTCCCGGTTCAACGAGCCCAGGGCCTCGGCGGGCAGGGCCGGGAAGTGCTCGCCGAACTCCCTTTCGGTGATGAAACCGTCGCCGTCGGTGTCGATGAAGGTGAACGTCTGCCTCAGCTCCGCCAACCGCTCCCCGCTGGGCTCTGTCGACATGGTGACCCGCCTTCCTCAACGACCCGTGCTTCGATCAGCAGACAACTTACGGGAGAGGCCACCGACACGACCACACGACCCCTTATAAGTGGATTTATCATTGAAAATCCTTTTTCGAGGTCGTGCGCCGCCCCCACCTAGACTTCGGAGATGATTCGCCCCGCAACGCCGGACGACGTACCGGCGATCATCGACATGATCCGCGGACTCGCGGAGTACGAGAAGGCGCTGGACAAGGTCGAGACCACCGCCGACCAGCTCCGGGAGGCGCTCTTCGGCCCCTCTCCCGCGGTGTTCTGCCACATCGCCACCGACGACGAGGGGGTCGCGGGCTTCGCGGTCTGGTTCGTGTCCTACTCGACCTGGCTCGGCAGGCACGGGATCTACCTGGAGGACCTCTACGTCCACCCCGACCGGCGCGGGGGCGGGCACGGCAAGCGGCTGCTGGCGGAACTGGCCCGCATCTGCGTGGAGCGCGGTTACGGCCGCTTCGAGTGGGCGGTGCTGGACTGGAACACCCCCACGATCGACTTCTACCGCTCGATCGGCGCGGAACCGCTGGACGAATGGATCGGCCACCGCCTCACCGGCTCCGCGCTCCAGCGGCTCGCCGCCACCGCGCAGGAGCCGCGGGCGTAGCCGGGTTCACCGGTGGAGGCGCCGGCCCGGCCGCCCCGCCGGGCCCGCGCGCCGCCGGAAGCACGGGCAAGCCGGAAGCACGGGCAAGCGGGAAGCACGGGCAAGCACGGGGAGAGCGCGTTCCGTACGTGAATCTTTCATGCTCCGGCGGGGGCCCGCGTCCCCTCTGATCTCGTACGACGGCCGGCGGCCGGGGCGCGGGGGACACGCCTCGTTTACACCCGCGAAACAGGGACCTAGAGTCCGTCTCGCGTGAGCGCTCAACGCCATTGATCGGCAACCCTTCATCCCCCGAAAGGGAGGGTAAATCCTGTGAGTAAATGGCGAAGCATGGCTGTCGCCGGTGTGGTCACATTGATGACCGCGCTTCTCGCCGTCGTTCTCGTCCCCCAATCGGCATCGGCGCACGGCGCCATGATGGTGCCGGGCAGCCGGACCTTCTTCTGCTGGCAGGACGGCCTCTCCCCGCAGGGGAACATCGTGCCCATCAACCCGGCGTGCAAGGCAGCGGTGGCCCAGAGCGGGGACAACTCGCTCTACAACTGGTTCAGCCTGCTGCGCTCGGACGGAGCCGGCCGGACCCGGGGCTTCATCCCCGACGGCAAGGTGTGCAGCGGCGGTAACCCCGGCTACAGCGGGTTCGACCTCCCGAGCGCCGACTGGCCGGTCACCCACCTGACCGCGGGCTCGAACCTGCAGTTCAAGTACAACAAGTGGGCCGCCCACCCCGGCTGGTTCTACCTCTACATCACCAAGGACGGCTGGAACCCCAACCGGGCCCTCACCTGGGACGACCTGGAGAGCGAGCCCTTCCACACGGCCGACCACCCCCAGAGCGTCGGCTCGCCGGGCACCAACGACGCCAACTACTACTGGAACGCCAGGCTTCCCTCGGGCAAGTCGGGTCGCCACATCATCTACTCGGTGTGGAAGCGTTCCGACAGCGCGGAGACGTTCTACAACTGCTCCGACGTGGTCTTCGACGGCGGCAACGGCGAGGTGACCGGAGTCGGCAGGCCCGGCCCCACGCCCAGCCCGACCCCGACCGTCACGCCGACCCCCGAGCCGACCCCCAGCGTCACGCCGACCGTCACGCCGACGCCCGGGCCCGATGGACCCTGCACCGCCACCTACAAGACCGTCAGCTCCTGGTCCGGTGGTTTCCAGGGTGAGG
Source organism: Streptosporangium sp. NPDC023615 (assembly GCF_040640155.1). NCBI lineage: Bacteria > Bacillati > Actinomycetota > Actinomycetes > Streptosporangiales > Streptosporangiaceae > Streptosporangium > Streptosporangium sp. NPDC023615. The sequence continues at coordinate 183,758 of NZ_JBFABE010000002.1, forward strand.
TGACCGTGAGCAACCCCGGTTCGACGGCCCTCAACGGCTGGTCGGCCACGTGGACGCTCGGTAACGGCAGCACCGTGAACAGTGTGTGGAACGGCACGCACACGACATCGGGATCGTCCATCACGGTGAGGAACGTCGACTGGAACCGGACACTGGCCGGTGGCGGCTCCACGACCTTCGGGTTCACCGCCTCGGGCAGCAGCGGCACCCCCGCGGTGACCTGCACCAGTCCGTGACGAAAGGAGGTCCCGGCCGGTGCCCGACGGCACCGGCCGGGACCTCGCCCGTTCCGCCCCCCGCCTTCCGGCCGCCCGCCCTCACGGCGCCCGCACGGCCGTCACGCCCTCTCGAATCCGCCCTTCGCGGCGCGTCCGTACGGTCACCGCGCCCTCTGCACAGGGAGTCCCGTGCCGCCCACCATGAAGTTGACCTCGCTGCTGGGCCTCGTGTCGCTCGCGGCGGCGGCGGCCCTGCTCGGAGCGGCGTGCGCCGGTCGTACGGCGGAGAGCGGTCACGCCGGCGCGCACGCGCCCTCCCCGGCCGCGCAGACCGCCGCCCCGCCGGACGCGGCACCGCCGAGCGGCGCCGCGCGGAACGCGGCCCAGGCGACCCCGCCCGGCACCGCCCCGCCCTCGTCCCCGTCGTCCCCCTCGTCCCCGTCGTCGGCGGCCGGTGACCCGACGCACACGATCAACCCGGTGGCGGCGAAGTGCCGGGCGACGGTCACCCTGGTGGAGACGTGGCCGGGCGGCTACCGGGGCACGGCGACGATCACCAACAAGGGTGACCGGCCGCTGGGAGGCTGGTACATCCAGTGGATGATGCCGCTCGAGGCGACGATCACCCAGGCCTGGCAGGGGACCCACATGAAGAGCGGGCCGGTCGCGATGATCCACGCCCTGCCCGAGGCCCCGCCCCTGGCGCCGGGGAAGAAGCTCTCGGAGATCGGCTTCATCGGGGCCTCGGCCACTCCCCCGGCCTTCACCGAGGTCACCTGCGGCTAGGACCGCCGAGGGATCCCTCCCGCCCTTCGCGGGCCGGTCTCAGCTCCTGCCGTAGCGCTGGTTGAAGCGCTCGACGCGGCCGGCCGTGTCGAGGACCCGGCCGCGGCCGGTGTAGAAGGGGTGGCTCTCGGAGGAGACGTCGACGTCGACCAGCGGGTAGACGTTCCCGTCCTCCCACTCGACGGTCCTGCCGGTCCGGACGGTGGAACGGGTCAGGAAGGCGTAACCGACGCTCGGGTCGCGGAAGACGACCGGGCGGTAGTCGGGGTGGATGCCCTTCTTCATGATCTATCGGTCCTCTCGGAACGGGACGTGCTGGCGGACGATGGGGTCGTACTTGACGAGGGTGAGCCGGTCGGGGTCGTTACGCCGGTTCTTGCGGGTGACGTAGGTGTAACCGGTACCCGCGGTGGACCTCAGCTTGATCACTGAGCGCACCTCGTTCCTGGCCACTGTCGGCTCCTTTCCGGGGGACGCGTCCTGTGGTGCCGATGATAACGGTTTTCATTGACGGAACATTCCCGCCGGGGACCGGCGGGCCGATCGCGGCGCCCGCCCTCGCGCCCCGGGGCGGACGACGCCCCCGGACGCCCTCGGACGCCCCCCGGAGGCCCCCGAACGCCCCCCGGACGCCTCCCGGACGTCACCCCCCGGCAACCTCCCGGCCATCGCCCGCCTGTTCGCCGTGACCCATGTCCTGGCCGGAGACCGACATCGCCTGTGGCTGGTGCCGTACTGGCGCCAGGCGGGCGGCACGACCAGGGCGGGCGTGCTGCGCTCGGCCGACCTGACGAGCTGGACCTCGGGCGAGCTCGCGGAGAACCCGCCGGGCGTGGCGGTCGAGGAACCGCAGATCGCTCCCTCCGGCGACGCCCCGGGGACCCTCGTCATGGTGACCCGGACCCTGGACCTGCGGAGCGGCACCTCCGCGGCGGCGCGCGACGCCCGCTACCGGTCGGGCGCGGCCCACTGCGCCACGGCCGTCAGCACCGACGCCGGGCTGACCTGGTCACCGCTGCGGCTGGACGAGGACCTGCCCAACTACTACGTCAAGACGTTCTTCACCCGCGACTCGGCCGGCCGCCAGCTGGCGATCTTCAACACGCTGGCGGGACCGTTCACCGGCCCCTCGGCGAGCAAGCCCGACCAGTACCGGGAGGTGCTCTACTACAAGGTCAGGCGGCCCGGCGGGCCCTGGGAGCCGGGCAGGCTCTTCGCCGGCGGCCCACGGCTGACGAGGGGCGCGGCGCGGGGGTGGGACGTCTACCCCAGCGCCGACGAGTACGAGCCCGGCCGCTTCTTCGTCGTCTGGGAGCACAACCAGACCAACATCAAGGTCGCCCGGCTCGACATCACCCGGCCCCTCCCCGACACCCCCCTGGCCACGGGCACCTGGGCCGCCGGTCCGGGGGACCCGCCCGGCCGGACGGGGTCCGGGGCGGGGGGCTGGACGCTGGGCGGCGGCGCGCGGGTCACCGGTGACGGGCTCCGGCTCAGGAGCACCGGCACCGGTACGTGCCACGCGTCCTTTCCCCTCGCCCCCTCCCGGGGGTGCGACTTCGTCCTGGAGTTCCGCGGCCGGGTGGACGACGACAGCGCGCTCGACCCGCGCACCGGCCACGGCGTCTGCCTCGGCGCGAAGGTGGCCAACGGCGCCAGGCGGCTCGTGCACTGGGTGGCGGGCACCCCCGGCGGCAACGGCGGCAACACGGCCGGGGCCACCGTCGAGTGGACGCGCCTGACCCCCGCCCTGGAGACGTCGCCCTGAGCCCCTCCCCGGCCGTGCCCGTACGCCCGGTTCCTCTGTGGTTCCCCGGATTCGCCCCCGCGGCTCTCCGATCCGACGGCGGACGAGGCGGTAGCTTGGTCACTGCCACCACGGAGGAAGAGAGATCGTGACCACGTCTATTCATCAGCGGATCGCCGAAGAGCTGGGTGTGCGCGAGCGACAGGTGCGGGCGGCGGTGGACCTGCTCGACGGCGGCGCCACCGTGCCGTTCATCGCCCGGTACCGCAAGGAAGCCACCGAGATGCTCGACGACACGCAGCTGCGCACGCTGGAGGAGCGGCTGCGCTACCTGCGGGAGCTGGAGGAGCGGCGCACCGCGATCCTGGAGTCCGTCGACGGCCAGGGCAAGCTCGACGACACCCTGCGCGCGCAGATCATGGCGGCCGAGTCCAAGGCCCGGCTGGAGGACATCTACCTCCCGTACAAGCCCAAGCGGCACACCAAGGCGCAGATCGCCAGGGAGGCGGGGCTCGAACCTCTCGCCGACGGCCTGCTGGCGGACCCGTCCGCCGACCCGAGGGCCGCGGCGGAGGCGTTCGTCGGCGAGGGCGTGGCCGACGCCGCCGCCGCGCTGGACGGCGCCCGCGCGATCCTGGTCGAGCGGTTCGCCGAGGACGCCGACCTGGTCGGGGAGCTGCGCGAGCGGATGTGGACGAAGGGACGCCTGGTCGCGGCGGTCCGCGAGGGCAAGGAGGAGGAGGGCGCCAAGTTCTCCGACTACTTCGACTTCGCCGAGCCGTTCACCAAGCTGCCCTCGCACCGGATCCTGGCGATGTTCCGGGGGGAGAAGGAGGAGGCCCTCACCCTCACCCTGGAGCCGGAACCCGAGCCCACCGGCACCTACGAGGGCCGCATCGCGCACCGCTTCGGCATCGCCGACCGCGGGCGGCCCGCCGACGCGTGGCTGGCCGACACGGTCCGCTGGGCCTGGCGCACCCGCATCCTCGTCCGTCTCGGCATCGACCTGCGGATGCGCATGTGGCAGGCCGCCGAGGAGGAGGCGGTGCGGGTGTTCGCGGCGAACCTGCGCGACCTGCTGCTCGCCGCGCCCGCCGGGAGCCGCGCCACCATGGGGCTCGACCCCGGGCTGCGCACCGGCGTGAAGGTGGCGGTGGTCGACGCGACCGGCAAGGTGCTGGAGACCGCCACGATCTACCCCCACGAGCCGCGCCGCCAGTGGGACCAGTCGCTGGCCGTCCTGGCCGCGCTGGCGAGGAGGCACGACGTGGAGCTCGTCTCCATCGGCAACGGCACCGCCTCGCGCGAGACCGACAGGCTCGCCGCCGAGCTGGTGAAGCTGGTCCCCGGCCTGACCAAGGTGATGGTGTCGGAGGCGGGCGCGTCGGTCTACTCCGCCTCGGCGTTCGCCTCGCAGGAACTGCCCGGCATGGACGTGTCGCTGCGCGGCGCCGTGTCGATCGCCCGGCGCCTGCAGGACCCGCTGGCCGAGCTCGTCAAGATCGACCCCAAGTCGATCGGCGTCGGCCAGTACCAGCACGACCTCGCAGAGACCAAGCTCTCCCGCTCGCTCGACGCGGTCGTGGAGGACTGCGTGAACGCCGTCGGCGTGGACGTCAACACGGCCTCCGCACCGCTGCTGACCCGGGTGTCGGGCATCGGCTCGGGCCTGGCGGAGAACATCGTCGCCCACCGCGACGCCAACGGCCCGTTCCGCTCCCGCAGGGCGCTCAAGGACGTGGCCAGGCTCGGCCCGAAGGCCTTCGAGCAGTGCGCGGGCTTCCTGCGCATCCGCGGGGGCGACGACCCGCTCGACTCCTCCAGCGTGCACCCGGAGGCGTACCCGGTGGTCCGGCGCATCCTGAGGCGCGCCGGCGGCGACGTCTCGACGCTCATCGGCAACGGCACGGTGCTGCGGACGCTGGACCCGCGGGAGTTCGTGGACGACACCTTCGGCCTGCCGACCGTCACCGACATCCTCTCCGAGCTGGAGAAGCCGGGCCGCGACCCCCGTCCGGCCTTCAAGACCGCGACGTTCAAGGAGGGCGTGGAGAAGCTCTCCGACCTGACGCCCGGCATGCTGCTGGAGGGCGTGGTCACCAACGTGGCCGCCTTCGGCGCGTTCGTCGACGTCGGCGTGCACCAGGACGGCCTGGTCCACGTGTCGGCGCTCTCGTACGAGTTCGTCAAGGACCCGCGCGAGGTGGTCAAGCCCGGCGACGTCGTCCGGGTGAAGGTGCTCGACGTCGACATCCCGCGCAAGCGCATCTCGCTCACCCTGCGCCTGGAGGACGACGTCAAGCCCGCGGGACCGCGCGGGCAGCGTGACCAGCAGGCCGGCGCGGGACGCGGCGAGGGGCGTGACGGCGGCGGGCAGGGCCAGGACGGCGGCAGGCAGAGCGGCGGCCAAGGGCGCGGGCAGGCACGCGGGCAGGGACGCGGGCAGGGCGGCGACCGGCAGCGGCAGGACCGCGGAGACCGGTCGCAGTCGCGCAACGCGCCGAGCGGCGCGATGGCCGACGCCCTGCGCCGCGCCGGTCTCGACGGCTCGGGCAAACGCCCCTGACCCGCGCCGAGCGCCCCGCGACGGGTTCGGCGGCGGCGCCGCGGTGACGGGTTCAGCGGCGCCGCAGCAGGGCCGAGACGGTGAGGACGACGCCGACGGCGAACATCGCCAGGCCGATCCACGTCCACTCACGGGCCCCGCTCATGAAACTCCCGCCGACGTGGCCGAGCCCCTGGAGCGCCCAGAGGCCGCCCACCAGGATGAGCAGGATGCCGAGACCGGCCGGGAGCCAGGTCCTCATCGGGTACCTCCGGTGTGGAAGGCCCGGGCTCTCCGGCCCGGGCGGGACGTCGGCACTCTCACAGACCCGCGCCGGCGCGCGGGCCGGTGAACTCGGTGGCGAGGAGGCCGAACAGCGCCTCGTCGACGAAGGAGCCGGCCACCCAGGAGTGGCCGCGGAGGGTGCCCTCGCGCCGGAAACCGGTCCTCTCCGCGGCGGCGATCATCGCGGTGTTGGTGACGAGCGTCTCCAGGCCGAGCCGGTACAGGCCGCGGATGCGGAAGGCGTAGTCGCACAGCAGCCCCAGCGCGGCGGGGGCGTACCCCTGGCCGCGCGCCTCGGTGAGCAGCGAGAGGCCCAGGTGCCCGTTGCGGTTGAGGGTGTCGATGCCCCAGACGATGCCGAAGCCGAGCAGCTCTCCGGAGAGGGACTGGACGGCGAACTCGACGTTGGCCGGGTCGGGCTCCCGGCGCTCGTACCGGGCGACGGCCTGCTCGGCCGTCTCGGGAAGCCAGGGCATCACGGTGGCGCCGACCGCCGTCTCCACGTCGTCGTGCAGCCGCTGGAGCGGGACCAGGTCCTCCTTGGTGATGGCCCTGAGCAGAACCCTGTCGCCACGAAGCATGAACGGAACCTCGATGTCGGATGTCGTACGGCCTGTCGCCGGGTGACTCGCGGGGACGATCACCTACCGGACATCACACCACACGGTCCGCCGGGAGGGTGAGGAACGACGCCCCGGCAGGAGGGTCCGGCGGCCGCCCCTGACAGGCACCCCTGACACCCGTTCCCCCTGGAACGATCCCGGCGCCGCCCGCCCCGGGCCGCCCCCCGCCGCCGTCCCGCAGCCCAGGGGGCTCCCCCGCCCACGGCCCGCCACGGTCGCGCGGCTTTTTTTACTGCTTGTATTGACCCGAGAACGAAGGCTGACCTATGGTTCCGGCAGGCGGGCCCTCGCCTCCCGGCCCGTCCCCCGGATCACCCCGAATCACCCCCGACTCCCCCCGAATCGCCTCCAGAGCCGTTCTCCCCGCCGTATCCGTCGCGGCGGGGCACAGGACGCGCCACGCGCCGCCCCGCGGCGGGCCCACCCGGCCGGCCGCGGTAGGCGACACGCTCACCGCGTCCGGCGGCATCCGCACGTCACCCCCCACCCGGGTCGTGGTGCCGGTCACGCGTTCCCCGCGCAACGGGTCGCGTCGTCACCGGAGACCACCTCCCACGACGGAAGGAGTCCGCGCATGGACGCCACACGACCCTCTCCCCGGCGCCGTCGCGTCTCGCTGCCGGCCGCCCTCGGCGGCGCGTTCACCGCCCTCCTGCTCGCCGTCGCCGGCGTGGCGGCCGTGCCGCCCGCCGCCGCGGCCGGCACGCAGGCGGGCGCACAGGCGGGCGCACAGGCGGGCGCACAGGCGGGCGCACAGGCGGGCGCGGCCCACGCCCCGGCCCTGAGCTCGGCCGCGGCGCCCGGTCCCCTCGTCTGGTCGGACGAGTTCAACGCCGCCGCCGGCACCGGCGCGGACGCCGCGAAGTGGCGCCACGACGTGGGCGGCGGCGGCTGGGGCAACAACGAGCGGCAGTACTACACCACGGGCACCCAGAACATCGCCCACGACGGCGCCGGCAACCTGGTCATCACCGCGCGCAAGGGCAACCCGTCCGGTCACGGCTGCTGGTACGGCTCCTGCGAGTACACCTCCGGCAAGCTGACCACGGCCGCGACGTTCACCCGCGCCTACGGCCGCTTCGAGGCGCGGATGAAGCTCCCGCGCGGCAAGGGCATGTGGCCGGCGTTCTGGATGCTGGGCACCGGGGGCGCCACCTGGCCGGCCAACGGTGAGATCGACATCATGGAGAACGTCGGCAGCGTCCCCGGGCAGGTGCTCGGCAGCCTGCACGGCCCCGGCTACTCGGGCGGCAGCCCGCTGAGCGGCAGCTACGACCTGCCCGCCGGGCAGGCGTTCGCCGACGCCTTCCACACCTTCGCCGTCGACTGGGAGCCCGGCTCGGTGACCTGGTACGTCGACGGCGTGCAGTACTCCAGGAAGACCCCCGCCGACACCAGGGGCAACCCCTGGGTCTACGACCACCCGTTCTTCATGATCCTCAACCTGGCGGTGGGCGGGAACTGGCCCGGCTCCCCGGACGCCTCCACGACCTTCCCGCAGCAGCTCACCGTCGACTACGTCCGCGTCTACGCGCAGGGCGGCGGGACCGGCGGCCGCACCGGGCAGATCACCGGCATCGCCGGCAAGTGCGTGGACGTCGCCGGCGCCGGCAGCGCCAACGGCACCCCCGTCCAGCTCTACGACTGCAACGGCACCGGCGCCCAGCAGTGGACGATCGGCACCGACGGCACGATCCGCGCGCTCGGCAAGTGCCTGGACGTCACCGCCGCCTCCACCGCCGACGGGGCGCAGATCCAGCTCTACGACTGCAACGGCACCTCGGCCCAGCGGTGGGTGTACAGCGGCGCGCGCGACCTGGTGAACCCGGCGGCGAACAAGTGCCTGGACGCCACCGGGCAGTCCAGCGCCAACGGAACCCGCCTGCAGATCTGGACCTGCGGCGGCACCGCCAACCAGAAGTGGAACATCCCGGCCTGACCCCGCCCGCGGGCCGGGACACCCGTCCCGGCCCGCCACGGGCCCGTCCCGCTCGCACCCGCCACGAGCCCGTTCCCGCTCCGGCCCGCGGCGGGCCCGCGGTCGCTCAGAGCAGGCGCCTGATGTCGCCGTACGCCCGGTAGAAGCCGCCCCGCTCGGAGAAGCGGACGCCCTCGACGAGGTAGCGGGCCCCGGCCTCGCGCACGTCCTTGGGGAACTGCACGTTGCGCCGCACGTCGTAGCCCTCGCTGACCACCCGTACCCGGAGCCGGTCGCCCTCGCGGAAGCACTCGACCACGACGCCGTCGCCGCCGCCGGGGACGGCGTCGAAGGTCACGGTCTCCAGCGTCGCGGTGGGTTCCACCACGGCCAGCCCGGCGGCGGCCTTGACGTCGACCGGCGTGGGGACGCTGCCGGCCTGGGCCGCCCTGATCGCCTCCTCGGTCGCGTCGACGCAGGCCAGGGTGCCGTCGGTGGTCACGATGTAGAGGCGCTCGTCGAGGTACTGCATGGAGAAGGCCGACCCGCAGCCGGTGGCCAGCTTCCACAGCCGCTTGCCACCCTCGTCGAAGCAGTAGATCGAGGAGTGGCTGTCGCCGGCGAAGACGTACCGGCCGCCGGGGGCGGTGGCGCAGGAGAAGACGGTGTCGTCGCAGCGGTAGACGGCCTGGGGGACGCCGTCGGACTTGCGCAGGCGGTGCACGGCGCCGTTCCCGGTGCCCGCGTACACCGCGTCGGCCTCCTGCCAGCCGAAGAGCACCGAACCGTCGACGGGCGTCTCCCACACGGGCGTGCCGTCCGCGGCGTCGTAGCGGGCCACCCCGGTGGAGTGGCCGTGGTAGACGGCCTCGTCGTCGCAGCGCACCATCCAGGCCGAGTGGCCCCTGCCCTTGCGGGCCCACTGGAACTCGTCCTCGTGGTCGATGGTGGTGATCCGGCCCTCCCGGTCGGAGACGCCCAGCACGCCCTCGTGGATGTCGAGCCAGTAGATGTCGACGTCCTCGGCGATCTCGTACGCCACCCTGGGGACCTTGCCGCTGAGGTCGTAGACCTTGCCGTCGTCTGCGCCCGCGTAGATCCAGAAGTCGTCGGCGACGATGCACTTGACCCCGTCCGGCAGCCGGAAGCGGCCGGTGACGGTGCCGTCGTGGGTGACGGTGTAGACGTCGCCGCGCTGGTTGCCGACCCAGCAGCGCCCGGCGTCGACGAAGATGCCGAACGCCGCCGCGCCGCTGGCGAAGCGCCACAGCACCGGCGCCTGGGTGGCGGTGGAGCGGCTGCTCTGCACGCTGCGCCGGGTGACGGTGCGGCGCTGGCGCACTCCCCGCACGGCCGGGGCGTACCCCCGGCGGACCTTCTCGCCGATCTTCTTCGCGGCGGCCGCCGCGGCCTTCTCCGCGCTGGCGAAGGCCGAGGCCTTGGACTGGCCGGGCTCGCCGATGCGGCCGTACCTGATCGTCACCTCGGTGCCGTCGAGCACGACCTCGTAGAACTTGTGCGAGCTCCCGTCCTCCTCCGAGAGCTCCAGGTACGTGCTGCGTGCGGTCATGCTCCACCCCTCCGTCGTTCGGTCTCACGGAGCGTACGGGAGGTATATGACAAACGACGAAATGTCAGGAGAAGTAGCGCCGGGGATTGCCGACGAGCATGAGGTCGATCTGCTCGTCCGTCACCCCGGCCTCGCGCAGGGCCGGGAGCACGTCGTCGTGGACGTGGTCGAACCGCCAGTTGGGGGCGGCCAGCGGGATGCCCTCGTCCCAGGCCTCGCCGAAGTAGTCCATGAAGCACGCGGTGTCGTGGCTGAGCACCATCCGGTCGGCGTACCCGCGCTCGCACAGCGCCACGATCGTGGCCACCCGGGACGACGTGGGGTTGTAGGCGTCGAGCCCGAAGCGGTCCATGCCGAGCGTCGCCCCGGTGTCGGCCAGCCGCATCAGGTGGTCCAGGTCGTTGCTGTCGCCCGAGTGCCCGAGCACGACCTTCGCCGGGTCGACCCCCTCCTGCCGGAACAGCTCCAGGGCGAGCAGGCCGGTCCCGGCCGAGGGGTTGGTGTGCACGGTGATCGGCGCGCCGGTCTCCCGGTGGGCGACGGCGACCGCCCGGCAGATCCGCTCGACGCCGGGGGTCAGCCCCTTGCTCTCCACCACGCACTTGAGGAACGCGGCCCGCACGCCGGTGTCGGCGATGCCCCGGGTGATGTCGCGGGTGAAGTCCTCGACCATCGGCTCGGGCACGTCCATCATCAGGCCGGGCCCGCGGTGCGCGTAGTGGAAGGGGATCTCGTCGTAGGAGTAGACGCCGGTGGCGACGACGACGTTCAGCTCCGGCACCTGCTCGGCCACCCGCCGGACGCGCGGGATGTAGCGGCCCAGCCCCCACACGGTGGGGTCGACGATGGTCCGCACGCCCTTGGCCGCCACCGCCCTGAGCTTGGCGACCGCGTCGGCCACCCGGAACTCCTCGTCCCACCAGGCGCCCCTGCCGTGGTTGTCGACGTGCTCGGGGGAGATCACGAAGACGTGCTCGTGCATCAGGGTCTGCCCCAGGTCGGCGACGTCGACGGGACCTCGGACGGTGTTCACGACCGGCATGCGCGTCCTTTCGGGGTGCCCCGACCGGACGGCGGTGACCTACCGAGCGGTCGCTTCATGCGAAGGTAGGCCCGGCGGCCGGGGCCGTCAACCGGGCCACGCGGCGCGGGGCCGGGGTGTTCCGCGAGGTCGCGGAGCCCCTCGGGGAGTCCTCCGCGAAGGCCCCCTAGGAGATCCCCGCCACCCGCCGGGAGGTCGCGACGGCCCTCCGGGGGGCTCCGGCCGCCCGCAGGGAGGTGCTGGCGACCAGGCCCAGCAGGGTCAGCACCGCGACCTCGAAGCCCACCACCAGCCGCTGGGTCACCCCGGCGGGGATGTCGTCGTTGGTCACCTCCACGCCGAACGTCCGCAGCACGTACGGAAGGATCACCAGGACCAGCACCCCCAGCGAGGCCAGGCTGAGCAGGCGGACCGTGCGGGCGTACCGGCCGGACGCGTGCCGCCGCGCCAGGATCAGCCCGGCGACCGGCATGGTGAGGAAGGCCACGAACGCGGCGTAGCGGTGGATGCCGCCGGACATCGAGAGCGGCAGGCCGGGCTCGTCGGTGGGGAAGGCGCCGATCAGCAGCATGCACAGGCCCCAGGTGCCGACCAGCAGGGCGGCCCCGCGGTTCTCGGTGTCCCTGGCCAGCATGGCCGCGATGACCGTCGCGGCGGCGGCGAAGAGGGTGAGGGAGAGCGGCAGCAGCCAGCCGTCCGCCTCGAACGCGTACTCGCTGATCACCGTGTGCACCGGGTCGAGGCCCGTGACCACGTGCAGCCCCAGCATCGTGGTGGCCCCGGCGCCGATCGCCGCGTGACCGCCGAGGATGACCATGGATCCCGTGAACGCCTGACTTCCCATGACCTCAACGATGGCGACGGCCGGGTCCGCCGAACATCGGAGACAGCCCCCGGCCGTCCCTGAGCGATCCCGGAGGCGCCCCGGGAGCACGGGGTGCCCGCCACCCCGGGACGCCCGCCCCGCCATGCCCCTGAACTGCGCGAAGTCCGGCGGCGGTAGGGCCCTCCCCCTCAGGGTCGCCCTCGGGCGACCTCCCCGGTCCCCGGGAACCCCGGGAAGACCGGGAACCCCGGCAAGACCGGCCCCCGAGGACCCCGGTTGACTTCGAGCGCGCTCGAAGGAGCATGGTGGTCCCATGGGGATCACCATCCAGGAGGCCTCGCGCACCTCGGGGCTGAGCGCGCACACGCTGCGCTACTACGAGCGCATCGGGCTCATCCACCCGGTGGACCGGAGCGTCAGCGGGCACCGCGTCTACACCGGACCCGACCTCGACTGGCTCGTCTTCCTCACCAGGCTGCGCTCGACCGGCATGCCGATCGCCGACATGTGCCGCTACGCCGAGCTGCGCAGGCAGGGTCCGGAGACCTCCGCCGAGCGGCGCAGGATCCTGGCGGCCCATCGCGAGCGGGTGCGGGAGCGGATCGCGCGCCTCACCGAGGATCTGGGGGTCCTCGACATGAAGATCGAGATGTACGACACCAGGGAGCACACATGAACAGGCGTCACATCGGCCGGGGCGGTCCGGAGGTCTCGGCCATCGGGCTCGGCTGCATGGGCATGTCGGAGTTCTACGGCACCGCCGACGAGAGCGAGTCGGTCGCGGTCGTGCACCGCGCCCTCGACCTGGGGGTGAACTTCCTCGACACCGCCGACATGTACGGCAGCGGCCACAACGAGGAACTGGTGGGACGGGCGATCTCCGGCCGCAGGGACGAGGTCTTCCTCGCCACCAAGTTCGGCATCGTCCGGAGCGAGAACCCGCCCGGAAGAGGCATCGACGGCAGCCCCGCGTACGTGCGCAAGGCCGCCGACGCCTCGCTCAGGCGGCTGAACGTGGACCACATCGACCTGTACTACCTGCACCGCCGCGACACCCGGGTGCCCATCGAGGAGACCGTCGGCGCGATGGCCGAGCTCGTCGCGGCGGGCAAGGTCGGCCGTCTCGGGCTGTCGGAGGTCAGCGCCGAGACGCTGCGCAAGGCGCACGCCACCCACCCGATCGCCGCCCTGCAGAACGAGTACTCGCTGTTCACCCGGGACCCGGAGGAGATCCTGCCGGTCACCCGGGAGCTGGGCGTCACGCTGGTGGCCTACTCGCCGATCAGCCGGGGACTGCTCGGCGGCACGCTGGAGCCGGCCGAGAAGCTCTCGGACGACGACTTCCGCAAGCACCACCCCCGCTTCACCGGGGAGGCCGGGGCGGCCAACGAGGCGCTCGTCGCGAGGATCCGCGACGTCGCCGCCGAGGTGGGCTGCACCCCGGCCCAGCTCTCCCTGGCCTGGCTGTTGTCCCGGGGCGAGGACGTCGTCCCCATCCCCGGCACCAAGCGGATGCGCTACCTGGAGGAGAACACCGCCGCGGCCGGCATCACGCTGACCCTGGCCCAGCTCGACGCGCTGGAGGCGGCCGTGCCCGCCGGCGCGGTCAGGGGCGAGCGGTACGCGGACATGTCGTCGATCGGGAGGTGACCGGCGGACGTGCCGCCCGCGGGGAAGCGGCCCGGGGGCTCAGAAGGCGAGGAACACCGTCTCGTCCTCGCCTTGGAGGCGGACGTCGAACCGGTAGGTCCGCTCCCCCTCCCGCCGGGCGACGAGCGTGCCCCGGCGGGCCGGGGCCACCCCGGCGAGGAACGGCGCGTCCGGCGTGAGGTAGATCCGGGTCCGGACCGGCTTGAGCAGGCCCCGGGCGAAGACCAGCAGGGGGATGTAGTCGCCCGTCGCGGCCGTGCGGAAACGCCAGGAGCCGTCGGTCCCGGTCTCGCACCGGCCGAACAGCCCCGGCTGGCAGATCTCCAGCAGCGCGTCGGGCACCGGCTCCCCGGCGCCGTCGACGACCCGGCCGTGCAGCTCGATCACGTCCGGGTGGTCCTCGGGCACCACGAGGGGGCCCTCGGCGTACGGCAGGGCGTGCGCGAAGAACGGGCCCACGGTCTGCGACGGGGTCGGCACCATCACTCCTCCTCCAGGGGGGTCGCCCCCAGCACGACGTCCCAGCGGTAGCCCAGCGCCCACCCCGGCTCGGTGACGTCCAGGTCGAAGGCGGCGACCAGCCGCTCACGGTCCCTGGCCTCCGGGACGGACCCGAGGATCGGGTCGTGGGCGAGCAGGGGGTCGCCGGGGAAGTACATCTGGGTGATCAGCCGCTGGGTGAAGGCGGTGCCGAACACCGAGAAGTGGATGTGCGCGGGCCGCCAGGCGTTGGGGTGGTTGCGCCAGGGGTAGGCGCCCGGCTTGATCGTGACGAACCGGTAGCGGCCCTCGGCGCCGGTCAGGCAGCGGCCGAACCCGGTGAAGTTGGGGTCGGGCGGGGCCGGGTGCCGGTCCAGCGGGTGGGCGTACCTGCCGGTGGCGGCCGCCTGCCACACCTCCACCAGCGTGTTCGGTACGGCCCGGCCCCGGCTGTCGAGGACCCGGCCGGTGACGACGATGCGCTCGCCGATCGGCTCGCCCGCGTGCTGCCGGGTCAGGTCGTGGTCGAGCTCCCCGACCGGCCGGTGGCCGTAGACCGGGTCGAGCAGCTCCGCGGCCTCGGGGTCGAGGACGGGCCTCAGCGGCGGGTACGAGGGGGCCCGCAGCACGGTGCCGCGGTAACCGGGGCTGAGGTGGGGCGGATGCGGATCGGCGGGCCCGGCGCCGGCGATCCCTGCCTGAGTTCGCATTCCCCGAGCATCACCCACCGTGCCTCCGCGCCGGCCCCGTCCTTCCGCTCAGCGGAAACCTCCCATCCGACGGGGACGTCCCCTCCGCCTCATCGCTCCAGGGCGGCGAGGTCGCGGGAGAGGGCCCGGGCCGCGGCCAGCACGGCCGGCACCAGCCTGCGCAGGTCGGCGTTGTGCCGCCAGGCCACCAGCGACAGGGCGGCCACGACCCGGTCGTCCGGTCCCCGTACCGGAACCGCGACCGAGCAGGTGCCCAGGGTCATCTCCTCCTGCGTGCGGGCGACCCCGGTGCGGCGGACCTCCTCCAGCTCGGCCCGGAGCCGCGCCGGGTCGACCACCGTGTTCGGCGTGTGCGAGGTGAGCTCCCCGGCCAGCACCCGCTCCACGGTCTCGGAACCGGCGAAGGCCAGCAGGACCTTCCCGACGCCGGTCGCGTGCAGCGGCAGCTCCCCGGCCACCCGCGAGACGATCGGCACCGAGGTGCGCCCGCGCAGCCGTTCCACGTACAGCACCCGGTCGTCGTGCAGCACCGCGAGCTGCACGTTCTCGCGGGTGGTGGCGTAGAGGTCCTCCATGTACGGCAGGGCCAGCTCGCGCAGCTCCCTCGGCTCGGCGGCCTGGGCCCCGAGGCGCCACAGCAGCATGCCGACCCGGTAGGAGCCGTCCGGCAGCCGCTCCAGGAAGTCGCCCCCGACCAGCTCCCCGACCAGCCGGTGCCCGGTGGCGAGGGGCAGGTCGGCCCGGCGGCAGATCTCGGTGAGCGTCAGCCGCACGTCCCCCGGCAGGAACGCGCCGAGGATCGCCATGACCTTCCCGGTGACCGTCGGAGCCCTCACACGATCACCCTAGGTCAGCCGGTGGCGCCCGGTCGCCGGCGCCTCACACCGTGGAGTCCAGCCGGGAGGCCAGCAGCGCGGCCCGGGCGAGCTGCACCTCGCGGGCCTTCCTGGCGGCGAAGTTCAGCAGCGGCCTGATCCAGGCGTGCACCACGAGCACGTCCTCGACCTCGGTGCCGCGGCCGTCCCCGGTGAGGGTGAACCGGTAGTCCATGCGCACCCCGCCGGGGCTGACGACCTCGCCCTCGACGGTGCGCGGCGTGCTCCGCAGCGTCACCTTGATCATGTTGTCGTACCTGAGGCCGAGGAACCTGAACCGCTCCACCGAGGTGTAACGGGTCTCGTCGGGACCGGGCCGGATGTCCTTGACCGCGACCACCAGCGGCGAGAGCCCCACGTAGCTCTGCGGCTGGCTCAGGTGCGCCCGCAGCGCCTCCGGTGAGTTACGGACGTGAAAGGTGTTGCGCAGTGTGACCTTTGGCATGTTCTGCCCCCATTTGAAGATCTTTACTGGGAGACAGTAACGGGTTCGGCCATGTACCAGCGGGCGTTGTCCTCCCCTCGGGTGAGGGAGTCGAGCCGGCGGGGCAGCTCGCGCCGGGAGAAGGGGTCGGCGGCGGCGTTGCGGATGTGGATGCCCACCGCGTAGACGTCCCTGACCTCCATCAGCGTGGAGTACCCCGGCCAGGACCGCAGGTCGCTGCCGTAGGCGTCGGCGAAGGCGTCCACGTCGGCGGAGGTCAGGCCGAAGCGGCGCTGGCCGTGGTAGGTGTGCACCAGGTCCCACTCGCGGGGGCCGACCGCGACGCCGTCCCAGTCGCAGAGCACCACGTGGCCGTCCGCGCGGCGCAGCAGGTTGTCGATCCAGGCGTCGCCGTGCAGCAGCACCGGCGCGTCGTCGATGTCCAGCTCCGACCAGCGTTCGGTCAGCTCGGCGATGCGGTCGCTCAGCCAGGCGCGCTGGCCGCCGGTGAGCTCCCGGGAGCGGTCCACGGCGCGGCGTACCTCGCAGAGCGGGTCGGCGAACCGCCGCAGCGCCACCGGCGGCACCGGCAGCAGATGCAGGCTGCGCAGGATCCCGCCCAGCTCGGTGGTGGTGGGCCGCCCGCTGGCCGGCACGTAGTGCCAGAACGTGACGACCCTGCCGTCGTGCACCACGGGCTGCTCGGAGATCTCGTCGGCCGGCCGCACCGCGGGGAAGCCCTGTTCGGCGAGCCAGCGGGCCACGGCGAGCACCAGCGGCAGCCGGGTCGGCGCGTGGGGCGCGGTGGCGATCCTGACCACGATCTCGCCGAGCTCGCCGCGCAGCTTGAAGACGGCGTTGCTGCGCACCCGGAGCAGTTCCGCGTCCCGGTGGTCGATGCCGCGTTCCTCGCAGACCTCGCGCAGGACGGTGAACGCCTCCTCGGCGAGCGACGCCATCAGCCGGCCGGCGCCGTGGCGGGGACGACGGAGACGGCCGAGACGAGGTCGGCCAGGCGGCGCACCGCCGCCGCCCTCTGCCGGCCGGGCGGCACCTCCGACAGCAGCGCCCGCGCGCGGTTGACCACGATCGAGGTGCGGTGCTCGGGCGGGACCTGGAGCAGCGCCCTCTCCGCCAGCTCGCAGGCCTCCTCGACCCTGCCGTGGCGCAGGGTGTGGGCGGCCTGGTCGAGCAGGATCAGCACCGGGTCGATGGCGTACGGCCCCGAGGGCCCCGAGGGCCCCGTGGGCCCCGGCTGCCACTCCACGTCCTCGCCCAGCTCGATCAGGGTGCCGATCCGGTAGAACTGCAGCCGCCGCTCGGAGAAGCGGAAGGCCAGGTGGTCGTGACCCTCGGGGGGCATCCTGGCGAAGATCCGCTCCGCCTCGGCGAGGGCGATCCTGGCGGCCTTGTGCTCCCCCATCCTGGCCAGCGCCCGCGCCTCGGCCGCCGCGCCGAGCGCCGCCGGGGAGCTGGGCGCGCTGCCCGCGAGCCTGCGGGCCTCGCGCGCCAGCCGCACGGTCTCGGCCAGGTCGCCGTAGTGGTACGGGAGCATCGCCTGCTGCGCCCTGACCAGGGCGCGCAGCCGCACGTCCCCCATGTCGTCGGCGGCGTTGCGCGCGGTGCCGTACCAGGCGTGGGCCTGGCGGGTGTCACCGAGCTTCATCAGCGCGTCGGCCGCGAGCAGCGCCAGCATGACGGTCGCGTTGAGCAGGCGGCGCTGGGCCATCGCGGGCTGGCGGGACAGCGAGAGCGCCCGCACGTCCGACAGCTCCAGCATCAGCCGGTAGAGCATGGGCACCGGGGCGCTGCTGATGTACTCGCGCCGGTAACTCAGCACCTGCTCGTCCAGCCGGTCGAGCTGCTCCTCGGAGACGGTGGCGAGCGCGAGCGTGCGGTCCAGGTCCTGGCGGGTGCGCTCGACCTCGGCCAGCAGGCGGCCGGTCATCACCGGCCCCGTCGCCTGCGAGCCGAGCAGCGCGTGGTGGAAGAGCGCGCGCCGCTCCATGTCGTCCCCGGACCGTTCCCGTTCCTCGGCCCGGTACGGTGAGCGGGCCTCGCCGGCCGAGACGACCACCACCCTGGCGCCGCCCTCGTCGCCGTCGTCGCAGTAGTCGCCGGCCAGGCCGAGCCTGACGGCGTTGGCCCGGTAGAGGCGCGCCAGCAGGTCGATCGTCTGCGGGCGGGGCCTGGCCCGGTTGTTCTCCCAGGCGTTGAGCAGGTCGATGCTGGCCCGCGCCTCGCCCAGGTCCTGGCGCTCGCAGAGCTCCTCCAGCTCCTGGACGGCCTGCCTGGCCGACCATCCCCTGGCCAGGCGGTGCGCCTTGAGGAGGCTGACCCCGCAGCAGCCGTGGACGGCCTGGGTGGTCTGCCAGTGGGTCCACTGCCGCGACGTGGCCGTCTCGCGCCAACGGCGCGCGCACGCGGGCGAATGCTCACCTCTGGCCACGACGCTCCTCCCGGAACGGTTCACGCAACATTAACAAGGGCGCACCATGCTCTTGGCTTACCTGTGCATTGCATTCCCCTTATTCGCGGTTTCCCCACGGAACGGCGGCAGGTTCCCGCCCTATTCCACTGATCCGATGAGATGCCGGAGAAGGAGCGATTGCCTCGGATGCCGGGAAACCGCACGCTGCAGAGAACAACCATCGGTGTCCGCGGGAGTGATCCGGATGAGGGCAGAGCGACGCGAGGCCGTCGACCATCTGCGGCGGCTGGCCGCGCAACTCGAGGCGCACGCCTTCCAGGTGCGTCTCAGCTCGCCCGCGGAGCCCCACCCCAGGCTGCACGTGACCAACCCCATGGTCCCGGCCGTGACCGAGGACGTGCTCGCCGCCCACGAGGAGGACGGCGAGTGGTGGTTCTGGCTGTCCTGGGCCGGGCGCATCGGGCAGGCCGAGGACGTGGCCACGGCGGCGGAGCGTGTGGCCAGTGTTCTTCATGTGATACGGAGATAGGTGATTCTTTGCCTTCGCATGGGTACCACTTGGTGATCAAGGCAGGCACGGAGGAGGAGCAGTGAAAAAGATCCAGGTCGTGCAACGTCCGCGCCCGCCCCGGGAGGTCACCCCCCTGGACCTGCGCACTCCTTCAGGACGTACACTCCCTTTTTGACGGTCCGCAAAGTGGCCTTCCCAATGTCCCAAAGGAGAGGCCATGCTTCAGGACCGTTCGTCCGCGCGAGGCTTGCAAGAGGTTGGCAAGTGGTCTGCAGGCGCCCCGGTGCATCGTTCACCCATGAACAGCGCGCCTTTCGCCTTCAGTGTCAGTGTGGTCGTTCCCGCCATGAACGAGGCGGAGAACCTGCCTCACGTCTTCGCGACCCTGCCGTCCTGGATCGATGAGGTGATCCTCGTCGACGGGAACTCCGTCGACGACACGGTGGCCGTCGCCAAGTCCCTCCGCCCCGACCTCCGCGTCGTCCGGCAGACCCGCAAGGGCAAGGGGAACGCCCTCACCGAGGGGTTCGCCGCCGCGACCGGCGACATCATCGTCATGATCGACGCCGATGGCTCCACCGACGGCCGTGAGATCCACTCCTTCGTGACCGCGCTGGTCGAGGGAGCCGACTTCGCCAAGGGGTCCCGCTGTGCCCCCGGAGGCGGGTCCGACGACATCAGCCCGATCCGCTCGCTGGGCAACACCGTCCTCACCAGGATCACCAACTGGCTGTACGGCACCTCGTACACCGACCTGTGCTACGGCTACAACGCCTTCTGGGCCCGGCACCTCGACGCGCTCGACCTCGACTGCGACGGCTTCGAGATCGAGACGCTGATGAACATCCGCGCCGCCCAGGCCGGGCTCGTCATCCACGAGGTTCCCAGCCACGAGCGCAGCCGCATCCACGGCGCCAGCAACCTTCACGCCGTCCGTGACGGCCTGCGGGTCCTGCGCACCATCCTGCGCGAGCGCGACGGGCACGTCACCGCCCCCGTGCGCCTCCACCAGGAGCACGCCACCGCCGCCTGACCCTCGTTCCGCGGGCCGCCCCGTCTCAGGCGGCCTCGATCGCGTCGGCCACCGACGGGAAGATCTCGAACACCGGGAGCAGGCCGGCCAGGGTGAGCCGCCGGGCCAGGTTGCCCTGGATGCCGGTGAGGATGACCCGGACCCCCTCGGTCAGGCCCTGGTGGCGCACCTGGAGCAGTTCACCGATCCCGGAGGAGTCGCAGAAGGTCAGGGCGGAGAGGTCGAGGATGAGGATCGGCGCGCGCAGCATGCCCCAGGCCCTGGCCAGTTCCTCCCGCAGCACCGGGATCCGGTAGTGGTCGAGTTCCCCGCTCGCCCGGATCACCAGCGTCGTACCGTGCAACCCGGAGGTGGCGGTGAAGACCGGCTCCGGCTGATTTCCCGCGAACATGAGCAACCCTCTGAACGATCCTGCGCGAGTACACAACTGTCTCATACGGCGCGGATCGAACCGGTGCGGCGGAGCGTCCGCTCCCGCCGCCGGCGCGGGCTCACGTCGCCTCGGGGAACGTCTCCATGGCCTCCTCGACGGTGCGTCGCGTCTCGAACAGCTCGGCCACCCCGAGGCGGTTCAGCCGGTTCCGCATCACGGCCGAGGTGCCGACCAGGACGAGCGAGCCGGCCAGCCGCCGGACCCGCGTGAGGGCGTACATCAGCACGCCGTAGCCGGTGGAGTCGCAGAAGGTGACCTCGCTGAGGTCGATCACCAGCCTCGGGTGGTCCATCGCGCCCAGCGCGGCGTCGGCCTCCTTCTTCAGCATCGGCGAGGAGGCGTAGTCCAGTGCCCCCATCGCGTGCAGGGCGGTGACACGGCCGCGCCTGTCGGCCCGGACGCGGAACCGCACAGCCTCTTCTTCGGCCCTTGACATCGGTATCCTCTCCGCCTACGTCCCAGGTGCCCCGGCCAGGAGGTTCTAATCCTGGCGGGCACGGCCCGGGGAGGACGGCGTGGGCGACAATGAGGACATGCCGAATCCGCGCCCGGTGGCGGCCCTGGTCGTCGGAACGCTCCTCGTCGCCGCCTGCGGCACGGGCGGCACGGGCGGCACGATGCCCGCCCCCACCGCCGCCCCGCCGGGCTCCACCACGGGGAACGGCTCCCCGGGGCAGGCGACCCCACCGGCTCCCGCGCCGGACGGGAGCGGGTCGTCCACCCCCGCGGCGGATCCCCCGGCCCCCCCGGCCCCCTCGGCAGGCGCCTCCGCGACCGGGGCGACCACCGCCTCCGCAGCGTGGGAGACCGTCGGGGCCACGGACCTTCCCGGGAGCACGGCACTGCTCGACGTGGCCGCGACCGGCCCCCGCGACGCCTGGGCCGTCGGCTACCAGGACGGCGCCGAGGACAGGGAGGGCGCGCCCGCCGTGCTGCGCTGGAACGGGAGCCGCTGGCGGGAGGTGGCCGTCGGGGACGGGACCGGCGCCCATCACCTGGAGGGGGTGAGCGCGGGCGGGCCGCGTGACGTGTGGGTGGTGGGCAACGGCCCGAGCGCGTTCGCCGCGCACTGGAACGGGCGGGCCTGGACCCCGTACCGGCCCTTCGGGGTGGCCGAGGACTACCGGCTGGCCGACGTCGCCGCGGGCGACGGCGACGCCTGGTTCGCCGCGAACGGCCCCTCGGGCGCGGTCGTGCTGGAGGCGGAGGACGGCGGGTTCCGCAACGCGCTGAGCACCGAGGGCGCCCTCCGGGCGATCACCTCCCGGCAGGGGCACGTCTGGGCGGTGGGGACGAGCACGGCCCGCACCCCCCTGGTCTGGCACGGCAGGGACGGGTCCTGGGAGAACCTCGCGATGCCCCCGGTCCCCGGCGGCGTCCTCAACCGGGTCTGGCAGGTCTCACCGTCGGAGGTCTGGGCGGTCGGGCAGGTCTCCGCCTCCCCCGGGGACCGCCCTGCGGCGAAGGACGCGCGTCCTCTCGTCATGCGCTGGGACGGGAGCCGCTGGTCCCGGGTCGAGGTGCCGGTCTCCCGCGGCGTGCTGCACGGTGTCACCGCCACCGGCCCCGGCGACCTGTGGATCAGCGGCGTCGACGCCGACCACTCCGGCCAGGTGCTCGTCCTGCGCTACGACGGGACCTCCTGGTCACGCGAGTACGGCCCGCTGCTGCGCGCCCACACCTCCACCCAGCAGTACGAGGGGACCGACGACATCGCCTCCACCGGACTCACCCGGGTGCCGGGCACCGGCACGCTGTGGGCGGTGGGCTCGGTCGGGGTGGGCGACGACGAGAAGGCGTTCGTGCTCCGGCGCTGACCGAAAAATCACAGAAAAAGTCGGTCAAGTGACGTAGTCTCTCTCAAACTCCAACAAAGAGGGAGTCGGCATGAAAAAGGTCGTGATTCATACCAAGCCCCGCCCGCCCCGCGAGCCCGTGCCCCTCGATCTGCGCACCCCCTCAGGACGCGCCCTTCCGTTCTGACACGAACAACCGGTTGACGAACCACAGAAGCGCCCCGATCGCCAGCAGGACCCCCGCGCGGACGTAGACGTCCGCCGCCCTGCCGGTGATGGGCAGGACCAGCACGAGACAGACCAACGCCCCCAGGATCGGCATCCAGCTCGGCGCCCGGAAGTGATCGTGGTCCACCCGGTCCTTGCGGAGGACGAGCACGGCCACGTTCACCATCGCGAAGACGCAGAGCAGCAGGAGCACCGTGGTGTCCGCGAGGTTCTTCACGTCCCCGGTGGCGACCAGCACCGCGGCGACGCCCACCGTGAAGACGGTGGAGACCCACGGGGTCGACCTCGTCGCGTGGACCTTCGCGAAGACCCGCGGCACGATCCCCTCGCGCGCCATGCCGTAGACGAGGCGCGAGGCCATCAGCATGTTGATCAGTGCGGTGTTGCCCACCGCGAGCAGCGCGATCAGGGCGAACAGCTTGGGCGGGAACGCCAGCCCGGCCACCTTGACGACCTCCAGCAGCGGGCCGGAGGAGTCCACCAGCGTCTTGGTGTCGACCAGCATGGTGGCGGTGAACGCGACCGCCAGGTAGATGACCCCCGCGACGGCCAGGCCGCCGAAGAGCGCGCGCGGGAAGTCGCGCTGCGGCTCCTTGGCCTCCTCCGCCATGTTGACCGAGTCCTCGAAGCCGAGCAGCGCGTAGAAGGCCAGGGCCGTGCCGCCCAGGACGCCGAGGAAGGCGCCGTTGGCCGGGTGGAACTCCAGGGCCCGGGAGGGCTCGCCGTCACCGGCGATCAGGGCGTAGATCCCGATCGCGATGATCACCAGCAGCCCGAAGACCTCGATGATCGTCAGCACCGCGTTGACCTTGACGGACTGGGAGACGCCCGCGAGGTTCACCAGCGTGATCAGGCCGAGGAAGATGAACGCGCCCACGACGACCGGGATCGAGACGAACTCCGCGAGGTAGTCGCCGCCGAACGCCCTGGCCGCGGCGCTCGCCGAGGTGATCCCGCTCATCAGCACCGCGAACGCCACGATGAAGGTGACGAACGGGATGTTGAACGCCTTGTTGGCGTAGAGCGCCGCACCGGCGGCCTGGGGGTACTTCCCGACGAGCTCGGCGTAGGCCGTCGCCGTCAGGGCCGCCAGCACGAAGGCCACCAGGAACGGCACCCAGAGCGCCCCGCCGACGTTACCGGCGACCTTGCCCACCAGGGCGTAGATGCCCGCGCCGAGGATGTCCCCCACCACGAAGAGCAGCAGTACCTTCCGGCCGATGACCCGCTTGAGCGAGTGCTGACCGGAGCCCGGACCGACGATCGCCTCAGCCATGGACGTCTCTTACCCAGCGGCCGGGTGGAATCACGTCACGTCACGGGAGTCACTTCTGTAAGCAAGGTGAAAGTGGCGCGCAAGGACACCCTCATATAGTTCTGATCATCACGAACTGCAATGAAGGGTACAAATTGTTCCGCGCACTTTCCTCCCGCCGTATCGCCGTCGCCGTCGCGGGAGCCGCCCTCGTCTCACTGACCGCCGCCTGTGGCAGCTCCGCCAACGACGAGGTCTGCAACGGCGCCGCCTGGTCGAAGCCCTTCACCGACTTCAACACCACGCTCACCGGTGCCGCGGGCGACACGGCGAAGATCAACGCCGCGACCACCAAGCTCGGCACCGACCTCAAGGCACTGGCGGCCGGCGCCGACGGCGACGTGGCAACCGCCCTGAACGACATGGCGGCCTCGTTCGCGGCGGTCAAGATCGACGAGAAGGACCCGGCCGCCACGGCCGCCGCCACCGGGCCGCTGGTGTCGAAGATCCAGGAGGCCAGCACCAAGCTCAACGCCGCCTGCTCCTGACGGCCCTCCCGCCCGCGCCCGCGCCTTCCTTCGAGGGAGGCGCCCGGCCGGGCCGGGACGGCGAGGTACGGTCGCCGCTCCGCCCGCGGGGGGCGGTGCGGGGCGGCGGCCGTACCGGATCTCCCCGAAGGACCCCCGCCACCGCACGGCGGGGGTCCTTCGCGTCTCCCCGCCTCGCGTCCCGGCCCGTCAGTCCCTCCGGGAGCGGGCCTGGTCGTAGCAGCGCTCGAACCCCTCCAGCACGGCCGGCCACGAGCTGCGGACCGGCTCGGTCTCCCGGTTGTGCGCCGCGATCGACTCGCGCAGCTCACGGTCCCGGACCAGCCGGGCCACCGACGTGACCAGCTCGTCGAAGCTCCGCCCGAGCAGCCCCTCCTTGCCGGGCCGCACGAAGTCGGCCACCCCGCTCTGCGCGCGGGCCACCACCGGCACCCCCGCGGCCCTGGCCTCCAGCGCGGCCAGCCCGAAGGACTCGCGCGGCGCGGGCGCGACGAACACGTCCGTCGAGGCGAGCAGCTCGCGGATCCGCTCGCGGCTGTAGCGGCCCGGGAGCGAGACCCAGCCGGTCATCCCGTGGGCGTTCAGGTAACGCTCCATCCGCGACCTGGCCGGGCCGTCGCCGACGACGGTGGCGCGCATCGGCGTCCCGGCCGGGACCCGCGCGCGGGCCTCCCTCAGCAGCCGCAGCAACCGGAGCGGCTGCTTGCGGGGCGCCAGCCGTCCCACCGCCACGACGTGCACCGGCGAGGGCGTCCTCCCCGGCTCGGGCGCCCCTCCCACCTCGGGCGCCTCGCCCTCGGGCACCTCCCGCCCGGGAAGCTCCCGCACCCCGGGCCCGGCGGAGCGCCAGCCCGAGACGTCCAGGCCGTTGGAGACCACGTGCACCGGCACGCCCGGACCGGCCACCGCGCGGATCGGCAGCGCCGCCGCCTCGCTCACCGCGGTGCCCACCAGTCCCCAGCGGTGCCAGCCCGACAGCAGCCGCAGCCCCCGGTACACGGCCCGGGTCACCGGGTCCCACATGCTGTGCACGGTCACGACCACGGGCAGCCCGGCCCGCGTCGCCGCCCGTACACCCATCCAGGCGAACGGCGAGACCGCGCCGGCGTGCACGTGGACCACGTCGGGGCGGCGCACCCTCATCAGGCGGAGCAGGTACCCCGTCCCCAGGGGGTGGACCGGCAGGTCGAAGGGGAGACGCGCGACGATCCTGTGCACTCCGGGCAGGGGTTCACCCGGGGTGGCCGTGGCCACCTCGACCCGGTGACCGGCCTGCCGCTGCATCCGGATCAGATCGGCGACCTGCACCTCGATCCCGCCCAGGCGCGGCAGGTAACAGTCACTGACATGGAGGATCCTCACCGTGCCAGCGTAGACCCGCATGAGATCATGCCTGCGTGCCCACCGGGGCACGTGCGAGCCGTGAACGGAGTGAACCCGATCAGCAACGCCAGGACAGCAGTGTTCTTCCATGCCCACCCCGACGACGAGGCCCTGCTGACCGCGGGCACCATGGCGATGCTCGCCGCGGAGGGGCACCGGGTGGTGCTCGTCGTGGCGACCTCGGGAGAGCGGGGCCAGGCCGACGTCGAGCCCGGCGAGGCCCTCGGCGCCACCCGGATGGCCGAGCTGTACGCCTCCGCGGCGGCGCTCGGCTGCGCCCGGGTGGTGAACCTGGGCTACGCCGACTCCGGGCTGTCGCCCGACGGCGGCCTCGCCGACGACCGTCCCGACGGCGCCTTCATCGACGCCGACGTCGAGGAGGCCGCCGGACGGCTGGCCGCCGTCCTCGCCGAGGAGGAGGCCGACCTGCTGACCACCTACGACCCGGCGGGCGGCTACGGCCACCCCGACCACGTCCAGGTGAACCGGGTCGGCGGCCGGGCGGCCGAGATCGCCGGCACCCCGATCGTGCTGGAGGCCACGGTCAACCGCGACCCCCTGCTGCGGGGGCTGAGGCTGGTCCGCAGGTTCTACCCCCAGCTCGACATCCGGGCCTTCGAGCGGGCCTACTCCCCCGGCGAGGTGATCACCCACCGGGTGGGCGTGCGGCGCTTCGCCCGCCAGAAGCGGGCGAGCATGGCCGCCCACGCCTCCCAGGCCACCGGGGCCGACACCCGCACGCTCGGGGTCATGCTCAAGATCCCCCGGCCGCTGTACCGCCTGATCTTCGGCACCGAGTGGTACGTCCGCCGGGACGCCCCCCTGGGCTCCAGGCTGAGGCACCCCTTCGAAGCTCCTCCGAAAGGATGAGGGCGGGACCGGCAGACTTGGTCGGGGTTGTCCCATGACGAGCGGGTGTGGCAGATGAAGAACAGGTGGGTGCAGGTCGGGCTGTCGGTCGCGTCGCTGGCGCTGGCCGTCACGCTCGTGGTCTTCATGCCCCAGGTGGTGGGCGCCCTCACCGGCAAGCAGGTCTCCTGGCCGCAGATCGGCGCGCAGTTCGCCGCGCTGGGTCCCGGGGAGATCGCGCTGATGGCCGCCGTCTGGCTGCTCAGCCTGCTGTCCTACACGTTCGTGCTGACCGCCTCGCTCCCCGGCCTGAACCATCTGCAGGCGCTGACGCTGAACGCCGGCGGCAGCGCGGTGAGCAACCTGCTGCCCTTCGGCGGCGCGGCCGGGGTCGCGGTGACGTTCGCGATGACCAAGGGGTGGGGCTTCCCGGCCAGGGCGGTGGTGGTCTCCACCCTGACCACCGGCATCTGGAACACCCTGTTCCGCTTCCTGCTGCCCGCGGCGGGCATCGTGGCCCTGCTCCTCAGCGGGCAGGCGCTCAGCCCCACGGTGACCCGCGCGGGCTGGGCGGGCGCGCTCTCCATCCTCGTCCTGGTCGCGGTGGTGGCCGCCGCGCTCTACTGGGACCGCGCCGCGGCGCTCCTCGGCCGCGGCCTGGACGCGGGGGCCCGGCTGCTGCCGCGCCGGATCCGGCCCGGCGCGCACGGCGCCTCCGAGGCGCTGGGCAGGCTGCGGGCCGACACCTCCGAGGTCGTACGGCGCCGCTGGGCCGGGCTGACCCTGGGGATGGCGTTCTTCCTGGGGTTCCAGTGGCTGATCCTGGTCGTCTGCCTGCACGCCACCGGCGCCTACCCGGGCCTGGCCCAGTCCATCGCCGCGTTCGCCCTCTCCCGGGTCCTCACCACGGCTTTGGTGACCCCGAGCGGTACGGGGATAATGGAGGCCGGAACCATCGGCGCCCTGGTCTTCTTCGGTGCTCCACTGGACTCGGCCACCGCCGCCGCACTGCTCTTCGGCTTCTGGACCTACACTGTCGAAATCCCCTTCGGCGGGCTGGCGCTCGGCGCGTGGACGTTCCTGCGCCGGCGTGAGAACGCCGCACCGGCCCCTGAAAAGGAGTCGATCAGCCGCTAGATTGGGAAATACCTTGTGCGCGATCCGAAGGCCCGCATAGCGTGACGGCTGACATGGTGGCGTTCCGAGTTCTCGGCCCGGTCGAGGCGTACTCCGGCGACGACGAGCTCGACCTGGGCGGGCTGCGTCAGCGTGCGGTCCTGGCCCGCCTGCTCGTGGCGCGCGGGCAGGTCGTGCCCGTCGACTCCCTGCTGTACGACCTCTGGGACGACGACGCGGCCAAGGGCGCGCAGTCGGGCCTGCAGGTCTACATCTCCCGGCTGCGGCGGGTGCTGGAGCCCGGCCGCCCGCGCGGGGGCCCCAACCGGCTGCTGGTGACGGTCGCCTCGGGGTACGCGCTGCGCGCCGCCCCCGACCAGGTCGACGCGCTGCGCTTCGAGACGCTGGTCCGCAACGCCGGTGAGCAGCTCGAGGCCGACGAGCCGGCCCTGGCGCGGGCCCGCCTGGAGAAGGCCCTGGGCCTGTGGCGCGGCACCCCCTACTCCGACTTCGCCGACCAGCCGTGGGCCGAGGCCGAGGTCAACCGGCTCGCCGAGCTGCGCCTGGTGGCGCGCGAGCGGCACGCCGACAGCGGCCTGCGGATGGGCCTGCCCGCCGAGTCGGTGCCCGACGTGGAGGCGCTGACCACCGAGCACCCGCTCCGCGAGGAGGGCTGGCGGCTGCTCGCCCTCGGCCTGTACCGGTGCGGGCGGCAGGGCGACGCGCTGGCCGCGCTGCGCAGGGCGCGCACGATCCTCTCCGACGAGCTGGGCATCGACCCCGGCCCGGCGCTGCGCAAGCTGGAGTCCGACATCCTGTCCCAGGATCCGGGCCTGCAGCTCGCCGTGACGCCGCAGGCCAGGCAGCGCGCGCAGCCGGTGTCCGCCGACACCTGGCCGCCCAGGCCCACGGTCGCCCAGGTGGAGCTCCCGCCGCTGGAGCCCGAGCCGTTCGTCGGCCGCGACGCCGAGCTGAGCAGGCTCACCACGGCCGCCGCCAGGACCGGGCGCTTCACCGTCGCGATCATCAGCGGCGACGCCGGGGCGGGCAAGACCACCCTGGTGCGCCAGCTCATCAGGGTGCTGTCGCAGGACGGCTGGGGCATCTCCTCGGGCGCCTGCCCCGACAGCAGCGCCACCCCGCCCGGCTGGGCCTGGGTGGAGATCCTGCGCACCCTGGTGAACGCGGCCGGTCCCGGCGAGTACGCCTCGCTGCTGGCCCCGCTCCTGGACGACGCGGCCCCCGAGCCCGACGACGACCAGGCGTCCGGCGGTTTCCGCCTGCACCGGGCGGTGGGCGGCTACCTCGCCGCGGTCGCCAAGGAGACGCCGATCCTGCTGACCCTGGAGGACCTGCACTGGGCCGACGACCAGACGCTGGCGCTGCTGCGCGCGCTGCCCAGCCTGCTGGCCACCAGCCGGGTGCTGCTGGTGGTGACGTGCCGCGACAGCGAGCTGAGCGACCAGCAGGCCGACGTGCTGGCCGCGCTGGCCAGGCTCGGCCCGATCCGGGTCGGCCTGACCGGCCTGGACACCAAGGCGGTGGCCGAGCTGGTGCGGGCCACCTGCGTGCGCGAGGTCGACGAGGACGCGGTGAACAGCATCGTCGAGCGCACCGGCGGCAACCCGTTCTTCGTGCGCGAGACGGTCCGCCTGCTCGACGCCGAGGCGGTCAGCGACCGCGCCACGGCCGCCGAGGTGATCTCCGGCGTGCCCTCGGGTGTCCGTGACGTGCTGCGGCGGCGGATCTCCCGCCTGCCGCAGGCCGCCCAGCAGATCCTGCTGCAGGCCGCGGTGATCGGCCGCGACGTGGACGTGGACGTGCTGGTCGACGTGGCCGGCGACGAGGAGGCCGTGGTCGACGCGGTGGAGGCGGCGCTCCTGGCCGGCCTGGTGACCGAGCCGGGCCCGGGCATGCTCCGCTTCGACCACGACCTGGTGCGCGACACCCTGTACTCCGACGCCTCCCGGCTGCGCCGCTCCCGGCTGCACGCCGCGGTGGCCGCGGTGATCGAGCGCAGGAACCCCGGCGACGTGGCCGCGCTGGCCCACCACTACGCCTCGGCCGGCACCAGCGAGACCGCCATCAAGACGGTGAACTACGCCGGGCTCGCCGCCGAGCAGGCCGAGCGCCGCTTCGCCCACCGCGAGGCCGCCGCCCTGTGGGAGCAGGCCATCGCCGCCTTCGACCGGTCGGGCATCACCCGGACGCCCGACAGCACCCGGGACCGGCTGCTGCTGACCCTGCGGCTGATCAAGGCGCTGGCGCTCTGCGGCGACATGGCCGCGGCCCGCAGGCGGCGGCGCGAGGCGATGGACGCGGCGCTGCCGCTGGGCAACCTCGAACTCACCGCCCGGGTGGCCGCCTCGCTGGCCGTGCCGCACAAGGGCATGGCCCGCGACTTCACCCGTACCGCCTGGGAGATCGTCGACGTCGCCGAGCAGGCGCTGGTCGAGCTGCCCGCGGGCGAGCAGTCGCTGCGGGCGAGCCTGCTGGCCACGCTCGCCCTGGAGCTGGAGGGCTCGGCCACCCCGCGGGGCGAGCAGGCCTCGCTGGAGGCCGAGGAGCTGGCCCGCCGGTCGGGTGACCCGGCGCTGCTGGCGACCGCGCTGAGCGGCCGGCTGCGCCAGTCGTACGCGATCACGCCGGTGGGCGAGCGCGAGGTCATCGGCAGGGAGCTGCTGGAGGTCGGCCGTGCCAGCGGGCAGGTGTCGGTGCAGGCCCTGGCGCACCTGGTGCTGATGGAGTGCGCCGCCGCCTCGGGCGCGTTCGCCGAGGCCGACGCGCACGTCGCCACCGCCGACCGGCTCGCCAGGCAGTACGGCCTGTCCGCGCCCGCCGCCGTGGTCGCCTGGTACGCCGGGCAGCGGCTGATGATCGCCGGTGACTTCGCCGGGGCGACGCGCGCCTACCGCGACGCCGCCCGGCTGACCGCCAAGGCCGGGATGCTGGAGGGCCGCCAGGACCTTCCGCTGATCACCACCTTCTGCCTGCACCTGGTCAACGGGCGGGCGGCCGAGATGGTCGAGCCGCTGGCCGAGGCGCACCAGCGCGGGGCCAAGTGGACGCTCGACGCCTACGCGGTGGCGCTCGCCTCGGCGGGCCACCACCGCGACGCCAGGGCCGTGATCGCGGTGAAGACGCCCGTCCGGCCGGACTTCCTCTACGAGCTGGCGATGGTCTGGCGGGCCCTGGCCGGGATGCTGCTGGACGACCGGGAGCGGATGGTCGAGGCGTACGACACGCTGAAGCCGTTCGCCGACCGGATCGCGGGTGCCGGCACCGGCGTGGTGGCGCTCTGGCCGGTGGCGCTGACGCTGGGCGACCTGGCGCTGCGGCTGGGCTTCACCGACGCGGTACGGCCGCACTACGAGAACGCCCTGGCGGTGGCCCAGCGGGTCGGTGTGAGCCGCTGGGTGGAGGCGGCGCAGCGCTCCCTGGGCGGCTGAGCCCCCCGACGACGGCGCTCCTCGGCGGATGACTCAGCAGGTGACGAGGAACCTCTCGCTGCGCAGCGGGGACTCGCCCTGGACCGAGAGGACGACGCGGTACCGGCCGGGGTTGCCGACGATCCTGGGGCGCCACTCGACGGCCTGCCCCTCACCGGTGAACCCGCCCCCGGCGTTCAGGTAGGTGTGCCAGCGGTGGGTGGCCGAACTCCACCGCTCCAGGCGCCAGGCGTAGGAGACGGTGGCCCGCGGGTCGTCGTTGCCGATGACCGCCCGGGCCAGGTACGGGCTGTCGCACGGGCCGAGCGCGCCGCCCTCGCCGACGGCGATCTCGCCCGTCGCGGGCGCCCGTCCCACGGTGGCCGGGCCGGCGGCCGTCCCGTCCCGGACGGTCCGGGTCCCCGCGGTCCGGGCCTTCGTGGCCTGCGTCCCCGCGTGCCGCGTTCTCGTGTCCTGGGTCCTCGCGGGCCGGGTCCTCGCGTGCCGGGTCCTCGCGGCACGGGATCCCGTGTCCCGGGCCTTCACGGCTCCGCCCGGACCGACCGGCGCCGACCGCGAGGAGAGCACCACGAGGCGTACCGGCCCCTGGACCGTCTCGTCGGCCGAGACCCGCACCGGGGCCTGGGCCCCGGGCGTGCCCCAGACACCCAGGTAGACCCCGGCGAAGGCGAGGGTCGCGACGAGCAGCTTGACGACGCCCCCGACCCCACCGGCCAGTACCGGAACCACACTGCCACGCGGCCTCATCACGCACACCTTTCTTCGCTACCACCAGGTGTACGCCCCCGCCCTTGCCCGGGAGTTGACGTCCGCTTGCAGCGGGTGAACGTCCGGGGGCCGCCCACCCTCGCCCAGGTCCGCCCGGGGCGTACCGATCCATCGACGCGCCGGCGAACCCTGGGGGCCGCCGGATCGCCGGATCGCCGGCCACCGCCCGCACCCGCGGATGTGACTTTCCAAATGCGTAAGTCAAAGATAGACTTGCCGACATGGAAAACGACTTCGGCCGGGCCAGGCCCGACGGCCACGAGGGTCCCCTCACCTCGTCCCAGGCACGCGACGCCCTGGACCGTCTCGGCCTTGACGGCGCAAAACTCGCCGAGCGGGTGGTCACGCCATGGTGGTACCACCCCGTCCTCGGTCTGATCGTGGCGGTGCTCACCGGCGCCCAGGCACTGCCGGGGGCGGCGTCCTTCATCGTCATGGCCCTCGGCATCGTCGCGATCCCCCTGCTCACCGCCACCTACAACCGGCTCTACGGGATCTCCATCACCCAGCCGGCGGGTCCCCGCGGCAGGCGCCTGTCGCACACGATGTTCGGAGCCCTCGTCCTCGCCATGCTCACCGCCCTGGCCGTCAAGCTCACCGGTACCGCGCCGTGGTGGGGGCTGTTGCCGGCCGCTTTCGCCTTCGGCGTGATCGTCGTGTTCGGCCGACGCTATGACGACGTCCTCCGAGGTGAGCTCGCCCGCGGCGCCGGCGGGCGCGCATGAGCGCCCCGCCCGGCCCCGCGTTCAACGAGGTCATCCACTCGCCGGTGCGCCTGCGCATCTGCGGGCTGCTGCGGCGCATGTCGGAACTCGAGTTCGCCCTCATCAGGGACACCCTCGGACTGAACGACGCGAACCTGTCGAAGAACCTCAGGGTGCTCGCCGAGGCCGGCTTCGTCACGGTACGCAAGGAGAGCTCCCCCGTCCGGGCGGACGCCCGCCGGCTCACCTGGGTGGCGCTCACGGCCGAGGGGAGAAGCGCCCTGGAGGACCACCTGGCCGCGCTCGCCCGGATCGCCGAGGGCAGCCCCGACGTCGCGGGCTGAACCGGCGAAGGCCCTCCCGGGGGGACCACGAGAGTGGCCCTCGTCCACACCGGCGTGGCGTCGGGGACGGTGCGGCGTGGGGGGCCGAGCGTTCGAGGGGCTCCGCCCCGCCGTTCCAGGTAAGCCTGGCCTAATATCGGTACAGGCAGGTGAGACGACCCTGGTGGTGATGTTCGGAGTGCGACCTGTTGTGGCGGGCATCCCCGACCCCACGTCCGCGTCGTTCCTGGGCATGCCCCTGTGGCTCTGGGTGATCGTCGGCGGCGTGGCCCTGTTCGGCGCGTTCCAGGCCTACTACTGGATCGGCCACGTCCTGGGCTCGCGGCTCTACACCTCGCGACTGGGCCTCAAGATCGGCCAGGAGAACATCACCCGCGTCGAGAACGTGGTGAGGAAATGGGGCGCGCTCGCCGTCTACGCCTGTTTCTGGGTTCCCGGCCTGCGCCACACCCTGCCCTGGGTCGCCGGGGTGCTGAGGATCTCCTATCCCTGGTACGTCGTGGCCAGCGCGCTCGGCTGCCTGACCTGGGTGCCGGTGACGTCCTTCGGCCTGTACTCGGTGATCTGGGGCTGGCTGGGGCTGGCCGCGCGCTCGCCGCTGCTGGCCGGTCTGGCGGCCCTCGCCGTGATCGCGGTGATCGTCGCGCTCGCGTTGCGGCGCCGGCGCCGCCGTGCCGCCCGCCGCGAGGCCGAGGCGGATCAGGTCACCGTCCCCTGACGCGACAGGGCCGCCGCGGAGCCGTCCCGTCGCGCCACCGCGGCGGGACGTCGTCCGGACCGCCAGGTTCTCTTTTCTCCGGTTCGCCTCCTGTGACGCCGATGTCAACTTTTAAGCCGAACCGGTTGACCTTCCGCCCATGACGGGCCACCTCTGTCACCATGTCCTCATGCATTACGGGGGAATTCGGTTCATCGTCCGCGCCGCACTGGTCACCGTGGTCGGCCTGGCCACCGCCTCTCCGGCCGTCGCCCTGTCCTCGGCGTCCTCGGCGTCCTCGGCGTCCTCGGCGTCCTCGGCGGCCGGGGAACGGCGCACCGGCGTGCCCGCCGTGCCCGGCCGGGCCGCCTATATGTACGACCCGGCCACGGGAACGGTCCACCTGAGCAAGGGGGCCGCCAGGCGGATGCCGGTGGCCAGCCTGACGAAGGTCATGACGACGTACGTGGTGCTCAGGACCGCGCGGCTGGACGACGTCGTCACGATCCAGGCGGCGGACGTGCGGTACGCGGCGGCGAACGGCGCGACGCACGCCTCGCTGCGCGCGGGAGAGCGCCTGACCGTCAGGGACCTGCTGTACGCGGTGATGCTGCCCTCCGGGGCGGACGCCTCCCACGCCCTGGCCCGCGTCTACGGTCCGGGCAACACGAGGTTCGTGGCCAGGATGAACGCCACGGCCCGTTCCATGGGCCTGGCCGACACCCTGTACACCAACCCCGACGGCCTGCCGAAGCCCGCTCCGGGGCACTCGACCGCGCTGGACCAGGCGAAGCTGACCGACATCGCGCTGCGCGACCCGGTGCTGCGGACGATCGCCTCCACCGGACGGCACATCGTGAACAAGTCGAAGATCCACCGGGCGCACACCTGGATCAACTCCAACAAGCTGCTCGGCAAGGCGCCCGGTGTCATCGGTCTCAAGACCGGCTACACGCGAGCCGCCGGGTACTGCCTGTCGTTCGCCGCCGACATCGAAGGCCGGCGGCTCGTGGGCGTCATCCTCGGCGAGACCAACGGCGACCGGCGCTTCTCGAGCGCGAAGCGGCTGCTGGAGTGGGCGGGCGAGCCGGCACCGCCGGAGCCGTGGGAATCCACCGCCAGGTAAGCGAGCCGATCGCCTCCGAGTCCATGGTCGTGCCGTCCCCGGATCCGATGATCGTCATCGCCGGATCCGGAGGTCGGGGCCCGGAAACCGGGTGGAGCGCTCCCGAGGATTCATCCCGGGTCCTCGACGTGCGGTGCCGGGACACGACCTCACCTGGTGATCTCGGCCTCAAGCCGTTTCATCAGCCTGACGCCGCCGAGGGTGACAGGGTGCCGCCTGCCCACCGTCTCCGTCTTCCACGTCAGCAACCACCGGAGTTCTCGCAGCGCCTGCGCGTGATGGTGCAGGTCACGCAGAATCTTCACCCGATTGCCGCGGACGCTGAAGTCGTAGGCCGGAAAATCGAGGTCCTTCCCGTTCCACAGATCTCGGAGAATGTTCAACTCCGCCCGCGCTCCCTCCAGATGTCCGAGGTACCAGGGCGTGCCCAGCACTCCTCGGTCGCCACGCCCCGCCTCGGCGTTCACCTCCTCCCAGACCCGAACCAATGATCGCCTCACCTCCTCCCCTTCCTCATGATGTCCGGCCTCGTGCAGCAACACCGAGAGCAGTGTTCTGGCGGCCAGCGATCTGGCGTCGGCCCGAGAGGGGCGCGCCTCCCCGAGGTCGACCACGGTTCGCTGCTGGACCACGGCCTCCCGGAGATCTCCGGAGGCGGCGAGCATCGAGGCGTAGCACTGACGGCTTTCGAGGGTGTCCCGGTGCCCTGGCCCCAGGGTGGACTCGCGGATCCGGACCAGCGTGCCGAACTCCACCAGGGACTCCTCACAGCGCCCCAGATCACGAAGGACCTTGGCCAGGTTGTTCCGGCTGCGCTGAACGTAGGGGTGCTGTTCCAGCTGCACCCGGGAACGGGCGTCCAGAACGGCCCGCAACTCGGTCTCCGCTTCCCGCATGCGGCCCATGTGCCACAGCACCGTCGCCTGGTTGTTCCGCAGGGTCAGCGTGTCCGGGTGCTCCGAACCCAGTACCCGCTCGTGAACCTCCAGCAGCTGCCGATTGGTGCGCTCGGCGTCGGTCAGCCGACCTTGTGACCAGTAGACGCTGCCGAGGCTGCGGCCGCTGAGAAGGGTGCACGGATGCTCGTCACCCAGCGCCCTGCGGCTGGTCTCCAGGACCTCCTTGTACTCGGTCTCCGCCTCGTCCAGGCGCCGGTGCTCCCACAGCACGCCCGCGAAGTCGTTTCGGCTTTTGAGCACCTCCTGGCTCTCGTGCCCGTGGAGATTCGTCCGCGCTTCGATGACGGAACGAAGCACGGCCTCCGCCTCCTCGAGTCGAGCCTGGGTGAACAGGAAGTGTCCCCACTCGGCACGGGCGGCGATGGTGAACTTGTGCGTGTCACCGTGCACGCGTCGGAGAACCTCGAGTGAACCCGCCAGTTCGGTCTCGGCCTCAGCCGGACGCCCCAGCGCGCAGAGCAGCCGAGCCAGGCCCACCCGGGCCATCAGTGTCGAGGAATGCTCCATACCGAGCTCGGCATCGCGGGTCAGGAGAAGCCGGCGCCGCAGGCGCTCCGCCAGACGGTAACGCCCTTGCCTCTCGATCGTTTCCGCCACCGACTCCAACTGGTCCGGATCGGCGAAACGCTCGATGGCGTCGATGACCGGATCGGGGACCGGATCGTTCGAACGCCCCCCGAGTTGTTCGGAATCGACGAGGTAGTCGAACACCAGGACGGCCGTTCCGTCCGGGGTCGGTGACAGCAGTGCCGTTGTGGACTCCCTGACCTCCGTGGCCCACTCCCATGCGTCCTCCAGCGTTCCGGGGCGGAGAAGAGACTCCCCTCGCACCCGAAGATACGACTCGTGAAGCTCTTGCACGAGCGCTCGGGGCACGGGGCCGTGGTATCCCGCCCGGCGGCAGTCGATCGCCGCGGCCACCAGGGCGGCACCTCGAGGACACACGTGAACGTCCCAGGCGTTCACGTACGACTGTTTCAGGACGGGGCCCGCCGCAAGATACTCGGCTATTCCGTACCGATCGGCGTTGGCGAGGGCGGAGGCTATCCTCGTGTCATCTTCGTGATCATGGGCTCGTGCCAGCTCGGCCCGGCTGAACCTCCGTGCCAGCGTGATCTGATCCGCCTGGTCGAACACCTCCCATGCCTCGTGCGAGAGTTGCCGAGCCCACTGATCCGCGTACCGTGTCGCGATCCGGGCCTGCTCGGCGCTCCTCATGGTCGCGAGAATCACCCGGTGATGCCCACTCCCTCCGACCACCCTGAAGATCCGCTCTCGTGTCAGGCCGCCGCTTCCCAGATAACGCTCGAGATCCGACAACCAGAGAACGGAGTTGTCGCGACGTACCGCTTCCTCGATCGCGGCCGGCAAGGCGGTGAGCTCGTCCGGAGCCACCAGGGTGTGGTCGCCCAGAACACTGCGCATCGCCTCGTAAGCCGTGCGTGACTTCCCGGCGGTCGAGTCGCCGACGATCAGTACGAATCCGCCCCGCCGGAGGCGTCCGCGCAACTCTTCGTCGACGTCACGAGGGATGTACTTCGGGGGCCCGGTCACCTTGTCACGTACTTCGATCGACCGATGCACTCCCAGCCGCACCGGGTCGTCGAACTTCCTCACTCGGCCGACCAGGCAGCCGGCCGCTATCCTCCCGTCGAGCTCATGGCGCCGGGCGACCACTTGTTTGTAGCGTTCCATCACAACGGCCCCCAGGGCCACGGCGAGCGCGGCGACGAGCACCAGGGTCACCGAGAGGCCGGTGGGCAGGGTCACCCCGGGCAGGACGCGGATCGCCGGGGTGGCGGCCACCACGGCAAGAATCAAAAGGAGCAAAACTATCCAGATTGCCTGCAACCGCTTCATTTCGGTCACTCCAGACAGGGAGCCCTACCCGCCGGGCTTTACAGATACGGGAAAATCCCCTTACCCCGGCCATCCTTTTTCACGCCCTCTCACCGTGGTTCGGGAAAGCTCGCGCTTGTCGCCGAACCAAGAGCATCAGCACAGCAAAAGGATAAAAGCCATTTATGCGGCAATTGACAATGAAACCATCTGACTGGTTTCTCTACCGGGACGGATCCGTCGAGCGCATCAGGCCGTGACAGGCGATGGCGGCGGCGGCCACCACGTTGAGGGAGTCGACCCCGAGTCCCATCGCGGCAGGGCTCATCGGGATGCAGACGGCCTCGTCGGCCTCGCGCAGCCAGCGTGAGGACAGCCCGTCCCCCTCGGAGCCGAGCAGCAGCGCCACCCGGTCGGCCGTCACGGCCCGGTCCAGCGGCGTGGCGGCCTGGTCGGGGGTGAGCGCGAGCGTCCGGAAACCGGCTTCGCGCAGCTCGGCCAGGCCCGCGTACCAGTCGGTCATCCGGGCGTACGGGATCGCGAAGACCGCGCCCATGGAGACCTTCACCGAGCGCCGGTAGAGGGGGTCGGCGCAGCGCGGCGAGAGGACGACGGCCTGGACGCCCAGCGCGGCGGCGCAGCGGAAGATGGCGCCGACGTTGCCGTGGTCGACGAGGTCCTCCAGGACCAGGATGCGGCCGGGCGGCGCCGGAACGTCTCCCGCCGCTCCCCGGCCGGGAAGGCCGGTACCGGAGAGGCCCGCGAGCACCTCCCCCACCTCGGGCAGCGGGAGGCGCTCCATCGCGGCCAGCGCCCCGCGGTGGACCTGGAAGCCGGCGACGCCCTCCATCGTGGCGTCGTCGACGACGTGCACCCGGTCACCGAGGGGGGCCAGCAGGTCGGCGAGGGGTTCGGCCCAGCGTGGGGTCAGCAGCACCGATCGCACGGGGTAGCCCGCCGCGACCGCGCGGCGGATGACCTTCTCCCCCTCGGCGATGAAGAGGCCGTGCTCGGCCTCCAGGCTCTTGCGCAACTCGACGTCGCGCAGGCCGGCGTAGTCCGCCAGAGGGTCGGCCTGACGATCGGCAGGGCGATCGGCAGGGCGATCGGCCGAGTGATCGGCCGGACGGCCGCTCGGGCGGCCGGCCGGGTGGGGGAGGTCGGTGGGCTCAGGCACCCTCGAATACTGCCATGAGCCGCCTGAGCTGCCATATCAGCGCGTACACGAGCAGCATGGCCGAGCAGCCGACGACCACCCCCGCGCCGATCCGCGTGACGAGCTCGGCCCTGGTCCCCGAGGGGAAGGCGGTCGTCCAGGCGAGCGCGCCCAGCAGGATCGACACGGCGGTGGCGACCAGGACGGCCGCCCGCTCCCCGGCGGGCAGGACCAGCCGTTCGGGCACCGGCCGGGGCTCCATCGCGGCCAGCCCGCGCCAGGCCCACCAGACCACCAGCGCCAGGCCGGCCACCGTGGAGGTGTACTGCAGCAGGCGGAAGACGGAGATCACGTCCCAGATCCGGTTGTCCAGCCAGGTCCAGCCCCACAGCGCCGCGCTGTAGGAGTGGGTGAAGGAGTCCCAGACCTTGTGGCTGAGGGCTCCCACGATGCCGCCGGCGATCACGGCGGGCAGCCGGCGCGGCCCGTACATGCCGGGTGTCAGCGCGGCGGCGCGCCCGGCGAGGCCCGGGGGCAGGAGCGCCGTCAGCGGGTCGCGGAGCACCAGGTGGAAGACGGCGAGCAGCACGACCACGGCGAACGGATCGATGGTGAGAACGCCCCTGATGGAGTGCCAGATCATGTAGTCCGGCAGGAACGGGAAGAAGATCGGCAGATCGGGCACCATGGCGCCCAGCGCGAGCGCCCAGGGGTCGAGCAGGCGGCGGATCCGTTCCGACGAGATGAGCGGCAGCACCGCGGCGACGTGACTGGGCGTGAACGGCACGCTTCCCCCCGACAAGCTGCTGGCGGCCTCCGATCCCGTGACGCGGCGGCCTGACGAGGATATGACGCCGCCACGGCGGAGCCTCCCGCTTCCCGTCACCTCGGCACCACGCGCCGTATACATTACCCAACGTGATCACAGGTCACTCGGCGTCATCGGACGCCGTCCGGAGTGGCCCCGCCCGTCCGGCGCCGGACGGCGCCGGACGGCGCCGCGCCGTCCGCCCGCATCCGCCCCCCCCGTCCCCGCCCGCTCGCCTGTTGTCACCCGGCGCCCCCGGCCGGGTGCCCGATCCGGTACCGGAGGTCACCGTGACCGAGCAGACCAAACACATCAAACAGACCGGGCAGACGGCTCCGACCGTGCCGGCGAGGCCCGGCGCGGAGTGGATGCGTGACGCCCGCAGGGCCCGCGCCCTGTCCCTGGCCACCCTGGTGTGGCTGGGCGCCGAGAGCGTGCTCGGCATCGCCGCGGGACTGGGCGCGCACTCGGTCGCCCTGATCGGCTGGGGCGCGACGGCCCTGGTCGAGGCGGCGGCCAGCCTGATCGTGGTCTGGCGTTTCACCGGGACGAGGACCCTCTCCGCGCACGCCGAGGAGCGGGCCCGCAGGGCCGTGGCGGTCAGTTTCTGGCTGCTGGCGCCGTATCTGGTGCTGCACGTGGCGCACGACCTGGACGCGGGCCACCGGGCCGTGCCGAGCACGCTGGGGATCGCGGTGACGGCGGCCAGCGTGCTCGGCATGCCGCTGCTGGGGACGGCCAAGCGGCGGCTGGGCGCC
Source organism: Streptosporangium sp. NPDC023615 (assembly GCF_040640155.1). Lineage (NCBI taxonomy): Bacteria > Bacillati > Actinomycetota > Actinomycetes > Streptosporangiales > Streptosporangiaceae > Streptosporangium > Streptosporangium sp. NPDC023615. Next base: position 223,648 of record NZ_JBFABE010000002.1, read on the forward strand.
CGGCTGGGGTCGGCGGCGACCGCGGGCGAGGGCACCCAGAACCTGCTCTGCGCCGCGCTCGCGGCGGGGGTGCTCACCGGGCTCGCGCTCAACGGCGCCGGGTGGTGGTGGATCGATCCCGCCATGGCGGTCCTGCTGGCGGCGGTGGCGGCCCGGGAGGGGCGGCGGGCGTGGCGCGGGAACCATTGTTGCCACTGAGCTGGGGCTGCGCGGCCGGTACGCACGGTGCGGGAGTCGGCACACGAGGTGATCGCAGCAGCAAAATGCGTGTTTTGCCGCAGTAACCGTTCCAAGTACAGTTCCGTGAATATTGCGGAGAACCTCCCGGTAGGGTGGCCCCGCTCTGGCTCCATGACATCGACAGCTAAGAGGGCATCGTGGGCGGACGTCACCGGACGGATGAGCTCGAGGACGGCTACACCCCCTACAAGGAGCCCCAGCCACGGCGCCGTCACGGAGGACGCGGCGCGGTCCTGGTCCCGCTGGCCGGCTCCGTGGCCCTGGCGGTCCTGCTGGGCGTGGCCGCCTTCGTTGTCATCAACCGCGACCGGGGCTGCTCGGACGACACCCTGCCGCTGCGGATCACCGCCGCCCCCGACATCCAGCCCGCCGTCTCCAGGATCGCCGAGCGGTTCACCAAGGCGGCCCACGAGATCGAGGGGCGGTGCGTCACGGTCGCGGTGACCAAGGGGCTCCCGTCGGCCGTGGCCTCGGCGCTGGGCGGGGCCGGCGGCAAGGCCGCCGCGATGGACCTGTGGATCCCCGACTCGGGACTGTGGGTGACGAACCTTCGGGCGAGGAACCCCGAGGCGCCCGAGGCGGGCGCGTCCGTCGCCCGCTCCCCGATCGTCATGGTGGCCTCCGGCTCGGTGGTGCCCGTACTGCGCAAGAGCTTCGGCAAGGCGAGCTGGGGCGCCATGATCGACGCCGCCAACGTGGCCAACGTGGACGGTCCCGGCCGCAAGGTCCGGGTGCTCGTGCCGGACCCCTCGCTCAACGCGGCCGGGCTCGGCGCGCTGCTGGCCGCCGCCGGTGTCGCTACGGCCTCGGGAGCGGGCGAGGAGCGGCTCGTCGGCGCGCTCAAGAACCTGTCGGGGTCGACCTCGACGGTCCGCGACCAGGGCGCGCTGCTGTCCAGCCTGGGTGTCAAGGGCAGCAAGGCCCCGCTGGGCATCGCCTCGGAACAGGGCGTCTGGGCGTTCAACAGGAACAGGAAGCCCGAGGTCCCGGCGGTGCCGCTCTACCCGTCGGAGGGGACCGTCGACCTCGACTACCCGGTGGTGATCACCACCGGGGACGCCGGGGTCCGCAAGGCGGCCGAGGCGTTCCAGAAGGAGCTGGGCGGCGAGCAGGCCCGCAGGACCTTCCAGGAGCTCGGCTTCCGCACCCCCGACGGCAAGGGCGGCAAGGCCGTCACCGGCTCCGGGGGCTTCCAGGCCGCGGCCCCGAAGGCGATCGCGGTGCCCGACGCCAAGACCGTCGCGAGGATGTCCCAGACGTGGTCCCGGATCAAGCTGGGCACCAGGCTGGTCACCCTGCTGGACGTCTCGGGGACCATGGCCCTGCCGGTGCCGGGCACCGGCCTGACTCGGATGCAGGCGATCACGAGGATCGCCGTCGAGGGCATGAAGCTCTTCCCGGTCAAGAGCGAGCTGGGGCTCTGGGAGTTCTCCACCCACCTGAACGGCAGGGGGGTGGACTACCGCGAGACGGTCCCGGTCGGCCCGCTCACCGAGGAACTGGACGGGGGCCTGCGCAGGGACGTGATCAACCAGAGGCTGGTGGACACCCGGGCCAGGGCGACCGGCGACACCGGGCTCAACGACACCCTGGCCGCGGCCTATGAGCAGATGACGAAGGAGTACCAGAGCGACAAGATCAACACGGTGCTGATCCTCACCGACGGGGCCGGCAACGACGATCCCGACGGCGGGATCGGCAACCAGCAGATCCTGAAGCGGCTGAAGGAGCAGTTCGACCCGGAGAAGCCGGTCAGCGTGCTGATCATCGCCTTCGGGCCCGACGCCCCCAGGGGCAAGCGCCAGATGGACGCCCTGGCCAAGGCGACCGCGGGTGACGCGTACATCGCCAAGGACATCCTGGAGGTCAGGAAGTTCTTCCTGGAGGGCATGAAGCGCCGGCTCTGCTCGCCCAACTGCTGACCCCCGCGCCCCAGGGTCATCCGGTACGACAACCGTCACATCTGACCCATTTGTTAGCAGTTTTCCCAGGTCATACCGGGTGGGCATCATTCCCCGCCATCCGGTCAACCGGTTGCGGGCAGGTGGCGTCCTACGCGTGTGGGGCCTGGACCGGGCAGGGGTGACGCCCGGGAACGAGCCCGTCCCGCGGGGAGGAATGTCCGTGCCCGGATGGCCGACCGTCGGCCGAACCGACGATCAACACCTCGTTGAGGCGCTGCGGCGTGCCGACACAACGGCGCCCGCGAGCCTCTACGACTCCTATGCCGAACGTCTCGCCGACTACGCCTTCTCGCTGCTGGGCGACCGTGAGGCCGCCGCCGAGGCCGTGCACGACGCGCTGGTGACGGCCCAGGGCAGGACCGGGCACCTGCGCGAGCCCGGCCGCCTGCGCGCCTGGCTGTACGCGCTCGTACGCGTCCGGTGCGCGCCCGGCGAGCGGGCCCGCGACGGGCGGCAGGCGGCGACGGCGGGGCCGCCTCCCGACGCGCACGACGACCCGGGCGAGCGGGAGCTGGCCGCGCTGGTGCACGAGGCCATGGCCGAGCTGAGCCTTCAGGAGCGCGAGGTCCTGGAACTCTCCCTCCGTCACGACCTCGGCACCGGCGAGACCGGCGCGGTGCTCGGGCTCAGCTCGCGGCAGGTCGCGACGCGGCTCGGCCGGGCCAGGGACCATCTGGAGAACGCCGCGGCCGCCGTGGTGCTCGCCAAGGTCGGCCGGGCGCACTGCCCCGACCTGTCGGCGATGGTGGACTGCTGGGAGGGGCCGCTCACCACGATGCTGCGCCGGCGGCTCTCGGCCCACATCGGCCGCTGCGAGGTCTGCGTCGAGCGCAGGGACCGGCATGTCTCGGCGGGACGGCTGCTGGACCTGGTGCCGCTCGCCTACCCGCCGCTCTCGTTGCGCCGCAGGGTCATCGAGACGTGCGTGGACCCGGAGCTGCGCGACACGCGCGCCGCCGTCCTCGCCGGGTGCGAGCACTTCGACCGGTCCGGTTTCCCCGTGGCGGCCCCACGGCGGGCCGGGGGCCGCCGCTGGGGCGGACGCAAGGACTCCGCGACCTCCCGGGAGCCCACGGGCTCCAGGGGCTCCAGGGGATCCGGGGACTCCGGGACCACGGACGCCCGAAGGGGCCGTGACGAGGGGGGCGGGAGCCACCGGCACGTGACCCCCGTGACCCCCGTGACCCCCGCGGTCCCCGTGACCCCCGCGGTGCCGGCCGCGCGTCCCTGGCCCGTCGCGCCGGAGACGGAGTTCTGGCACGCCGACCCGAGTACGGAGACCTGGCAGACCGCCCTGGACGCGGACGCCTGGCAGACCGCTCAGGGCACGGAGACCTGGCGGGCCGCCTCGGGAACGGGGTCCCGGCAGGACCCTCAGGACGCGGACGCCTGGCGGGCCGCCTCGGGAGCGGAGACCTCGGGGGGAGGGGGGAGCAGGCACGCGGTGGCGCCGGCCCAGCGGCGCAGGCGCAGGCCGCGCAGGGGTCCGTTGCTGCTCGCCGCGGCCTGCGTGCTGGCGGCCACCGGGGCGGCGGTCGTGATCGGCGGGCAGGGCCTGGCCGGCGGGACCCTGAAGGTCTCCCCGGCCGCGCCGGAGGCGGCGGGGGCGCCGGGTACGCGGCCCGCCCTGATCACGACGGAGCCCGCCCCGGAGCCGGGCCCCGATCCGTCGGAGGCCGGACGGGAGGACGCCGGGGAGCGGCCGGAGGACGGGGAGCCGGGCGAGGACGCGCCGACCCCCACCACGGGCCCCGGCGCCAGGACCGCGGCCCCCCTCCCCTCGCGGGCGGCACCGGCCCGCAGGAGCACGGCGGCGGCGCGGCCCCGTCCCACCCGCACCCCCGCCCGGCGCCCCGTGACCGGGAAGCTGGTCGTCTCCTGCCCGGCCGACATCGGTCAGGGCGCCGGGCGGATCCGCCTCACGGCCCGCGGCGCCGCGGTCTCCTGGTCGGCCACCACCTCCGGTGGCCTGAACGCGCAACCGGCTCGGGGGCGGCTGGACGCGGGCACGGGTACAGTGATTTGGGTCACGGCCCGTGACCCCTCCCTGAGTGGTGCCGGACGGGTGGCGTTCAGGTCGGCCGGGGGCAACGCGGCCTGCGCCGTCTCGTGGGAAATCCCTGCCCCCGAGGCCTCGGACCCTCCCGAGGACCCCGAGCCCGATCCGGCGCCGACCCCGTCGGCCGAGACGGAGTCCGAGGTGGGAACGGACTGATTCCTGCATCTCCTTTTACCCAACACCGAGACTTCTTCCAGGGATCCGGTAAACCATGGGCTGGTGCCGAGCGTCGGCATTGACGTGCCCGCTGAGTGATTGGTCACATGAAGACGCGATCAGTCACGTCATCACCAACCTGGAGTCCGGAAGATGTCGATCAACCGCAGGGTGCTCACATGGGCGCTCACCTTGGCGTGCGTCACGGGAGCCGTGATCGCCTTAGCGGGCATCGACACGCCTTTACGCCTGGTTCTGACCCCCTTGTTCCTGTTGGTGGTTCCGGGCGCCGCGGTGGTAGGACTGTTGCGTGATCGTGACCCTCTTGAGGCACTATCAGTGGGAGCAGCAGCCAGCCTGGTGGTCAACGTTCTCCTGGCCGCTGCCATGCTTACCTTTGACGCATGGTCGCCCCGCGCCGGAGTCGCGACGATCGCGGTGCTCGGTGGCTTCATATACGTACTACGCGTGTTGTATCGGGGGAGCGGGAGCTTGCAGACCGAACAGGGGGTCAGGTCACGGTGAACATCGTCGTCGTTCGCCCGGGAGACCTCGGAGCCTCAGAGATCTCCCGGTGGCGGGAGTTGCAGGTGGCGGACCCCTCGCTGGACAACCCCTTCCTCTCGGTGGAGTTCGCCCTCGCCATGGGGCGCCTGCGCGACTACGTCCGCGTCGCGGTCATCCAGGACGGCGGCAAGACCGTGGGGTTCTTCCCCTATGAGCGCCACAACTTCGGGATCGGCAAGCCCCTCGGCGGTTTCCTGACCACCTGCCACGGGCTGATCTCCGTGCCGGACCTCCAGCTCGACGTACGGACCCTGCTTCGCGCCTGCAAGCTCTCGGTGTTCGACTTCGACCACCTGGTCCCCGGCCAGCCGACGTTCGCCCCGTACGAGTCCGACGTGCGCCCCGCGCCCGTCATGGACCTCAGCGTGGGATTCGAGACCTACATCGCGCAGGTCAAGGCCAACTCGCCGAAGAATCTCAAGACCGTCCGCTACAAGGAGCGCAAGCTCGGCCGCGAGCAGGGCGACATCCGTTTCGAGTGGTACTCGGCCGACCCGGGCACGCTCCGCACGCTCACCAACTGGAAGTCCGACCAGTACCGCAGGACCGGGCGGGTCGACCGGTTCGCCCAGCCGTGGATCGTCCAGCTTCTCGACGAGATGCACGCCGAGAGGTCGGAGAGCTTCGCGGGCGTCCTGACCATGGTCTACGCCGGGGACAGGCCCGTCGCCGGGCACTTCGGGCTGCGGACGGCGACCACCCTGGTGGGCTGGTTCCCCGCCTACGACACCGAGTTCGCCAAGTACTCGCCCGGTATCGTCCACCACCTGCACATGGCCGAGCACGCCGCCGCCTCCGGGCTGCGGCAGGTCGACATGGGCAAGGGCGGGCGGGAGTACAAGAGCTGGCTGAAGAGCGGCGACCTGTTCGTCGCGGAGGGCCGCGTCTCGCGCCCCTCCCCCGCCGCGGCGGTCCACTGGCTCGGCCGTACGCCGGTCAACAAGGCTCGAACGATCGTCACGGATCGCCCGCAGTTGTACAGACTTGCCGACCGTGTGCTGAAGGGTTTCGGCCGTATGCGCTCCCCCGCGCAGAACCAATCCGGTACGCCGGTCGTCAAGGAACCATGGGGAGTGGGTTAAGCCGCTTCCGTCATCGCCACACACCCGCCAGGACCCTCGCATGCATCCCTCACCGCATTCGCCATTTCCCCCGATCGTCCCGATCGTCTATGGCCACGGGTCCGTCCGCCAGTCATCTCTGACGACCGACCGCGAAGGACACTCGTCATCATGAGTCCCGAGATCACCAAGCATTACAACGGCAAGCCACCGCTCAGGGCGGTGCCCCCCATCGAGCGTTTCACGCCGATCACCCCGCACATGGCGATCTCCCCGACCGTCAGCGTCGTCGTCCCGGCCATGAACGAGGCGGAGAACCTTCCGCACGTCTTCGCGACGCTGCCCCAGTGGATCGACGAGATCGTCCTGGTGGACGGCAACTCCAAGGACGACACCGTCGCCGTGGCCAGGAAGCTGCGCCCCAACGTCCGCGTGGTCCACCAGACCGGCAAGGGCAAGGGGGACGCGCTCTCGGCCGGTTTCGCCGCCTGCACCGGCGACATCATCGTGATGATCGACGCCGACGGGTCCACCGACGGCCGCGAGATCATCCAGTTCGTGGGCGCGCTGGTCACCGGCGCCGACTTCGTCAAGGGCTCGCGGTACGCGGCCGGGGGCGGCAGCGACGACCTGACCTTCACCCGCACGTTCGGCAACAAGGCGCTGACCACGCTGGTCAACAAGATGTACGGCACCAGCTACAGCGACCTGTGCTACGGCTACAACGCGTTCTGGGCCCGGCACCTGGACGTCCTCAACCTCGACTGCGACGGCTTCGAGATCGAGACCCTCATGAACATCCGGGCCTTCAAGGCCGGGCTCAAGGTGCACGAGGTGCCCAGCCACGAGCGCTGCCGCATCCACGGCGAGAGCAACCTGCACGCGGTGCGCGACGGCATCCGGGTACTCAAGACCATCATCCGGGAGTGGCGCAGCAGCCCCGCCCCCGTCGTCCACGAGCCGGCCGCCGCCACCAGGGCCGCGGACCAGGGCGCCGCGTAATCATGAGAACCAGTGTCGTCATCTGCGTCTACACCGAGGATCGCTGGGAGGACATCCGCCAGGCCGTCGAGTCCGTCGAGAACCAGACCCGAAGGCCTCACGAGATCATCCTGGTCGTCGACTACAACCCGGAGCTCCATCTTCGGCTGAAGAAGGAGTACCCCGGCGCGATCGTGGTGGAGAACGCTCAGGAGAAGGGTCTGTCCGGTGGCAAGAACACCGGTGCGCAGATCGCCTCCGGCGACATCGTGGCGTACCTGGACGACGACGCCATAGCGGAACCCGGCTGGCTGGAAGCGCTGGAGGAGGGCTTCCAGGACCCGACCATCGTGGGGGTGGGCGGGCTGACCAGGCCGCTGTGGGGCACCGGGCGACGGCCCGGCTGGTACCCGCACGAGTTCGACTGGACCGTGGGCTGCAGCTATCGCGGCATGCCCACGGAGCGGGCGCGGATCCGCAACGTGATGGGCGGGAACGCGGCCTTCCGCAGGGAGCCGATCGGCGCGGTCGGCGGCTTCCACACCGGTATCGGGCGCAGCGTGCAGGGGCGCAAGCCCCGCCCGCTGGGCTGTGAGGAGACCGAGTTCTGCATCCGGCTCTCGCAGCGGATGCCGGGCTCGGGCATGCTGTTCGAGCCCGCCGCGGTGATCGGCCACAAGGTGCCCGCCGCGCGGGCCACGTTCGGCTACTTCCGCTCGCGCTGCTACGCCGAGGGCCTGTCCAAGGCGCTGGTCACGCAGAGCGTGGGGGCGGGAGACGGGCTGGCGAGCGAGCGGGCGCACGCGCTGAAGGCGCTGCCGCTGGGCGCGCTGCGCGGCGTCGGCGAGGCCCTTCGAGGAGATGTGTCCGGTCTGGGCAGGGCCGGCGCGATCGTCGTCGGTCTCGCCTGGACCACCTGGGGTTACGTTGTCGGTTCCCTTCGGCTGAAGAAGAAACGGGTACGTGCATGATCCGTGTACCGATCCTGATGTACCACTCGATCTCGGACCGGCCCAACGCCGAGACGAGACCCCTGTCGGTACGGCCCTCGGTCTTCGCCGACCAGCTGGCCTACCTCAAGGAGAAGCGCTTCACACCGCTGACCGTGGCCGACCTGGTCGCCTCGCTGCACAAGAACAACGGCCGCGCCCTGCCGGAGCGGCCGGTCGTGGTGACCTTCGACGACGGGTACGCCGACTTCCACAGCGAGGCGCTGCCCCTGCTCGAACGGTTCGACTTCCCCGCCACGGTCTTCCTGACCAGCGGATGGGTCCGCGACGCGGGCAAGGACGCGGCGGGCAGGCCCCTGGACACCATGCTGTCGTGGAGCCAGGCCCGTGAGGCCGCCTCCTGCGGCGTGGAGATCGGCGGGCACAGCCACAGCCACCCCCAGCTCGACCAGTTGCCCGAGAACGAGCTCCGCCAGGAGCTGCGCCGCAACAAGGCGCTGCTGGAGGACAAGATCGGTTCCCTGGTCTCGACGATGGCCTACCCGTACGGCTACTCCAGCGTGCGGGTGCGGCGCGAGGTCAGGCGCGCCGGGTACTGGGCCGCCTGCGCGGTGAGCAACGCCATCGCCGCCGACCGGCACGACGTGCTCGCGCTGCCGCGCCTGACGGTGGCCGAGGGCACGTCGATGAGGATGTTCAGCCGCGCGGTCGAGGGCAACCAGGTCCCCCTGATCTACATGCGCGAACGGGTCCTGACGAAGGGGTACGCCGTCGTCAGGCGTACCCGGTACGGCCTGCGCCGGGTACGCGGCCAGGTGTGAGAACCGGCGGTCCCGGAGGTCGCACGCTCCCGGGACCACCGGCGGGGCCGGTGTCCGCCCGGTGCGCCCGGGGCGGACGCCGCCGGTGTCCGCGCCCCTCGCGAGGGGTGGGGACGGCGGGACGGGTGTCGCCGGGTGGGAATCCTGGTCGTGGTTTTGCCGTTCAAGGATCTACGCAAAACACCCAAACATGACGAAACTTCTCGCCGGTTCGTCGCACCAAGGTCCGCGTAGCCGCCATGATGTTAGACGTGAGGCAACGGGCAGGTAATGACGTGACGACGCCGAAGACGGCGGAAGCCGCCGAGACCGGGAAGGCCGGTCTCACCCCTCCCGTGCCTTCGGACGGAGCGTACGCCGTGGCCGGCGGCGACCCCGGCCCCGCGCCCCGCGAGAGGCGCGACGGCGTTCCCGACACCGGGCAAGCCGGTGAACGGGAGCCCGGCGATGAGCGGGGACCGGACGATCGGGGACCTCGCGAGCACGGATCCGGCGAACAGGAGGCCGGCGAGCACGGCCACGACGAGGGCCGGCCTGACGAGCACGAACCAGGCGAGCACGGATCCGGCGAAGACACTCCCGCCGATCGGGACGGCCGTGGGCCGCGCGATCAGGGTCTCGACGAGACCTCCGGCGAGGGGCCCGGCGAGGATCCCCGCGAAGGGACCGGCCCGGAGGCCCTCGAGGAAGCTCGCGAGAAAGCCGTCGACGAAGCCGGCGAGCAGGACGGGCCGGGCGCGCAGGACGACGGGATCACCGGTGAGGGCCCCGCGCGGACCTCCGGCACCTCCTCCGAGGGCGACCCCGGAACCGGCCGCCGGGACGACGACGCCCAGGACGATCCCCAGGACGACCCCGAGTACGACCCCGACGTCACCGCCGTCATCCGCCTCCCCCTCCGTCCACTCTCCCCCTCCGGGACGACCGTCGGCGAGGACGTGCCCGGGGGCGAGGACAGGAACGACACCACCGCGGAGATCCGCCTTCCCGGCGCGCCGCTCCGCCCCGGCCGGGAGCCCGCCGGCCGTCCCGCACCCGGAGCACCCGGAGCACCCGGAGCACCCGGAGCACCGGAAGGGGAGGCCCCCGCGCCTTCCGACCACCTCGTCCCCCCCGGGTCCCCCGACTCTCCGGAGTCCTCCGAGCCCGGCGACTCCGGTTCCGACGACCACGACGAGCCCGACGACTTCGACGACCCCGACGACCCCGACGACCCCGACGAGCTCGCGGGATCCCGCGGTCCCTCGACGTCCCCGGTGTACGCGGAGGACACAGGGGACCCCGAGCCCCTGGGCCCGGAGACGGTCCTGGCCGTCGTCCACGCCCCGGCGGCCGCGTACGCGCCGGCACCCCACGCGCCGTCCCCCGGCCCGCCGGCGCCTTCCGGCGCCGGGAGCCGGGACGCCGCACCCGGCGCCGTGCCCGCGACCAGGCCGTCCCGGGCGGCGACCCTGCTGCGGACGGCCATGGCGTGGCTGCCGCCCCTGCTCACCGTCGAGGGCCTGATCATGTACGTGCTGGCCCTGCGCGTGGAGCCGGGTCCGCTCTGGGGCGTCGACCTGAACAAGATCGACGGTGTGGGCCTGATCTCGGCCATGCCGCCGACCGCGTTCGCCGCGATCCTGCTGATGCTCGTGGCGTTCTTCGTCACGATCGCGCAGAACACCGACCGGAAGTTCCTGCTGCTCTTCCAGATCGCGGCGATCACGTTCGCCCTGCACGGGGGCGCGGCCCTGATCGAGGACGAGGCCAGGTTCCACACCGCCTACGTGCACGCCGGTTTCGTGGAGTACATCAACCGTACGGGCGAGGCGTCGGCCATCCTCGACGCCCGCCTGGCGTGGCCGGGCTTCTTCGCGCTGGTGGGGTTCGTCACCAAGGCCGCCGGGGTCACCGACCTGACGACGATCATGCGGTGGACGCCGCTGCTGTCGAACCTGCTCTACCTGCTGCCGTTCGTGCTGATCCTGCGCCAGGTGGTCGCCACCACCAGGGCGCGCTGGTTCGCCGCGCTGCTGTTCGTCATCGTCCAGTGGATCGGCCAGGACTACTTCTCCTCGCAGGGCTTCACGTACGCGATCTACCTGGCCTTCGTGGCGATCGTGCTGCGCTGGTTCGGCAGGGTCGAGCCGCGCACCAAGCCGATGCCGGTCAAGGGACCCGTACGGCGGTTGCTGGCCCGGCTGGACGGGCTGACACCCGGCGAGCTGCCGCACCGGACCGGTGTCTACGACCGGACGATCATGCTGATCGTGCTGATCGGCCTGTTCGCGACGGCGACCGCCTCGCACCAGATCACGCCGTTCATGATGCTCGGCGCGCTGACCGGCCTGATCCTGCTCCGGCGCACCTCGCTGAGCTGGGGGTTGCCGTTCTTCCTGGGCCTGATGGTGCTGGCCTGGATCAGCTACCAGACGGTCACCTTCTGGAGCGGGCACATCGACCAGCTCTTCGGCGGTCTGGGCCGGATCCTGGAGAACCTGCAGAGCAACACCGGTGACCGGATCGACGGCAGCGACCCCAAGCACGCGCTCGTCCTGATGGCGCGCCTGGGCATCTGCGGTGTCATCCTGACCCTGGCCGCCGCCGGCCTGTTCCGGCGGCTGCGGCGCGGCGTGGGCGACCGCGCGGCCCTGCTCCTGCTCTGCATCCCGGTGCTGGCGCTCGGCCTGCAGAACTACGGCGGCGAGATCGGCCTGCGGATCTACCTGTTCGCGCTCCCCGGCGCCTGCATCCTGGCCGCGTACGCCTTCTTCCCGAACCTCCCGGCGGGCACCGAGGACGCGCCCGAGGAGACGGTGCCGATCCGCAGGCGCAACATCCGGTTCAACCCGGAGCTGACGCGCCGGATCTCGCTGCTGCTGGCCGCGGGGTGCGCGATGGCGCTGGCCATGGTCTTCCTGGTGGCGCGCTACGGCAACGAGCAGTTCGAGCGGGTCTCGGCCAGCGAGGTCGCGGCGATGCACTACGTCTACGACCACGACGAGCCCAGCGCCCGCGTCCTGTACCTGGTTCCGCTGCTCGGCGAGGAGGTCACGCCGAGCATCCCGTGGGGTGAGCGCGACTTCGACAGGATCGCCTACGAGCAGGTGCTGGTGGACAAGAATCCGGCCCAGCTCACCTCGGTGATCGCCAAACTTCGCGCGTCGCCGCCGAACACCTACCTGGTGGCCACCCGCGGCCAGGCCGGTTACCTGCAGCTCAACCACGGCTTCCCGACGGACTGGGCGCCGCGGTTCCGCGCCGCGCTGGACGCCAACAAGGAGCTCAAACGGGTCTTCAACGGCGAGGACGCGGCCGTGTACACGCTGCGCTCCTTCCCCAAGGGCACCGAGATCCCCGAGCGCGTGGCACCGACCGGCGGCAACGACCCGACCTCCCCGTGGACGCCGGTCGGCCTGGCGGCGCTGGGGGTGACGTGGATCGCGCTCTTCGCCTACGAGGTGTTCCTGCTGCGCGGCCGCGGACGGGCGAACAGGACCCGCAGGCGCATCCTGTTCGTCGCGATACCCGCGTTCCTGCTGGCGGTGGGCGTGATCGCCGAACGCTTCGTGGTCATCGGCTACCAGCTCCAATAAAGGACAAAGTCCTCCGGTGCCCGGCCGCCCCGGGCCATACTGGGCACCGTTTCGCAGGGGGGACTCGCGTCCCGGAACGCGTGGAGGACGGACCGGATGCTCGCAGGGGAACCCCGTGGCGGCGGGGCGGGGGCCCCGGCGCGGGTCTCGGGACGCCGGATCGAGGCGGTCGACGCGCTCCGCGGCTTCGCGCTGTTCGGCATCGTGGTGGTCAACATCACCTATCTGGCCTCGGGGTACCGGATGGCGGGGCTGGCCGCGCCGATGTTCTCCACCCCGCTGGACTGGGGGACGCGCTGGTTCGTCTCGGTGCTCTTCGAGAACAAGTTCTATCTGCTTTTCGCGTTCCTGTTCGGCTACAGCTTCACCCTGCAGATCGACTCGGCCCACCGGGCGGGGGCGGCGTTCGTCCCGCGGTTCCTGCGTCGCCTGGGAGGGCTCTTCCTGCTCGGCATCGCCCACGGCGTCCTGCTGTTCCCCGGTGACATCCTGGCCACGTACGCGGTGGTGGGGCTGGTCCTGCTGGTGGTGCGGCGGATCACCCCGCGCGCCGCGATGATCGCCGCCGTGGCGCTGACGGTCGCGCTCGCCGCGGGCGTGCTGCTGCTGGCGGGGCTCGCGGTGCTGGGCGCGGACGCCTCGGGCGCGGTCTCCGAGAACGCCACCGAGGCGGCCCTGTCCGACCGTGCCCTGCACGGCTCCGCGTCGATGATCATCGGCGAGCACGTGCACCGGCTCGCCAAGATCCTGCTGCTCCGGGTCTTCCTCCAGGGGCCCACGGTGCTCGCCGCCTGCCTGGCAGGGATGGCGCTGGGCAAGCTGAGGCTGCTCTCCGACCTGTCGGGGTACACGGCCGCGCTGCGACGGCTGCAGTGGGCGGGGTTCCCCGTCGGATTCGCCGGGGCGCTGGTCTACGCGCACTCCACCTGGTCGGGCGGCGGGCACGCCTACCACCTGGTCGGGCAGTCGGTGAACCTGGTCACCGCGCCGCTCCTGGCCGCGGCCTACGCCGCCACCCTGCTCCGACTGCTCCCGGCGAGGCCGCGGCTGACCGGCCTGCTCGCGCCTTCGGGCAGGCTGGCGCTGACGAACTACCTGGGACAGTCGCTGATCGGTTCGCTGATCTTCACCGGTTACGGGCTGAGCCTGGTGGACCTGATCGGGCCGTTCCCGGCGGTGTCGATCGGCGTCGCCGTCTTCGTCGCCCAGGCCGCCTGGAGCCGGTGGTGGCTGCGGCGTCACCGGTACGGGCCGGTGGAGTGGCTGCTGCGCTGGTTCACCAACTGGCGCCGCCCCTCCCGATCCCCGGCCGCCCCGGCCGACCCGCCCGCCCCCGGGCCGCCCCGCGCCCCCGACGACGACCGGGAGACCGGCTGACGGCCGGGAGACGGGTGACGGGCCGCGGGAGCCGGGCGGTGCTCAGGCGGGGCCGAGCAGGTCCCAGCGGTTGCCGGCGATGTCGGTGAAGACGGCGATCCGCCCGTAGGGCTGGGTGCGCGGCGCGGTCACGAACTCGACCCCGGCACCGCGATCGGGCCACGGCCGGACCCGGTCAGGCCGTGGCCGGACCCCGATCTGGCCGTGATCGCCCCGGTCAGGCCGCGGCGCGCTCGCTCCACCTGACCTCGTACGGCTTGAGCTGGAACTGCCTGCCGTCCACGACGGTGTTCACGGCCGCGCCGGTGGTGTTGACCATCACGAGCTGGCGTTCCTGGGCCAGGACGCGCACCTTCGGGTCGGAGGAGGTGACCGTCTCCAGCGTGACCCCGAGCGGGAACCACTTGACGAAGCCGCTCATCACGCCCGCCATGGGCAGTTCGGCACCGGTCTCGGGGTGCCAGAGGCAGCCCGGGCATGGCTGGTCGTCACCGGAGGCCTTGCGCTGGGGGTTCCAGTAGAGCGAGGTGGTGACGCCGCTGGTGGCGAACTCCATCATCGCGACCGTCTGGACCGCGACCCGGCGATCCTCGGTCCAGTCGCTGCTGTTGGGCTCGACGTACCACTCGGCCCACCAGACCGGCAGGTCGCCGCTCCTCTGCCGCAGCCAGGTGGTGAGGGCCCCGAACTTGCCGAGGGCGGTGAACTCGTCGGGGTGGGCCCCGGCGTCCTTGGTGACCGAGGCGCCGTCCACCACGATGAAGTCGGCGCCCTTCTTGTTCTTGATCCAGTAATCGACCGCCTCGAGGTCCCGCTGGTCGATGCCGCCCCAGGGTCCCTGGAGCTCGGCCCCGGCGACGGGGACGCTGCTGCTGCCGACCGAGACGTACGGGCCGCCGACCTTGATGTCCTTGTCGACGCCTTTCAGCGCGGTGTAGACCTTGTTGTAGAAATCGGTGTAGCCCTCGATGTCCCACCGGTTCTGGGTCACGTTCCAGAAGCCCTTGAGCTCGTTCCACACCATGAAGTGCTTGACCGTGGGGTATCGCCTGGCCACCGTCGCGGCGAGCTCGGCGTAGTCGTCGAAGTGCTCGCGGCGCGGCGCGGTCTCCAGTTGCGACCAGTCGGTCCGGCCCTCGGTGCCGCCCTTCATCCAGTCGGGCGAGCAGCAGAGCGTGATGATCGGGAGGGCCTTGGACCCGGACATGAACATGATGCGGCGGTCGAGGTCACGGAAGTCGTTCCTGCCCGGCGCGGGCTCGGGGTTTCCGGCGCCCCAGCCCATGATGTGCTGGTTCTGCAGCATCGGCACCCGGCTGAGGACGTGCGAGGCCGTCTCGGCGACCCGGCCGCCCACGTTGTCGGCGCTGAACTCCGTGTGGGTGATGCCCCAGCGCGGCCACCGCTCGACGGCGGGGGGCTGCTCCAGCGCCGGGGCCGCCTGCGACGGAGGGATGGTCATCCTCTGCCCCCGGGGGGCGTCGGGCCTGGAGGCCAGGGTGATGATGCTCACCACGAGCGCCACCGTCACGACCAACGCCCCCAGCGCGACCGGCCAGGCCGGGCGCCGTCGCTGGTGCCGTCCGTTAGTCGGTATCACCGGTTCCTCGATCCTCGCAGCTCAACGAATGTAGCGTTCCACGGCGGCGGCGGGGGCGACGGTGCCCCGCGACGGTTCACAGGCAAGCGTTACCGGCCGCCTCACCAGCGTATCCAGACCCGCTTGCACGGTACTTGAAACTTCTACCGTAGGTGCCCTCACGTCGTGGAACGGCCGTCAGGCGGCGCGGCGGGGAGCCGGTCAGCCCTCCAGGACCCTCAGGGCCCGGTCGAGCAGGGTCGGGACGGCCGCGCCGATGTTCTCGAAGCCCTCCCCGACCGTCTTGCCCTGCCTGAACCTGGCGTGGATGCCCTCCACGATGACGGCGAGCTTGTAGTTGCCGAAGGCGACGTAGAAGTCCAGGTCGGTCAGGTCGGCCCCGGAGACCCGGGCGTAGTGGGCGGCGAACTCCCGGGCGGTGAGGAAGCCGGGCGCCACGGTCACGTCCCCCGCGACCGGGATCGAGCCCCGCTCCTCGTCCCCGGGGTCGTGCCAGTAGGTGAGGGTCAGGCCGAGATCGGCCAGGGGGTCGCCGAGCGTGGACATCTCCCAGTCGACGACGGCGAGGATCTCCGGCTCCGGGGAGAGCCGCACGAGCGTGTTGTCGAGCCGGTAGTCGCCGTGCACCAGCGTCGAGGCCGAGCGCGCGGGCAGCCGCTCGCGCAACCGGGCCACCAGGCGGTCGTACGCGGGCGAGTCGGCCGTCCTCGACCGCTCCCACTGCTGGCCCCAGCGCTCCAGCTGGCGGGCCATGTACCCCTCGGGCCGGCCGAAGCCGGCCAGGCCGGCCCGCTCGTAGTCGACCGCGTGGATCGCGGCGAGCACCTCGGCGAGCCGCTCCGACAGCCGCCGGGTCTGCTCGGGGCCGAGATCCCGCGCGTCCTGGCGGCTCCGCACGGCCGCGCCGTCCACGTGCGCCATCAGGTAGAACGGCGCGCCGATCACGTCGGGATCGGCGCAGAACGCGACCGGCTCGGGCACCGGGACGGCGGTCGGCGCGAGCGCCGAGATCACCCGCCACTCCCGCCCCATGTCATGGGCGGTCGGCAGGACGTGTCCCAGCGGCGGGCGGCGGAGCACCAGGCGGCGGTGAGGGGTCTCGACGACGTACGTCAGGTTCGACCTGCCGCCCGCGATCAGGGAGATCCCGGTGGGCTCCCCGGCGTCGGGGACGGTGGCGGCCATCCACGCGACGAGGCGGGACCGGTCGATGCCAGGGGTGCTCATGGCCACCAATTAGAACGCCACTCGGGTAGGGCGCGCCAGCCGGGCGCACGCAATAAGATCCCGAAATGTTGCGCCCCCGCGAGAACCACCCCGGGTTCCGTCCTTTATCGTTACATTACGTGTCTACCCGCATGCTTGGGCTTACGACGTCCTTCAGGACGTCGTAAGGGGAACCCGCACACCCCAGTAGGAGCTCATGCGCGTCACAATCGTTCAGCCCCGTGATCTCGGACCGGTCGAGCTCGACCGCTGGAGAGCCCTTCAGGGAGCCGATCCGGCCTTCGACAGCCCGTTCCTGTCGCCCGAGTTCACCGTCACCGTCGGCGCCCTGCAGGAGCGCGTCCGGGTGGCGGTGCTGCACGACGGGCCGGACACGGTGGGGTTCTTCCCCTTCGAGCGCCATCCGATGGGAATCGGCATGCCGGTGGCCGCGGGCCTGACCGACGCTCAGGGGCTGGTCCACTCCAAGGACGTGGAGATCGACCCGCAACTGCTGATCAAGGCGTGCGGCCTTGCCGTCTTCGAGTTCGACCACCTGATCGCCGGACAGCCGCTGCTGCTGGCGGGGCACGAGCGGCACCCGTCGCCGATCATCGACCTGCGCGACGGCTTCGCGTCGTACATCGAGACGATCAAGGCGCGGTCCGGCAAGACGTACCGCTCGACGGCCTACAAGAGCCGCAAGCTCCAGCGTGACGTCGGGGAGATCCGGCACGACTACGCCGTCACCGACCTGGCGCCGCTGCGCACCCTGCTGGGGTGGAAGACCGAGCAGTACCGCCGCACCGGCCGCAGTGACCGGTTCGCCAGGCCGTGGATCGTGGAGCTGGTCGAGCGGCTGCTCGTCACCGACGGTGAGCACTTCGGCGGGGTCCTCGACATGCTGTACGTGGACGGGAAGCCGGTGGCCGGGCACTTCGGGCTGCGCACCGCCACCACGCTCGCCGGCTGGTTCCCCGCCTACGACACCGCCTTCGCGAAGTACTCCCCCGGCCTGATCCACCACCTGGCCATGGCCGAGAAGGCCGCCGAGAGCGGCATCCGGGTCATCGACATGGGCCGCGGCGAGAAGGAGTACAAGGAGAAGCTCAAGAACGGCGAGTACGAGGTCGCCGAGGGCCGCGTCGCCCGGGTGAGCGCCGGCGCCGGGGTCCACTGGATGCTGCGGGTGCCGGTGCGCAAGGCGCGTGGCACGGTCCTGGCGAGCCCGCTGCTGCGCACGACCGCCGACCGCGCCCTCAAGACCTACGGCCGGTTGCGCACGTCGCTGCAGTCCCGGCCGCGCCCGTCGAACGCCGGGAACGTTCCTTCCCGGTCCTGAGACCTTCCCCGGGCCCGGGGCCTTCCCAGGGCCTGGGCCTTCCCGGTCCCGGGGGCTCACCGCTCCCGAGAGCTCACGGGGGCGCGGTACCGCTCAGGCCGTCCCCGGCGTGAGCCCGGCGAGGTCGGCGACCAGTGAGAGTCCCCGCCTGATGCTCGCCGGCGTCTCGGCGCCGTAGCCGACGACCAGGCCGTGCCGGAGCCGCGGCCCGTGGTAGTGGCGATCCAGCGAGTCCAGCAGCACCCCGTGGCCGGCCGCGGCCTCGACCAGGGGCGCGACCGTGCCTTCCGGCAGTTCCACCAGGACGTGCAGGCCCGCCGTCTCACCGATCAGCCCGGGGCCCAGGACGTCGACGACCGCGGCGCGGCGGCGCGCGTACTCCAGCCGCATCCGGCGCAGGTGCCGGTTCAGGTCCCCGCGCTCCAGGAGGGTCGTCATCGCCTGCTGGGCCGGGCCGCCCGTCCTGTCGGCGAGGGCGTCCCGGGTGACGGCGACGGCCTCGACGAGGCCGGGCGAGGCGACCAGCCAGCCGACACCGACGTCGGGGGTCAGCGCCTTGCTCAGGCTGCCCAGCAGCACCACCCGCCCGGGGTCGAGGCCGTAGAGGGCGGGAAGCGGGGCGACGTCGTAGCGGAACTCGGCGTCGTAGTCGTCCTCCACCACGACCGCGCCGACGCGCCGGGCCCAGGCGAGCAGCCGCTCCCTGCGCGCTATCGGCAGGCGGCCGCCGAGCGGGTACTGGTGGGCCGGGGTGGTGTAGAGCACGCGCAGGTCGTCGGGGAGGGCGTCCACGACGACGCCGTCCTCGTCGACCGGGCAGGGGACCACCTCCGCGCCCCGCCCGGCGAAGACGTTCCTGGCGACGCGGTAGCCGGGCTCCTCGACACCGGCCCGGTCCCCGGGCCGCAGCAGGGTGGCGGCGACCAGGTCGAGCCCGTTGCCGGTTCCCCGGGTGACCAGGATGTTCTCCGGCCCGACCGGGATCGCCCTGGTCCTGCGGAGGTGCTCGGCCAGGGCCGCGCGGAGCCGGGGCAGGCCGCGGTGGTCGGGATCGCTCGTCGGGGGCAGGTCGGCCGCCCGGCGCCAGGCCCGGCGCCAGGCGGCCCGGTCGTAGTCGTGGACCCACGGCCGGCCGGGACGCAGGTCGATCACGCGCTCCCGGCCCGCCCCGGACGCGTCGTCCCGCCGGACGGGCCCGGAGGCGTGCCCGTGCCCGGGACGCGCCGGGGTCTCCCACGCCGCGGTCCCCCGCCCCGCCGTATCCCGCTCCGCCGTATCCCGCGCCGTCGTCCCCCACGCCGTCGCCTCCCGCGCCGTCGTCCCCCGCGCCGTCGCCGGACCGGCCGCCCCGCGGCCGTCCGGGCGCGTGTCGTCCGCCGGGCCGCCGGGCGGGCGGGAACCGGACGGGAACCGGGACCCCCCGGACCCCCCGGGGCCCCCGGCTCCGGCGGCTCCGGCGGCTCCGGGGGAGACCGAGGGCGACGGGTACGGGTGCGAGGGCGGCGGGGGGACGAGCACGTCGGCCACGTAGGTGCCGGAGCCGTGCCGCCCCTCCAGCCAGCCCTCGGCGTAGAGCTGCTGGTAGGCCTCGGTGACCACGGTGCGGCTGACCGCGAGCTGGCGGGCGAGGGCGCGGCTGGAGGGCAGGCGCTCGCCGGAGACGAGGGCGCCGCCGTGCATGGCGGCCCGGAGGCTGTCACCGAGCTGGACGGCGAGGGACGTACCGGACCCTCGGTCCAGGGCCAGGGGCAGATCGACGGCGGGGCGCGGCAAAGTGGTCTCCTACAAGTACGTGAAAATGGACGTGTTCGTTGTGTCCACTTTCCCCTAGGGTAGTGCCATGCTCTCTACGACTCCCCGCACCACCCTCGGCCGCGCCAAGAACAGAGGCCGCAGCTCCCGCGAGGACCTGTACGCGGTGCTCGACGCCGGGCTGGTCTGCCACCTGGGCGTCGTGGTCGGCGGCGCCCCCATGGTGGTCCCCACCGGTTACGGCCGGGTCGACGACACCCTCTACCTGCACGGCTCGACCGGGGCCACCTCGCTGCGGGCGGGGGGCGAGGTCTGCGTCACCGTGACCCACCTGGACGGCCTCGTGCTGGCACGCTCGTCCTTCAACCACTCGATGAACTACCGCTGCGCCATGGTCTACGGCACCCCCCGCCTGGTGAAGGATCCCGAGGAGCGGCTGACCGCGCTGCGGGCGATCACCGAGCAGCTCGCCCCGGGCCAGTGGGACGCCGCCCGCCGCCCCACCGCCAAGGAGCTCGCCGCGACCGCCGTGCTCGCCCTCCCGCTCTCCGAGGCGTCGGTCAAGATCCGACAGGGCCCGCCCGAGGACGAGGAGGAGGACTACGCGCTGCCGATCTGGGCCGGAGTCCTGCCGCTCCACCAGGTCTGGGGGACGCCCGAGACCGACCCGGCCATGACGGCCGACCTTCCCGTCCCCGATCACGTGGTGTCCCGAACCATACCCGTTCGGTAAGGATCGGCGGCCAACCCGCCCCGTCCGTCACGCGTCTTTCATGTTCGAGGGCCGCATCCGGTCCCGCGGACCCTGGAGGCGTCATGACGGCCATCGGCTGGACACCGCCCGGCTACACCGAGCTTCGCGAGCTCGGCGCGGGCGGTGGCGGGCGGGTGGTCCTCGCCCGCCACGACGAGTCGGGCACCCACGTGGCCGTGAAGTACCTGTCCGAGCGCCTCCGGGAGGAACCCGGCTTCCTGGCCGGGTTCCGCGAGGAGGCCAGGCTCCTGGTGGAGCTGGCCGACGAGAACGTGGCCAGGCTGTACGAGTACGTGGAGACCTCACGCGGCGCCGCCATCGTCATGGAGGCCGTCGACGGCGCCTGCCTGCGCGCGATCCTGCGCGAGCACGGCTCGACGGGTCCCGAGGCGGCGCTGGCCGTGCTGAAGGGCTCGCTCCTGGGGCTGGCCGCCGCGCACGAGGCCGGGCTGGTGCACCGCGACTACAAGCCGGAGAACGTGCTCGTCCGCCCCGACGGGGCCAGCAAGCTCGTCGACTTCGGCATCGCGGTGCGCGCGGGGGAGGGCGCACCGGCGGCCGGCACCCCGCCCTACATGGCACCCGAGCGGTGGACGGGCGGGCCGGCCTCCCCCGCCTCGGACGTCTACGCCGCCACGGCGGTCCTCTTCGAGTGCCTGACCGGGCACCGCCCCTACCGGTCCGCCGAGCGGGTGGTGCTGATGCACCGGCACCTGACCGCGCCGGTCCCGGTGCACGAGGTGCCCGAGCAGATCAGGGAGCTGGTCGCCAGAGGCATGGCCAAGGACCCCCGGGACCGGCCGCCCGCCGCCCGCGCCTTCGTCGCGGAGCTGGAGCGCGTCGCGCTCGCGGGCTACGGCCGGGAGTGGGAGGAGCGCGGCCGATCGCGGCTGGCCGCGCTGGCCGCCCTGTTCCCGGCCATGCTCCCGGCGCTCCCGGCGCTCCCGGCGCTCCTCCCGGGATCCGCCGGAGCGGCCCCCGCCGCGCCGTCGGCCGGGACCACGCTCTTCCGCACCGTGCTGGGCTCGCTCCGGCGCGGTCCGGGCCTGGCGGCGGGCGCCGCCGGTCTGGCGCTGGTGGTGGGCGGCGCCGGGGTGTACGCGCTGGCCTCCGACCGGCAGGCCCGGCCCCGCCAGGCGGGCGCCTCCGCCGCGGCCCCGCCCGCGTCGTCCTCCCCCCTCTCGCGCGGCCACCCGCTCCCGTCGCCGTCCGCCGGCGGGCCCGCCTCCGGCACGCCGGCCTCGCCCGCGCCCTCGGTCCCGGGCGCGCCGGGCCCGCTCGGTCCCACCGGGGCCACCTCCTCGGCGGGGCCGGTCACCTCCACCGGGCCCGCCTCGCCCGGCGCCCCCGCCCCGCCCGGCCTGCCGACCACCTCGCCGCCCACCTCCTCACCGCCCTCACCACCCGCCCCGTCCCCGTCGTCCCCGTCGTCCCCTGCGTCGTCCCCGCCGGCCTCCACACAGGCACCCTCACCGACCTCACCGACGCTCACGGCGACCCCTGCGCCCCCCGGGTCGTCCCGGGGACGGGTGCGCCGGGTGCAGGTACTGCGGGCCACCCTCGACCCGCGGGGCACCGCGTCGATCTCGGTGGCGGTACGGGCCGAGAACACCCGCGCGGTACGCCTGCGCGTGGTCGTCCGCGCGGGCGGGGCCGTGCGCAGGACCGTCCTCGCGCTGTCCGGGGCGACGGACTACACCCCCACCGTCGTCCTCACCCTCCCCCGGCCGCCGTGCGGGACCGGCTGGCGCGCGGTGGTGACCGGCACGCCCTCGGGCGTCACGAGCCGGGCGAGCGGCACGGTCCCGGCCTGCGCCGAGCCGACACGCGGGCCGACACGCGGGCCGCGCCCGGCCCCCGTGGCCTCTCCGAGGACTCCCCCTGCGCCCCGTCCCGTCCCGCGGCCGCCGACCGCCCGCGCTCCCCGTCCCGTTCCCGGGACGGCGGTCACCCGCACGGCCCACCCGGTCGTCGAGTCGCGCTCCACCGCCCGGCCGCGCGTCACCCGGGACGCGAGCCCCAGCCCCGTGACCTCGATCGTCTCCCTGCCCCGGAGCGGAGCCGGCGGCCCCACCGGCTGATCATCCGATCTCCCCGCTGAGATTGATTCGTGATTGATGAGTAAAAAATGTTTAAATATGGCTAAGCTGCGGTCCGTCTGTTATGGGTGGGGGCCCGTACAACTGAGGAGACCGTTATGCACGGCACGCCATCGGCATGGCGAGTCCCGGGCTACACCGAGATCCGCGAGCTGGGGGCCGGTGCGGCCGGTCGCGTGGTGATGGCGCGTCACGACGCCGACGGCGTCATGGTGGCCATCAAGTACCTCTCCGACGAGCTCAGGAACGACGTCGGGTTCGTGGCGCGCTTCCGGCACGAGGCCCGGGTGCTCAACACGCTGAGCAGCCCGCACTCGGTCCTGCTCTACGACTACGTCGAGACGGGCGACGGCGCCGCCATCGTCATGGAGCTGGTCAACGGGGTCGCCCTGCGGGCGCTGCTGCGTTCGGAGGGGCCGACCGGCCCCGAGGCGGCGCTGGTGGTGCTCAAGGGGTCGCTCCTGGGGCTGGCCGCCGCGCACTCGGCGCGCGTGGTGCACCGCGACTTCAAGCCCGAGAACGTGATGGTGGAGGCCGACGGGACGAGCAAGCTCGTCGACTTCGGCATCGCGGTCCGCTCCGGTGACGGCGACCTCCCGGCGGGGACGCCGCCGTACATGGCGCCCGAGCAGTGGATGGGCGGGCCCGCCGGACCGGCCACCGACGTCTACGCGGCCACCGTGGTGTTCTTCGAGTGCCTCACCGGCACCCGGCCCTTCCGGGCCACGAACATCGCCGCGCTGGCCCGGCAGCACCAGGCGTCGCCGCCGCCGGTCGAGGAGGTCCCCGCGGCCCTGCGGGGGCTGGTGGAGCGCGGGCTGGCCAAGCACCCCGCCGACCGGCCGCCGACGGCCGCGGCCTTCCTGACCGAGCTGGAGGCCGTGGCCGCGGAGTCCTACGGCCCGGACTGGGAGGAGCGCGGCCTGCGCCGCCTGGCCGCGATCGCCGGGCTGCTGGCGGCCCTGTTCCCGGCGGAGGCGCCGCCGCCGCCCGGCGTCGACACCTCGCTGGCCATGACCGAGCTGGAAGGCGACGACGACGACGCCGACCACCACGAGGGGTCCTCCCCGATCGGCAGGCTGGGCGTGAAGATCCTCGCCGGTGTCGGCTGCGTCGCGGTGATCGGCGGGCTGACCGCGGTACTGGTCGGCGGTGGCGGCACCACCGAGGTCGGGTCGCAGAGCCCCGTCACGACGCGGCCGTCCCCGGCCGCCGAGACGGTCGTCCCCGTCGAGGAGAGCGACGAGCCGGTCGAGGAGACCGAGGAGCCCGCCGAGGACACGCCCGCCCCGACGCCGTCCCCGAGCACCACCTCCACCTCGGGTCCGCCACCGGTGGCGCCGCCCACCGGGCCGGCCGCCACCCCGGACGCTTCGGAGAGGCCCACCGCCCGGCCGACCACCCGCCCGACCACCCGCCCGACCAGGCGGGCGACCACCCGGCCGAGCGAGCCGGCGTCCGAGGCGCCCACCCCGGAGGAGGACTCCACCCTGGGTGATCCCGGGCCGGGGGCCCCGTCCACCAGACCGCCGTCCACCAGACCGACCACGCCGACCACGCCGACCACGCCCAGGACGACGTCCTCCCCCTCGGAGCGGCCCACGACGACACCGACGGAGACGCCGACGTCGACGACCTCGTCGGAGCCGTCGCCCACCACCACCCGGACGAACGACGGCTCCACCCCCAGGTCCTCGGACACCTCCCCCGGCCGGGCCGGGCTCACCACCTCCCCCTCACCGCTCGGGGCCGCCCCCGCGGCGTTCCTCGCGCTGGGCCTGGTGACGAGCGGTGCCGTACCGTTCACACTGGTCGTCAGGCGAGACATGGCGGGACGGCACCGGAGACGCCGGTAGGCGGGAGATCAAGCACGATCATGAACACTGACCGGGGAGGCCTCGGCGGCTTCCGGCTGACCGGTCGTACCTGGGCCGACGACCTGGGGGTGTGGTCGTCGGTCGTCTCGGCCGACGGACGGCCGGGAAGCGCGCTGAGGTTCGATCCGCGGCCGGTCGCCGACCCGGCGGCGCGCGAGCGGCTGGTCGCGGCCGTGGTGGCCGACCGCAGGCTCGCGCAGGGCGGCCCGAACGGCCTGGTGCCGGTCGCCGACCTCGTGATGGCCCGGGACGAGGTGTGGCTGATCACCTCCCGGCCGGTCGTGCCGAGGCTGAGCGACCTGCTGGCCGGTACGCGGGAGGCGCCGGGTCCCGACGCGGGCAGCGCGGCCACCGTACTGGTGGAGACGGCGCAGACGCTGCTGGCCGTGCACGCCGCAGGCCTCGCCCACGGCGAGTTCCACCCGGGCACCGTGGTGATCACCCCGGACGGTTCGGCGCTGCTCGCGAAGCGGGGGCTGGCGGACGCGCTGTCCGGCCGGGCGCCCATGCCGGAGCGGGACGTGGCGGCCTGGGCGTCGCTCGCCCGGGGACTGGCGGCCGGCTGGGCCGCGGACGACCGCGAGGGTACCCTCCTGCTGGAGCGGGTCGCGGCCAGGGCCTCGGCGCGCGGGCTCGCCCCGGCCCTTGACGCCCTGATGGCCGGACGCGAGGTGCTGCCACCCGGGTTCGCCGCCCGCGACGAACTCGTTCGGGCCCTCGGCCGGTGGTCCGCGGGAGAGGCCGCCGTGCCCGGCCGTCCGGCACCGGGTCCCGCGGTGCCCGCCTCCCCGGGCTCCGGACATCGATCCCCGCACTCTCCGGACCCCGTGTACCGGGACCCCCGGCGTCCGGACCCGGGACATCCGGACTCCGGATATCCCGCGCCCGCCCCCGACGAGGGTGAGATCGTCACCCTGCTGCGTGTCCCGGACGAGGGCGAGCGGCGCGGCCCGGACCCCTCGGAGCGGCCGCCCCCGGCGGACCGGACCGAGGACGTGGTCATGCGCTTCGGCCCGGGGGTGCCCTCGGAGACCACGGCCGCCCAGCTCTGGCGGGCCGGGCGGGACCGCCAGCAGACCGAACCCCCCTCCGAGAGGCTCCGGGCCGTCGCGTCCTCCGGCGGGCGGCGGCGGCGCGGCCGTACGATCCTCGCCTCGGCGATCCTCGCGCTGATGGTCGTGGCCGCGCTGGCACTGTGGCTGTTGCGGGGGCCGGTGACTCCGCTGGAGGTGACCGGGGTGAACGTCAGCGCCCCGAGGAAGACGCAGGGGTGTGACGCCAAGATCAGGATCACCGGCGTCCTGACCACCAACGGCTCGGCGGGAGAGGTCCGCTACCAGTGGAAACGGAGCGACCGCAGGAAGCCGACCGTGCAGAGCGACCGGCTCGCGGCCGGGACGACCTCGCACGAGGTGGTCCTGGACTGGACGGTCAAGGGCGAGGGGGCCTTCCGCGGGACCGCCACCCTGCGACTGCTCTCACCGGCCCCCGCGACGGGAAGGCTCCAGGACGCGGCCACTTTCACCTATAAATGTTCATGAGTGACCGCAAGGTCCACAATGCACCACAAAGCCGTTCTTACTACTCTGGCGGCCATGACCACGCAGATCCCCTCCGGCTGGTACCCCGACCCCTACGGCTCGCCGCTGCTTCGGTGGTGGGACGGTGGCCAGTGGACCGACGCCACCCACAAGGCGGACGCCCCCGCCGGGCAGGACGGGCCCCAGGGACCCCCGGGGCCGATGACGGGCCCCTCCCCCCAGCAGCAGCACCAGACCGGTCCCGGGGGGACCGGGCCGTTCTCCGGACCGGGAGCGCCCGCCGGACCGGGCCCCGCGGCACAGCAGCCCACCGGCCCCACCGGCCCCAGCGGGCCGGGTCCCGTCTGGGCGGGACCGGGCGGACCGGGGGCGCCCTCCGGGACGGGCCCCACCGGACCGTCCGGTCCTCCCCGGGCGGGGGACACCGGGCCGTGGAACCAGCAGGTCACCCGGCACCAGGGCCACGCCGGCGGCCCGGGACCGCAGTGGGGCGGCCCGCCCAACGGCACCGCGCAGATGCCGCTGCCTCCCTTCGGGGCCTACCCGGCCGGGCCGCCTCCGCGTAAGAGGGGGCCGCTCCCGTGGATCCTGGGCGGCGTCGGCGCGCTGGTCGTGCTCGCCCTGATCGCGGGCGCCGTGATGTACGCGATCGACTCCAGCCGCTCGAAGAGCGCGAGCGAGCCGACCGTCGTCTACACGCCGCCCCCCTCGGCCGTCCCGGACCCCACGCCGGAGCAGACCCCCGCCCCGTCGGCCCCGCAGGGCCCCGCGCTGCCCAAGGAGGTGGACGGGCGCGTCACCGACCCGGTGACCGGACTGTCGTACGAGGTGCCCGACGGCCCCTGGAGCGTGCCCCCCAGCGTCGGCGGCGGGCTCGGATTCACCTGGACCAGCGGGGTCGTGGCCGTCGCCCAGGAGAACTACGACGGCCAGGGCGGCGACTGGCTCGGCAACATCCTGACCGCCCGGCTCCCCGAGCAGTACGGCTACCGGGGTCCCGACAGCCTGCGCTCGACCGCCGCGACGCTGCTGCAGATCATGGAACCGGCCTTCTACTCCCCTCCGCACACCCGGAAGATCGTCGAGGACAAGGCGATCAAGGTGGACGGCAAGGACGCCTGGCTCCTCGTCTTCGACCTCGACTTCTCCGACCAGTCCGAGGCCAACGACTGGAAGTGGAAGAGCGAGCGGGGCGCGTTCGTCATCGTCGACCAGGGCGAGAACGAGCGTCCGGCGCTGGCCTACATCTCGGTACCGGACAATCTCGATACCTCGGTCGTCGACCAGGTGATCAAGTCGTTCAAGATCTCGTGAGAGTGGGGGCTACCCTGAGGGCTATGAGTGACCTGCTGGTCTGGATCGACTGTGAGATGACCGGGCTCGACCTCGGCCGTGACGCGCTCGTCGAGGTGGCCTGCGTGGTCACCGACGGCGAGCTGAACCAGCTCGACGAGGGGGTGGACGTGGTCATCAAGCCGCCGCCCGAGTCCCTGGAGCAGATGTCGGACGTGGTGCGGGAGATGCACACCGCCTCCGGCCTGCTGGAGGCGCTGGGGAGCGGCGTCACGCTGGCCGAGGCCGAGTCCCTGGTGCTTGAGTACATCAGGGGTCACGTCCGGGAGGCGAAGAAGGCCCCGCTCTGCGGGAACTCCATCTCGACGGACCGCTCCTTCCTCTCCCGCGACATGCCGGCGGTGGACACGTTCCTGCACTACCGGATGATCGACGTCTCCTCGGTGAAGGAGCTGGCCCGGCGCTGGTACCCCCGGGTCTACTTCGCCTCGCCCGAGAAGCAGGGCGGCCACCGGGCGCTGGCGGACATCGTCGAGAGCATCCGGGAGATGCGCTACTACCGCGCGGCGGTCTTCGTGCCCCAGCCGGGCCCGGATTCCGCCACCGCCCGGCGGCTGGCCGAGGGCCTCTCCACCGGCGGCTCATGAACGGTTCACGCGAAACCCGGTACGAAACGACTCCCAAAGACCGCTACACTTTTCATGTGCTGCCACGGCGGCGATGGTGGGTGTAGCTCAGTTGGCAGAGCGCTAGGTTGTGGTCCTAGATGCCGGGGGTTCAAGTCCCCTCACTCACCCCATGGGAACGGCCGGTCCTCAAGGACCGGCCGTTCCGCATTTCCCGGCCCTTGCTTACCCCCTAAAAGTGGATATTACGGGTTATGCTCGCTGCTATCGCTACGCCGTAAGACCGGGGGTTTCGGCGACCTGACCGTGTTCGCAGCCACGGAGGCCGGATGAGAGTCGACGATGCCCCGTTCGACGCAGGAACCAGCGTCACGGCGGGTTTGAGCAGGCGTGAGACCGAAGTGATGGAACTGATCGCGACGGGGCGCTCCAACGGGCAGATCGCCCAGCACCTGTTCCTCAGCGAGAAGACCGTGAAGAACCATGTGAACCGGATATACGCCAAACTCGGCGCCGACTCGCGGGGCACCGCGATCGACCTGTGGCGGAAGATGGCGGCGGGCGAGGACCCCCTGCCCTACTGACACGGCCGACCGGCACGACCGGCGCCACGGCGAGCCTAGGCCGGGACCCGGCGGTGGGAGATCTCCAGGGCGCGGGCGATGGCGGAGGTGCCCTCCCGCAGCTCCTCGGAAGTGATCGAGAGCGCGGGACGCAGCCGCACCGAGCGTTCGCCGCAGGGCAGGACCAGCACCCCCTCCTCGTTCCTGAGCCTGGCCACCAGCAGGTCGCGCCCGGCGGCGTCCGGCAGGTCGAAGGCGCACATCAGGCCGCGCCCGCGGGCGTTCTCCACCACGCCGGGAAAGCGCGCCTGGATCTCCCGCAGCGTGCCGAGCAGCTCGGCGCCCAGCCTGCCCGCGCGCGGGATCAGGCCGTCCCGCTCGATGATCTCCAGCAGCCTGCGGGAGCGGACCATGTCCACCAGCCCGCCGCCCCAGGTGGAGTTGATCCTGCCGCTGGTCTCGAACACGTTCCCGGGCACGTCGTCGACCCTGCGGCCCGCCATGATCCCGCCCAGCTGGACCTTCTTGGCGAAGGCCACCACGTCGGGACGCAGCCCCAGTTGCTGGTACGCCCACGGGGTGCCGGTGGTCCCGCCGCCGGTCTGGACCTCGTCCAGGACGAACAGCGCCTCGTGCTCGTGGCAGAGCCGTTCCATCGCCCGCAGGAACTCCGCCCGCATGTGGTTGTCGCCCCCCTCCCCCTGGATGGGTTCGGCGATGAAGCAGGCGACGTCGTGGGGGTGGCGTTCGAAGGCCGCGCGCGCCGCGGCCAGGGATCGCTCCTCGGCGGCCTCGACGTCGCCGAGGTGGACGGCGGGCACCGCGATCCTGGGCCAGTCGAACGCCGGGAAGCGGTCGGTCTTGACGGGGTCGGTGTTGGTCAGCGAGAGCGTGTAGCCGCTGCGCCCGTGGAAGGCCCGGGTGAGGTGGAGCACCCTGGTGCCGAGCTCCCGCGGACGTCCCCGCGACTCGTTCAGGCGGCTCTTCCAGTCGAAGGCGCACTTCAGCGCGTTCTCCACGGCGAGGGCGCCGCCCTCCACGAAGAACAGGTGCGGCAGTTCGGGGTCGCCGAGGACGCGGGCGAAGGTGTCGGCGAAGTCGGCGAGGTGGACGCTGTAGAGATCGGAGTTGGCGGGCTTGTTGGCCGCGACCCTGCCGAGCAGCGCCAGGAACTCCGGATCGTCGTCGAACGGGTTCACCCCGAGCGGGGCCGAGGCGAAGAAGCTGTAGAAGTCCAGGTAGGTCCGGCCCGTGCGGGCGTCCACGAGCCGCGAACCGCGGCTCCGGTCGAGATCCAGCACCAGCCGGTAGCCGTCGACGAGCAGATGACGGGCCAGACGGTCGTGTACGTCCATGTCCCCTCCAGGGTCACCGGAAAGACGATCCCCCGCTTGTGTGACATGTACCCGTAGACATTGCGGTTTCGAACCGATCGAGACGAAGATTATCCCGCACCGGCCCAGAACCGGCCCCGCACCGACCCGGCGCCCGCTCGGCACCCGGCCGGCACCCGGCCGGCACGGCGTGGTTCTCGCGGTTCACACCGCCGCGTAGACGACCAGCGAGACACCCGCGTACTGGACCAGGTAGGCGGCGACGGTGAAGGCGTGGAAGACCTCGTGGAAGCCGAACCACCGGGGGGACGGGTCGGGGCGGCGCATGCCGTACACGATGCCGCCCGCCGTGTAGAACACCCCGCCGACGAAGATCAGGACCACCGCGGCGATCCCGGCTCCCGCGACCAGTTGGGGGAGCACGAAGACGGCCGTCCAGCCGAGGCCGATGTAGAGCGCGGTGGAGAGCCAGCGGGGGGCGCCGGTCCACAGGACGCGGAAGAGCACCCCGGCGACGGCGCCGGTCCAGACCACGCCGAGCACCACCGCCGAGGCGGGGCCGTCCAGGGCGAGCAGCGCGAACGGCGTGTAGGTGCCCGCGATGATCAGGAAGATGTTGGCGTGGTCGAGGCGGCGGAGCACCTCCTCCAGGCGCGGCGAGAGCTTCCCCCGGTGGTAGGTGGCCGAGATGCCGAAGAGCAGGCCGGAGGTGATCGCGTAGATCGCGGCGGCCAACCTCGCCTGCAGGGTGGGTCCCAGCGCGACGAGGACGAAGCCCGCGACGAGCGCCACGGGCAGCGCCCCGGCGTGCAACCAGCCGCGGAGACGGGGCTTGACGGACTCGGCGGTGGTGAGCCCTTCCGTGATGGTGGCCATGAACCTACGGTAGCGTAAGTTACGCGATCGTAGCTTGTGATCTGCCCTACACCGTCTCCGTTCACCCGCGCGCGGGCATACGGTTTCCTCCGTGGCCTCCCCCGGGCGTTCCCGGAGGGACCGGCGCACACGGGACGAGAGGAACGGGCCGATGGCCGGACGGGAAGCGCGGGAACCGATGCCGGGGCGGTACCCGGTGACGTTCGGCGAGGTCGATCTGCTGCGGGATCTCGACCGGCCCTCGGGCTGGGTGATCTCCAAGGACGGCGTGCCGCAGTCCTACGTCGACCTCGACGACCCCACCCACCTGGACTTCGAGTACGTCCGGCTGATGGCCGACGTGATCGACCTGCTGGACGAGGGCCCGCTGGACGTCGTGCACGTGGGCGGTGGCGCCTGTACCCTGCCCCGCTACGTCGCGGCGACCCGGCCGGGGTCCCGGCAGGTGGTCGCGGAGCCGGACGCCGGGCTCGTCCAGCTCGTCCGGGACCAGCTCAGGCTCAAGTCGGTGCCCCGGCTCAAGGTCAGGATCCTCGACGGCCGCACCGCCACCGCCGGCCTGGAGGACGACTTCGCCGACCTGCTCGTGCTGGACGCCTTCAGCGGCGCCACGATGCCGATCGAGCTGGCCACCTCCGAGTACATGGGGGACGTCTCCCGCGTCCTGCGCCCGTCCGGCACCGTGCTGATCAACGTCGCCGACGGCAAGGGGCTGGCCTTCACCCGCCGGGTGCTGGCCACCGTCCGCGACACGTTCCCCCGGGTGGTGCTGCTCGCCGAGCCCGGCGTGCTGCGCGGACGGCGTTTCGGCAACCTCATCGTCGCCGCCTCCCGCGTTCCGCTGCCCGTCTCCGACCTCACCCGCAGGGCCGCGGGGGGCCTCACCCAGGCCCGCTGCGTGGACGGCGAGGACATCGTCCGGTTCATCGCCGGGGCCAAGCCGATGAACGACGGCGACGCGGTGCTGATCCCCGTCCCCCCGCCCGCGGTCTTCGGCTGACGGGAGGAGTGCCCCGCGGCCGGCGACGGGACGGGGATTCTCCCGGCGGCGACGTGTTCCCCGGCCGCCGGCGGGCCGGGGGTTCCCCGGCCGGGATCGCCCGCGGCGGAGGGGATCCGGCCCGGCCTCGGGTCCGGCCGCGTTCCCCCCTGGTTTCGGGGCCGGGCCGGCGGGGAGGTGATCGCGACGCAGGAGAACGTCCGAAGGAGCACTGTATGCCGTCGTCATCCCGATCGAAGCGCCTGCCGGCCCTCGCCGTCGCCGTCGCCGTCATCCCGGTGACGGCCCTGCCCGCGAGCCTGCCCGCGAGCGCCGCCACCGCGACGACCCTGCCCACCGCGCCCGCCTCTGCCCTGTCCGGCACCGTCCTGTCCGGTGCGGCCCTGTCCGGTGCGGCCGCACCGGCGGTGACGGCCGCCGCCGAGCCGGAGATCCCCGCCAGTCCGGCCGGACGGCAGTTGCGCTGGCTGCTCGGCGCGACGGACCGGGCGCCCCTGAGCGAGAACGAACTGCGGGAGCACTTCAGCGCCGGCTACCTGTCGTCGCTGACCGTCGACGGCGTCAACGCCTTC
The DNA here is from genome assembly GCF_040640155.1 of Streptosporangium sp. NPDC023615. Taxonomy (NCBI): domain Bacteria; kingdom Bacillati; phylum Actinomycetota; class Actinomycetes; order Streptosporangiales; family Streptosporangiaceae; genus Streptosporangium; species Streptosporangium sp. NPDC023615. The sequence continues at coordinate 255,837 of NZ_JBFABE010000002.1, forward strand.
CTCAAGGCGGCGAAGGGGTTCCGCCTGGAGAAGCTGACCGGGGTCACGCCGTCGGCGCTGACCGGCAGCGGGAGGAGCGGCGGGCGGAAGTTCGTCGTCCAGATCGGCGTGGACGGCGACGGGAACATCAACCTGGCCGGGGTGACCCCCGCGGAGGCCCCCGCGTCCACCCCGCCCCGCACCTGGAAGCAGCTCGACGCCCGGCTTCGCGAGGTCGCCCCCCGGACGGGTTTCCTGGCGGCCGGGATCGACTCCCGGGGCAGGTGCGACGTCGCGCACGCCGTGGCGCCGGACACGGTCCGGCCGCTGGGTTCGATCTTCAAGCTGTACGTGCTGGGCGCCGTGGCCGAGAGGATCCGTGACGGCCGGCTGAGCTGGAACACCAAGCTCACGATCAAACCCGAGCACAAGAGCCTGGGCGAGGACGGCCTCACCACCCGCCCGGACGGCGGCACCACCACGGTCGGCGAGGCCGCCAAGCTGATGATCTCGATCAGCGACAACACCGCCACCGACCTGCTCGTCCACAAGGTGGGCCGCAGGGCCGTGGAGGACACGGTACGGCGCTGGTCGGGTCACGCCGAGCGGAACACCCCCTTCCTCACCACGCGCGAGGTCTTCCTGCTCAAGGGCGCGGGACACCCCGAGCAGGCCCGCGCCTACCTGGGGATGGACACCGCGGACCGGCGCGCCTACCTGAGGGACACGGTCGCGAAGCAGTCGCTGTCGGACATCACGCTCTGGGACAGGCCCAGGGAGATCGACACGCTGGAGTGGTTCGGCTCGCCCCGCGACGTCTGCCGCGCCTACGCCGGCCTGCTCCGGTCCGGGGACGAGCGGGTGCGCGAGATCATGTCGGCCGACGACGTCGGGCTGAAGCTCCCCCGGAAGAAGTGGCCCGCGGTCTGGGCCAAGGGCGGTTCCGAGACGGGCGTGCTGAACCTGTCGTACGCGGCCCGCTCGGCCTCGGGGAAGACCCACGTCGTCACCGTGTTCGCCTCCGACCCCGATGCCGCGCTGGACGAGCGGGCGGCGGCCGCCGAGCTGATCTCGCTGAGCAGGGGCGGCTTCGCCCTGGCGGGCAGGTAGACCTCGGGCGGGCCACCCCCCGGCCCCCGTACCGGCCGGTCACGCCCGTACCCCGCCGCCCGCACCGCGCGCACCGCGCGCACCGGCTCTTCCCGATCGCCCGCGTCCCGCGGTCGTCGGCCGAGGCCGTGGCGCTTCCGTCGCCACGGCCTCTTTTCACGATGGAATAGTTGAAACATCAACCGAGTTGTCACCGGCGAACACCTGAGGAAGGAATCCAGGATGCCTGCCGTGACCGTGGAGAACCCGCTGACCCTGCCGCGCCTGCCACAGCCGCTCAACGCGGTCCGTGAGCGCCAGGTGCTGGCCGTGACCACCGCCCCGAGCGGATTCGAGGGAGAGGGCTTCCCGGTCCGCAAGGCGCTGGCGACGATCAAGCCCCAGTACCTCGACCCGTTCATCATGATGGACCAGATGGGCGAGGTCGACTACGCGCCGGGCGAGCCCAAGGGCACCCCCTGGCACCCGCACCGGGGCTTCGAGACCGTCACCTACATGATCGACGGCGTGATGGACCACGCCGACTCGCACGGCGGCGGGGGCACGATCTCCGACGGCGACACGCAGTGGATGACGGCCGGCGGCGGGATCCTCCATCGGGAGGCTCCCCCGGAGTGGCTGGTGAACAAGGGCGGCCTGTTCCACGGGATCCAGCTCTGGGTCAACCTGCCGGGCCGCGAGAAGATGGTCGCTCCCGCGTACCAGGACATCGGCCGGAGCAACGTCGTCCTGCTCAGCAGTCACGACGGCGGGGCGCTGGTCCGCCTGATCGCCGGTGAGGTCGCCGGATTCACCGGCCCCGGCTCCACCAGGACGCCGATCACCCTGCTGCACGCCTCGCTCAGCCCCGGTTCCCGGCTGACGCTCCCCTGGCGCAAGGACTTCAACGCGCTCGCGTACGTCCTGTCCGGCCGTGGCACGGTCGGCGCCGACCGGCAGCCGATCGAGTCGGGCCGGCTCGCCGTCTTCGAGGGCTTCGGCACCCTTCCGGGGCTGGGCACCGACGGGGAGGTCGTCACGCTCGCCGCGGCGGGCACGCAGGATAGCCGCAGCCCCAACCTGGAGGTCATCATGCTCGGCGGCCTGCCGATCGGCGAGCCGGTCGCGCACTACGGGCCGTTCGTGATGAACACCCAGGAGGAGCTCGTCAAGGCGTTCGAGGACTACCAGGCGGGCCGCCTCGGCACCATCCCGGCCGGGCACGCCTGAGCCCGGGACGTTCCAGAGCCCGGGATGTTCCAGAGTCCGGGACGTTCCAGAGTCCGGGACGTTCCAGAGCCGAGGCGCTGCGGAGCCGAGGCGCTCCTGAGCCGTGGCACGGGGCCCGGCACCGGTCTTCGGTGCCGGGCCCCGGCCGTTCGACGAAGGCGCCCGGTTCGACGAAGGCGCCTCAGCGCTTGACGAGGGTGACGCAGGCGACCCGGGAGCCCGCGCTTCCCGCCTCGGTCCCCGCGGTGCGGGTCGGCTCGGCGTGGATCACGAGCGATCCGGGCGGCCGTCCGGCGCTGAACGCCCAGTCCTGGGTGGTGGTGGCGGTGGCGTCGCCCCGGGCGTCGGTGGTGAGATCCAGCCAGACCTCGTTCTCGGCGCTCGCCTGGGCGTCGGTGTGGCTGTGGGCGCTACGGTAGTGCGCCCCGGCGTCGTCCGGCTTGAGGCCGCACGGGTCGACGTGCAGATGCACCCCGTACGTACGGGCCGGGAGCATGCCCTTGACGACGACCGTGGAGGTGGAGAGCACCGCCCCGGACTCCGCCGTGACCGTGACCTCGGCTCCCGGCGGCACCAGCGCGGTGTCGTAGACGATCGCGGAGGCCCGGGGCGCGGGGGCGACGAGCGTGCCGCCTCCGGTGAGGCGGATCCCGGCGTCGGTCACACCTCCCGCCCCCCCGCTCGAACCGGGGCTCGGGCGATGTCCCGGGGAGTGCTGCGCGACGACCTGATCACCGCAGCCCGCGCAGAACAGGACGGCGGCGATGACGAGAACTCCCAGGGTGCGCATTCACGATCTCCCTGACCGGGCCGACGAAGAACAGCGCCCACCATAATCGTGATCGTCCGATCACGCAGGGTGTTGTCCACTCTCGGCCATCCGGCCCCGGGCGGCCCCCGGTCCCCGGCGGGAGGCCGGAGCCTCCCACCGAGGACCGAGGACCGAGGACCCGAGGACCGAGGACCGAGGACCCGAGGACCAGGACCCCGGGACAGGGTCGCGGGGAAGGCCCCTCAGGCGTGGGAGGCGGCTATCTCGTCGATGCGGGCGGCCAGCGTGAAGTCCAGCTCGGTCAGCCCCCCGGCGTCGTGCGTGCTCAGCACCAGGTGCAGGGTACGCCAGCGGATGTCGATGTCGGGGTGGTGATTGAGCTTCTCGGCCTCGACCGCGATCTCGTCCACGACGCGGATCGCGGTGGGGAAGTCGGTCGCGGTCACCGTGCGGCGGATCTCGTCGCCCTCGCGCCGCCATTCGGGCAGGCCGGTGAGCCTGTCGCGCACCGTGGAGTCGTCAAGCAGGTTCATCCGGCCAGGAGATCATGCCCCAGGCCGGTACGCCAAGCCGGGGGCGGGCTTCCGGCGCGCCGGGCCATGGCCAGGACGCCCCGGGCCATGGAGGTCGCGTGGCTGGCCCGGCCGAGCAGCGGCTCCAGCTCGGGCAGCAGGTCGGGGAGGCGGGCGAGACTCCAGGCGTGCCAGTCCGACAGGCGGGTGCCTCCGCCGTCCGGGTCCTCGGCGCGGTAGGCGGCCAGGACGGGGCACTCCCGGTCGATGCGGAGCAGCCACCCCTCGATGTCGGCGTTGAGCCCGGCGATCCTGGAGGGGGCCGCGTGCAGCCAGCCGTCGTCGTCGATCCGGTCGGAGTCGCCGGCGGCCGGGTAGGAGCGGACCACCGCGCCGTGCAGGGACAGGCCGCTGGAGACCATGAGCTGGCGTCCCTCGCACCAGTCGAGCGCCCCGCGCAGCGGGGCCGGGACGGTGTCGGCGATGGCCGCCCGCTGCGAGGCCGTGGGCTCGCGGGCGAAGCGCACGTGCACCTCTGCCCACATGTAGTAGCCCGCCTCGCCCGCGCCGAAGAACGGGAAGGGGAAGTGCCGGTCGTGATGGGCCATGGTGTCGAATGCTCCGCGGGGAGGGGACGGGAGTCGCTTACGCCTATGAACGACTCCCGGCGCCCCTCCGGGGATTACCCGCCGGGACGGGTAGTTCGGCCGGATCCGGTCACCCGAGGACTCGCCGGGCGGCTCATTTGACGGCGCCGGAGGTGAGGCCCGACTGGATCTGGCGCTGGAAGACGATGTAGACGATCATGACGGGCACGATGGCCATGCTCAGCGCCGCGAACAGGCCTGGCCAGTCGGCCTCGTATCCGGCGTTGGTGGAGATGTTGGCGACGCCCTGGGTGATCAGCCACTTGTCCTCGACGTTGCCGGTCAGCAGCACGATCGGCAGCAGGTACTGGTTCCACTGGCCCAGGATGTTGAAGATCGTGATGCTGACCAGGCCGGGCCTGGCCATCGGCACCATGATCTGGAAGAACGTCCGGGTGTGCGAGCAGCCGTCCATCATCGCCGCCTCGGCCACCGAGGTGGGCAGGGTCTTGAAGAACGCCGACAGGAAGAAGACGGTGAACGGCAGCGAGTAGGCGATGTAGACCAGGATCACACCCAGGTGGGTGTCGAGCAGGCCGAGGTTCTTGACCACGAAGAACAGCGGGACCAGCGCGAGGAAGACCGGGAACGTCATCCCCGACACGAACAGGAAGTAGATCAGCCTGTTGCCGGGGAAGGTGTAGCGCGCCAGCACGTACGCCGCCATCGAGCCCAGCAGCATGGTGCCGGCCGTGGCGCACGCCACCACGAAGACGGTGTTCAGCATGTACTGCCCGACGTGGGCCTTCTCCCACGCCCGCCCGAAGGCGTCCCAGCCGAACGAGGCCGGCAGCGTGATGGCGTCCCCGAAGATCTCGGTGTTGGTCTTGAAGGAGGACAGGAACGTCCACAGGATGGGGCCGACGATCAGGATCGCCCAGACCAGCAACGCCAGGTGGGAGAGCACCCCGAAGGCGCCGATCGGGTTCTTCCCGCGGCGCCCGGTGCGCGCGGGGGCGGAGGGGTGGGTGGCGGGCTTGTGAGCCGTGTCCGTGGCCATCAGAACTCGATCCTCTCGCGCCGGGTCACGCGCAGGGTGAGGGCGGCGAACGTGATGGTCAGGAAGAACAGCGCCACGCCCATCGCCGAGGCGTAGCCGAACTTGGAGAAGTTGAACGCGGTTCGCCAGATCTCCATCGGCAGCACCGTGGTGGAGTTGTCCGGCCCGCCGCGGTCGACCGAGAGCACCTGGACCAGGGCGAACGCGTCGAAGGCGGCGATGCCGAGGTAGACCCAGGCGACCTGCATGGTGTCCCAGAGCAGCGGGAGCGTGATCCTGAAGAACAGGGTGAACCGGCCGGCGCCGTCCAGCGCGGCGGCCTCGAACACGTCCGTGGGGATCGAGGCCATACCGGCCGAGAACAGCACCACGTAGAAGCCGACCGCCTGCCAGACCATCACGCCGATGATCGACATCAGGGCGATGTCCGGGTCGATGAGCCAGCCGACCGGGTCGATGCCGACCTTGCCGAGCAGGCTGTTGAGCACGCCGGTCCCGTCCGGGCGGTAGATCGCCTGGAAGAGCACGCCGACGATGGCCACGGCCAGGACCTGGGGCAGGAAGAAGATCACACGGTAGACCTTCGATCCCCAGATCCCGGTCATCCGGCCGCCGCGCTGCCCGCCGCCCAGGTTGAGCAGGAAGGAGAAGAACAGCGCGATCGCGAGCGTGGCCAGCGGCATGACAAGCAGCAGGACACCGTGGTGACGCACCGCGGCCCAGAAGACCTCGTCATCGAAGAGCCTGGTGAAGTTCTCCAGGCCGATGAACCGGGGGTTCGCCGAGACGCCCTTCCAGTCGGTCAGCGAGATGTAGAAAGCCTGGACGTACGGGCTGACCACGAAGACCACGTAGAGGAGGACGGGCGCGGCGAGAAAGCCGACGATGAACGGGTACTTGCCCTGCCGCATCGGGAGCTACACCGTCCGCTTCTGCTTGGTGATGGACGAGTCGGCCTTGGTCTTGTCCGCGGCCTTCTGCACCTTCTCGCAGAACTCGTCGGCGGAGATGCGGCCGAACATCAGGGCGTTGGTCTGCTTGCGCAGCTCGGTCTCGAACTCCTTGTACCAGTTCTCGAAGCTGCTGAAGGTGACGATGTTCTGGCCGGCCGCGGTCTGCGCGGCGTTGACGCTCGCGTTGCCGGGGGTCAGCTCCAGGCCGTCCGCGGCACCGGTCACGACGGTGATGTTGCCGGACTTCTGGGTGAAGCCCCTGGCGCCCTCCTTGGAGAGCATGATGCGCAGGTACTCCAGGCCGCCCCGGGGGTTCTTGGCCTTGGACGGGACGATGTAGGCCTCGCCGGCGGCGGCGCGGATGGCCTCGAACGGCATCTTGTCGGCCGCGGTGACGCTGGGGGTGGGCGTCAGCGCGTACTTGAACTCCTTGGGAGTCTGCGCCTTCTGCTCGTTCTCCAGCCAGGAGCCCGAGGGGTACAGCGCGACCTTGCCCTGGTTCTGGCGGAGCTGCACCTCGGTGTGGATCAGGCCCTCGAAGGACTTGTCCATGTGCTTGCCGATCTCGGCCCAGGCGGCGGCGGACTGCTTCATGGAGTCGCGCTGCCAGACGCCGTCGACGAGGTTGTCGACGTCGACGAGGATCTGGTTGCCCTCGATCTTCGCGGCGGAGATGAGGATCATCCAGTACGCGTAGTAGGCGGCGTTCTTGCCGGCGTACGCGAACGGGGTGATGCCGGCGGCCTTGGCCGTCTCGGCGAAGGTCTTGAACTCGTCGAAGGTCTTCGGCGGGGTCCAGCCCTTCTCCTCGAAGAGCGTGGCGTCGTACCAGAGGCCGTACGTGGACAGGACGTAGTTCATCAGGTACGGCTTGCCGTCGATGAGGCCGGACTCGACGGTGCCCGGCGAGACCGTGTCGCGCACCTTCTTGCTCGGGTCGTCGATCGAGGGGGCGTCCCAGAGCTCGGTGAGCTCCAGGAGCTGGCCCTCCTTCTGGAGGGAGCCGTTGTCGATCAGGTCGGTGCCGGAGTTGGCGATCATGTCGGGGACGTCGCCGCCGGCGAAGCGCGGCTGCAGGGTCTGCGAGATCTGCTGGGTGGCGACGTGCTTGATCTGCGCCTGCGGGTAGGCCTTCTTGTACAGCGGCTCGTGGATCTCGACGGCGTAGCTGTCGCCGAGCCCGCCCTTGAAGATCACGACCTCCAGGGGCGCGTTCCCGGGGACGCCGAACGGGTTCTTCGCGGTGACCGCGCCGCCCGCCGAGGCGGCCGCCGAGGCGCCGGGGGCGGGAGCCGAGCCGCCGCCGGTGGCGCAGGCGCTGAGCAACCCGGCGCCGGGACCGGCGATCAGGGCGCTCATGCCGATCCGGCGGAGCATCTGCCGCCGGGTGATCTCTCCGGGCGTACCGGCCGAATAGGACATGCGACCCTCCTGAACGGGGGATGAATTAGGAAAGTTTCCTAAACGTTTGCCCGAAGGTACGTACCCCGGAGTCCACCGTCAAGGGCTCGCGACCGGTCTAGACCGAGCCGTGATGTCCTCGCGACCTGTCCGGTGGTCGTCGGACGCCCAGGAGGCACGATCCACTGGCGAAGCGGGGTGCGGCAGCCGATATTCTCCCGATGACCATTGACGTGGCGCACGTCAGGGAGGTAAAGGAACCGCATCGATCGGCCACCGAAGGACGGCTGCCGGTCTAGACCAGATAATGCGGGTTTGCCGCCCGGTACCGCAAGCCCCTACTTTTGGGACATGTTGCTGGCCGAGCAGCGCCGCCTGCTGTGTGAGTACGGCCATCGCGCCGCCGCGGCCGGTCTGGTGGTCGGGACCGCGGGGAACCTCAGCGTCCGCGCGGGCGACCTGGTGGCGGTGACGCCGAGCGGCGTCCCCCTCGACCGGCTGGAGCCGGACGCCTGCCCCGTCGTCGACGTCGGGGGACACCTCGTCGACGGCGACCTGTCCCCCTCCTCCGAGACCCCCATGCACCTGGCGGTCTACGCGGCCACCGGCGCCGGCGCCGTGGTGCACACCCACTCGGTCTTCGGCACCGTGGTCGCCACCACCATGAGCGAGCTGCCGCCGGTCCACTACAACGCCCTGCTGCTCGGCGGGACGGTCCGCGTCGCCGCCTACGCCACCTACGGCACCCCCGAACTGGCCGACTCCGTACGGGAGGCCCTGACCGGGAAGCGCGCCGCGCTGATGGCCAACCACGGCGGGGTCACGATCGGCGACGACCTGGACGGGGCCTACGAGGCGACCCGGCTGCTGGAGTGGCTCTGCGAGGTCTACGTGAGGGCGAAGGCCGTCGGCGAGCCGCGCGTGCTCACCGAGGAGCAGCTCGCCGACGTGGTCCGGCGCGCCTTCGACCCGCCCACCTTCCCCCGTCGCGAGGACTGACCCGATGCCCCTGCAGCTCACCGGCGCCCCGAGCGACCCGGACCTCCTCCGCCTGCCCTGGGAGGTCCCGCTGGAGAGGTGGCCCGAGCACCGCCTGGTCTCCCTGCCGCGCGGCATCTCCCGGCACGTGGTGCGCTTCACCCGGCTCTCGGGCAAGGTGTACGCGATCAAGGAGATCAGCGAGTACTACGCCAAGCGCGAGTACCGCCTGCTGTGGGACCTGTCCAGGATGGACACCCCCTCGGTCGAGCCGGTGGCCGTGGTCACCGGACGGGCCGACGCCTCGGGCGAGCCGCTGGAGGCGGCGCTCATCACCCAGCACCTGCAGTTCTCGCTGCCCTACCGCGCGGTCATGTCCGGGACGGTGCGGCCCGAGACGCTCAACCGGCTGCTCGACGCCCTGGCCGTGCTGCTGGTACGGCTGCACATCAGCGGCTTCTACTGGGGCGACTGCTCGCTGTCGAACATCCTGTTCCGCCGGGACGCGGGCTCGTTCGCCGCCTACCTCGTCGACGCCGAGACCGGCGAGCTGCACCCGATGATCAGCGAGGGGCAGCGGCTGTACGACATCGAGGTGGCGTACACCAACATCTTCGGCGAGATGCTCGACCTGGAGGCGGGCGGGCTGCTGCACCCCACCATCGACCCCGAGCGGGTCGCCGACTCCATCTGCGAGCGCTACCACCGCCTGTGGGGCGAGCTGACCTCCGACGACATCATCGAGGAGGTCGACTGGCACATGATCGACCAGCGGATCCGCCGGCTGAACTCGCTGGGCTTCGACGTCGCCGAGATGATGGTCCGCCGCAAGGCCGGGACGGGGCGCCTGATCGTCCGGCCCAAGGTCGTGGACGCCGGTCACCACCAGCGCAGGCTGCTCCGCCTCACCGGCCTGGACGTGGAGGAGAACCAGGCCAGGCGGCTGCTGAACGACCTGGACTCCTTCCGGGTCTCGTTCGGCCTGCGCCACGAGGACGAGGCGATCGTGGCGCACCGCTGGCTGGCCGAGGTCTTCCAGCCCACGGTGGGGGCCGTCCCGCAGGAGATGCGCGGCAAGCTGGAGCCGGCCCAGTTCTTCCACGAGGTGCTCGACCACCGCTGGTACATGTCGGAGGAGGCCGGGGCCGACGTCGGCCTGCCCGCCGCGGTGGATTCCTATGTGAAGAACATTCTTATTTTCAAGCCGGACGAGAAGGCGCTCATCACCGGCGATTCGGAGGATTGATTCTACCCGGGGTATATCTTTTCCCACCCGGTTAATGAATCGTATGCCTTTTCCGGCCAAATCAAGCGATAGGCCGGAGTATTCCCCGTGCTTTCCCTACGCTGTCCGGACGATGCGTGACATCACCGGCGAGGGAGATCGCGTGCTCGGAATCGAAGACTGCCTGACCGAGGTGCTGGCCATCCCCGGCGCCCTGGACGCGATGCTCATCGACCAGACCAGCGGGACGGCCGTGGCGGTCGGCGGCGCGAGCCGACATACCGGCGTGGACGACGTGGAGAGGTCGGCCGCGGGGCTGAACGAGGCGCTGCGCGCGACCCTGGACGGGCTCGCCGTCGTCTCCCCGGGCGGCACGGTACGGATCGACGACATGATGGTGACCACCGACGGCGGCCACCACGTGCTGAGGCCGCTGCGAACGCCCTTCGACGGCCCGCTCGTCGTCTACGTCAGGCTCGACCGGGAACGCTCGAACCTGGCGCTGGCCCGTCACCGGCTCCAGGTGCTCTCCGGCCGCCTGACGTCGACGTGAACCCATGCCGAGCGTCCACAGCGTCCACAGTGTTCATGACGTCCGCGGCGTCCGCGGCGTCCTCGGCGGGCTCGCCGCCGACCGTGCCACCGGCTCGCTCCGCCTCGGCCGGGCGGGGGTCCTCTACCTCACCGGGGGACGGGTCACCTACGCCCAGAGCGCGGCGACCCCCCGGCTGGAGGACCTGCTCGTCGCGGGCCTCGGAATCCCGGTGGGGGTGCTGCGGCGGATCAGGCGCGCCGCCGCCGCGGAACTGCGCGAGAGCGACCCGCGGACCCATGACCCGCAGGCCGGCCCGCGGACCGGTGACCCGCGGACCGGTGACCCGCGGACCCATGACCCGCAGGCCGGCCCGCGGACCGGTGACCCGCGGACCCATGACCCGCGGGCCCGTGACCCGCAGGCCGGCCCGCGGACGCTCGGCCCGCCGGTCGCCGGCGGCGAGCGGCTGATCGCCGCCGGCCTGCTGACCAGGGGCGAGCTGGAGTTCTGCGTGCTGAGCGCGGTGCTCGACGCCGCGTACTTCCTGCTGGAGGCGGCCACGGGCAGAGCCCGGTTCCGGCCGGGTGAACGGCACTGGCTCGGGCCTCAGTGGCACGTCGACGTGACCGGCCTCCTTCGGGAGTGCGAGCGCAGGAGGGAACAGTTGGAACGGACCTGGCCGTCGCCGGAACTGGACACGCTCCCGGTCGTGCCGCTGCGGCGCGTCGCCGCCCAGCGGGTGGTGCTGAACCCGCTGCAGTGGGAGGTGCTGGTCGGCGCGGACTCCACCGCGACCCCGGCCGAGCTGGCCCGCAGGCTGGGCCGCCCCGCCTACTCGGTGTTGCTGGCCGTACGGCAGCTCGCCTCCTCGGGGCTGCTCCAGGTGCCGGCCTCGTCCCCCGTCCCCCCGTCCCCGGCGCCCCCGCCCTCTCCGGCTCCGGACCAGGCACCCGTCACGCCCGTCGTGGCCGCCACCCCCGCCACCCCCGCCGCACCTGCCGAGCCCGCCGCGCGGGGCCCGCTGCCCAGACGGGCCAGGGGCGCCACGGAGATCCCGCCCCCGGCGGGTTCGGTACGGACGGCGGACTGGTTGCCCGGGGCGAACGGCGACCCGGCCGACGTGAACCTGCTCATCCGGCTCAGGAACGCATTGGAGGCATTCACGTGATCCCGGTTCGATGCCGATAAGGCTGCGGACGCTGAAGCTGATCGGAAGGAGGGTGCCGGTGGAACTGCGTGAGGAGGTACGCCGCGAGATGGCGCTGCTGCGTGAGCGCATCCCCGACGTCAACGGGAGCATCGCGAGCAGCGTCGACGGCCTGACCATAGCGAGCGACCTGAACGACGGGACCGAGCAGATCGGCGCGCTCTCCTCGGCGTTGCTGGCCCTGAGCCGGCGGATGACGGGCATGACCGGCAAGGGCGCCTTCGAGGAGACGCTGATCTCCGGCACCGACGGCTACGCGGCCCTCTACGCCGCCGGCCCCACGATCGTCCTCACAGTGCTGGCGCGTCCGGGGACCAACCTCGGGCTGCTCAGGCTGGAGGGCAGGAAGACGGCGGCCCGGCTGGCCGCCGTCACCTCTCGTACATCGACGACCCAGTGAACGACATTCAGTGAGTGGAGGCAGGAATGGGCAACATGGACATCTCTCTCAAGGAGATGATGGCGATCGACGGCGCCGTCGGCGCGGTCGTCGTCGACTACAACAGCGGGATGGCGCTGGGCGCGCTCGGCGGCTCCAAGGATCTCGACCTCCAGGTGGCCGCGGCCGGCAACACCGAGGTCGTCAAGGCCAAGATGCGGACCATGGAGTCGCTCGGCCTCAAGGACGGCATCGAGGACATCCTCATCACGCTCGGCACCCAGTACCACGTGATCCGCCCGCTCACCGGCCGGAGCGGCAAGGGGCTCTTCATGTACCTGGCCCTCGACCGCAGCCGGGCCAACCTGGCGCTCGCCCGGCACACCCTCCGGAGCATCGAGGAGAAGATCGAGGTATGAGCCGGGCCGGCCCGCGCCCGGGGCGCGGGCCGCGAGGTCTCACCGCGCGGGGGCGGCGGCCCGCTCGGCGGAGCCGGTGAGCTCCTCGATCGCGTCGGCGAAGGAGGGCCAGAGCTCGCGGGGCAGGTCGTGGCCCATGCCGGGGAAGGTCAGCAGGCGCGCGCCCGGGATCGCCTCGGCCGTGGCGATCCCTCCGGAGAGCGGGATGAGCTGGTCGTCCTCGCCGTGCAGGACGAGCGTCGGCACCGTCAGCCTCGCCAGCAGCGGGGCGCGGTCCCCGGAGGCCATGATCGCGGCCAGTTGCCTGGTCGTGCCCGCCGGGTCGTAGGCCCTGTCGTAGCTCAGGGCGGCGACCTCCGCGATCCGCTCGCGGTCGGCCGGGTAGCCGGGCGACCCGATGACCTCCCAGGTCGTGACGGTCCGCCGGATCGCGGCCTCGCGGTCCGGCGCGGGCGGTGCCATGAGCGCCGCCATCGCGGCCTCGGTCGGGGGCGCCGCCTGCGGGCTGGGGGTGGACATCATCGAGGTGAGGCTGCGCACCCGGCGCGGGTGGCGGATCGCCAGCGCCTGCGCGATCATCCCGCCCATCGATACGCCGGCCACGTGGGCGGATTCCAGGCCGAGCGCCTCCAGCAGGCCGGCGGCGTCGTCGGCCATGTCGTCCAGCCGGTAGGGGACCCGGCCGTTCCAGCCCCCTCCGGGTCCTCCCGCCTCGTGCAGGTGGGTGCTCTCGCCGACGTCGCGGTTGTCGAAGCGCACCACGTGATGTCCGCGTTCGGCGAGCAGGCGGCAGAAGTCCTCGTCCCACTGGATCATCTGGGAACCGAGCCCCATGATCAGAAGGAGGGGTCGCCCCTCCGGGGAGCCGAAGGTGTCGTAGGCGATCTCGATGCCGTTCGCCCGGGTCCGCAGAGTCGTCATGGCACTCCTCCTGTTGATCCTGCGGAACAGAATGCCATTCTGGAATGGCTCCGGCACCGGCGGGTGGCCCCGGACGGGCCGGGGCGACCCGTCACCAGACGATGGCGCCCGGCTCCCGCACGGTCCATCCGGGGGCCGAGAGGGCGTCAGCCGTGATCTTGGGCTTGACGGACGCCGACATCGGGGCGGCGCTCACGCGCTCGGTCTCGACGGGCTTCTGCGGACGCCCGGACTTGGCCAGCACGGTCTGGGGCGGCTTGGCGGGGCTGGGGTCCTTGCGGCCCCAGGCACCGGTGGAGAAGGCCACGGGGTGGTTCTTCCTGCCCACGCCGTCGCCCCACCGGGTGATGACGTACTCGACGTCGATGTGGCCCATGCCGCCGTTGCCGTCCACGCCGAGCGTGCCGGCGTTGAACGTGCCGCCGGTCAGGTCGGCGAAGGTCTTGGCGTCGATGTCGAGCATGATGCCCCGGTTGGAGGGCACTCCGGGGCCGCGGTCGCCGACGAAGAACTTGGCGCGCTTGCCCTTGTAGAGGATGTAGCCCTCGGTGAGCAGCGGCCAGCTCGGGCTGGCGATCATGCCCTTCTGCATCGGCTTGCCACTGGCCGGCAGGCCGGTGTCGCCGGCGCGGCCCGAGGAGTCGTCCCAGAAGTAGGAGGCCGTGGTGGAGCCGTGGAGGAGGACGGCCTCGACGCCGTCCTCGGGGCCGGCCGCAGCGGGGGCGGTGGCGGCGAAGCCGGGGGTGGAAGGTATCGCCGAGGCGACACCGGCGGAGGCCAGCACGCTCGCACCGACGAGGGTGGCGGCGGCCAGGCGGTTTTTGTACATGCCGAAAAAGAGGCGCATGGGGAAAAGGCTCTTTCGCGAGGGAACGGGGCTACCGCGTGCGACACGCCGATAAGGGGCGCACGGGCGAGGACGGGCTCATCGGGATGAGGACGTAACCGGATAGATCCAGTCGTTACGTAGAGCGCCGCCGGGAGGTGCCGCGATCAGGCGCGGCGCGAGAGATGTGGGGGACGGGGGGCAGGGGGAAGTTTCAGGGGGTCGGCGCGGACAGGGGGTGCACCGACGCGGTGACGCGGTCGTCCATGAGGGGGTCTCCTCTCCATCTCGTCTACCGGGTTAGCTGACGGGTTCGGGCGGTGGAGTTGCCCTACCGCCGCGTGCTCGCGGCGGATTCACCCCGGAAATTGGGTCCCCGGTTCCCGTGGCCCTGAGGGCTCTCGGGATTCGACGTCGGCCGGTCGCTCCCTCTTGTGAAGGGCAGGTCACCGGCCGATAACAGGGGACACTACCCACGGAAACCAGACAAAGCAAAGCAAAGGCCACGAAAACCCCAGAAGATCTACCTAGTTGGCAAAAACTCCCCTAAAGCACTCAACATGGAGGTTTGTTCTCGGGCATGCCCCGCCGCCCCTCAGCCCCGTCCCGTACGGGGACGACGGCGCCCCGGACGCGTCCGCGATCAGTCCCACCAGAACGACCAGGCGTTCCTGCCCTTGATCTGCTCGGCGTAGTCGACGAGGGTCCCCGCGCCCTGGATGATGCTGTCGGGGCAGAACGTCCAGTGCTCCGCGGCGACCTGCAGGGCGTGCTCGAAGGTCGTCGGCGGGGCCGCGACGCTGACGTCGAGGGTGTTGAACCCCATCCCCACCACCCGCACCCCGAACCTGTCCTCCCAGCTCCGCACGACGGCGGCCAGCGGGACCATCCACTCGTTGTGGTTCAGCGCCCCCTGCCAGCCCATGACGGCCAGGGCGTCGGCCCCGCGCTCGACCGCGACGAGCCCGAGCGGCGTCCTGCGCTCGGCCACCAGCCCCGCGTACCAGTCGGCCACCACCCCGGGGTCGGCGGCGAGCCTGCCCGCGGGGGCCGGGCCGGGGCACTCCGGCCCGAAGGGGTCGAGCAGTTCGAGCTGGTCGACGTGGGCCCTGGCGATCCAGTCGGACCACACCTCGGCCATGAACGCCTCGACGTGGTAGTTGTCGATCTCGGTCGCCGCGTCCGGGGCGATCTGACCGGCCGACCAGGGCTGGACCGAGTCCTCCAGCAGCACCGGCCACAGTCCCGACCGCTCGTGCTCGGCCCGCAGCCGCGCCCAGTACTCCCCCGAGACCGTCACCTCACTGAGCCAGAAGGCCGGACGGTGACGGATGGCGAGCTGAGCGTAACCGGGGTCGGGCCAGACGAGCTCACCCGGCGGCAGGTCCACCGAGAGCCTCCGGCCCTCACCCCCACCGATCCCGCGGGCTCCGCGGGCTCCGTCGGCTCCGTCGGCTCCGTCAGCGAACAACTGGCTCAGAACGGGCGGAAGCTTCCCCTGCTCGCAATCGTTCATCTCTACCGATCCGATCCTGACCACGGATCAATTTTGGCCTGTCAAGCACCCCGAGGGACAGTTGTGCCCTGGACCAAGCAAAAATTATCGGTACGGGGCGGATCGCGGCGGACGGGCCTCGGTGAGCGGACCGGGCGGCCCGGCCCGGCGGGCGGACCCGGCGACGAGGGAAGATCGACGCCGGTCGGCCGCCGCCGGAGGGGGGACGTTATGCTGCACAGTGGCCGCAAGAAAGCGCTATCCACTCCCGTGACCTGGTATTCGACGTACCGGATCGCGCCGGAGACCCGACGGACCGCCGGGCACGGCCGGCCACCGGTCCCGCTGCGTGAGGAGCCCCCTTCATGACCGACCTGGTCACGCTCGGCGAGAGCATGGCACTGTTCAGCGCGCGGCGCACCGGCCCGCTCAGGCACGCCCGTGACTTCGGGCTCGGCGTGGGGGGCGCGGAGTCGAACGTGGCCATCGGCGTGTCCAGGCTCGGCGGGCGGGCGGCCTGGATCGGCAGGGTGGGCGACGACGAGTTCGGCGGGCTGCTCCGCTCGACGCTGGCCGGCGAGGGCGTCGACGTGCGGGGGATGCGGGTCGACCCGGACGCGCCCACCGGGCTGATGATCAAGAGCAGGCGCACGGCCGAGGCGGTGGACGTGCGCTACTACCGCTCGGCGAGCGCCGGTTCCCGGCTCTGCCCCGCCGACCTGGACGTCCCGCTGATCCGTTCGGCCCGCGTGCTGCACGTCACCGGCATCACACCGGCGCTGTCGGCGTCCGCCGCCGAGACGGTGCGGGCCGCGATCGCCGAGGCCCGCGACGCGGGCGTGACCGTGTCGATGGACGTCAACTACCGCCGGGCGCTGTGGGCGCCCGCCGAGGCGTCCGCCGCGCTGAAGGAGATCGTCCCGGGGGTGGACGTCGTGTTCGCGACCGAGGCCGAGGCCCGCCTGGTCGTCGAGGGCGACGACCAGCTCTCCCTGGCCCGCGCCCTGTCCGAGCTGGGCCCGCGCCACATCCTCGTCAAGCGCGGCTCGCTGGGCGCGATGGAGCTCTCCGACGGCGTCGTACGGCACGCCGAGCCGCACCGGGTCACCGAGGTCGACCCGGTGGGCGCCGGGGACGCCTTCGCCGCCGGCTGGATCGCCGAGACCCTCGCCGGAGCCGGTCCCGAGGAGCGCCTGGCCACGGCGTCGGCCGCCGGGGCCTTCGCGGTCACCGCCGACGGCGACTGGGAGAGCCTCCCCCGCCGCTCCGACCTGAGCATGCTGCGCCCGTCCGGCGACGCGGTCAGCCGCTGACCTTGCCCGTCCCGCCGCCCGGCGCCGTTTCGTCGTACGACCCGAAGCGCTCGAAGCGGCCTTCCTGGGCTCCTGCGGCACCCCTACGGCTCGAAGATCACCAGAGGGTGCCGCCAGGACATCTCCAGCACCGTCCGGCACACCTCCCCCGCCCGGGGGAAGACCGCGCTCATCAGCACGAAGTCCTCCCCCACGGTCAGCGGCTCCGACCACGGCGAGGTCGCGTAGTTCTCGGCGGTCAGGTCGGGGAAGACCGACGTCAGCTCCTCGTAGAAGGCCGCCGTCTCCGGGCTCGGCTCACCGTGGGCGACCTCGCTCCCGCTCCGGACGAGGTACCGGCGGAGGGCCTCGGCCGCGGTGAGCGGTTCGGCTCCGAGCCAGACTCCGAGATCAAAACTCACACCGTGCCCTCGCCGTCCTCGTCCCCGCCGCACCTGCCCGGCCGTCGGATCCTACGTGCCCGGCAGGCGCCCGATATGCGCGCCGCCGCGGAGCGGTCCACGACCGCGTCCTTCCGCCCATCAGGCGCGGACGGAGGACTCGGCCCGCACCGGGAAGACCGCGCCCCCGGTCCCCTTCACGGCGTACGGCCACCGGCGGATCCCTGACGGGAACACGAGTCGATGAATCTCTCGATATCGTCTATCAGGCTCTTCCAGCCGGACAGGCGGGTGACCGGCCCTTCGAGATCCAGCCGCTCCAGAAGCTGCCTTCTGTGCTGCGGAAAACGACTGACCGCGGCCTGCCGCTTCCGGCCTCTGACGCTCGCCGCCCTCACCAGGCATTCCCGCAGGAACGACTTCGGATCGGACAACCCTTCGACCTCATGGATCTTGGGTAGTCCAAGGTCTTCCCGGCCGTTCGGATTTCCGGCGACCTTTCGGATCTCCCCCTCGTCGAGCAGGAGCCACGCTTCGGTCATCTTCACGGGGATGACCGGTACCAACGCGCAGGAGACCCCTGAAGATGCCACGGCCCTGACGATCTCGTCACACCTTGCCTGCCGACCGGCGTTGTCGGCGTCCCGATGCACGACCGCCACGTCGAACGGCTTGCCCATCAAACGGGCACCTGCCACCAGCTTGGATCTGACGTCCTTGTCGACCTTCTGGAGAGATTCGTAGTTCGGTGTGCTCAGTCTGACGTTTCGACCTCGTTCCGCGAACAGGAATTCCACGATGGCGGCCAACGGAAGATCCGAGCTGCCTTCTGCGATGAAGAGTCCCGAAAGTGTCTTGGTCACTAGATCATTTCCATGGGAAGGGTCAACTGCGCGCCGGGAGGTGCCGCAAGGTAGGAGGTCACGTCGGCTCGGGAAAAGGAGACGCGATCCACCGACGACCGCCAGGAGTTCTCGAACGGCAGCAAGGAGAGAGCGGTGGCCATCTCGCCGTCGGCCGTTCTGTGCGGCCGCACGTCCGCCAGGAGGAGGTCGTTCGGATTGCATAGCTGCACCACCCACGGAGAATGGGTGTTGATGATTATCTGCCGGAAGGGGTTGTCCAGGTCGGGAGCTTCTTTCGGGTTCACCGCCAGGTCCTGCACCAGCCTCACCATGGCAGGCAGGTTGGCGGGGTGGATGCCGTTCTCGGGCTCCTCCATGCAGATCAGGCCGGTCACCGTCGGATCTTCGAGCAGCACGCACAGAGCCAGGAACCTCAACGTCCCCTCCGAAAGCGCCCTGGCGGGCAGCTGAAGCCCCCCTCGCTCACGCAGGAAGAGGGTGAAGACCTCCCGCACCTGATCCGGCTGGACCCGAAGGCTCTCCACTCGCACGCCGGTCAGATCCGACAGCCGGTCCGCGACCTCCGCATAGATCGCATCGGGATCGAGCGGTTCCGCCTCGGACGGATACTTCGAGCTTTCGGAGGCGATCCGGTAAAGCGTGGCGGCGAGATGGCGGCCGTCCGTACGCATCGTTCTGGGGGCGGAGAAACTGTCCGGCGCTCGCAACGCGGAAGGCTCCAGTGCCAGCCGCCGCCAGCTCTGCATCTCCCGGCGAGCCGCCAGGATGGTCGGGTAGTCGTTCGTCGTGACCGTGCTGAGAACCGTACGGCCCGCCCTGGCGGCCGAACGAGGCTGCGGTCGCCCGAAGCTGCCGCCGTCCCCGTGGACATTGATGATGGTCCCTATGTCGCGTTGCTCCGTGGACAGGAACGGGCCACCACTGCGCTGTCCCTGAAGGACCGCGTTGCGAAAGTGCTTGGCACTGTGGGGGAAGCGGAGATGTTTGGAGGCGTCCCCCTTGTTGATGTGCCGGAGGACCTCCCTTTCCAGGGTCAGTTTCCCGACGCTCCCCTCCCCTTCGGGGATGGAATAGCCAAGAGTGATCTCGTAGCGCAGGAAGGTCGTCGTGGCCTTCGCCGGAGCTCCCAGGTCGTCCTCCACGTTACGCTGGACGATCATCTCGGCGGCCAGGGATATCTCCCGCTGATGATCCCTGTATCCATCCCAGAACAGGTCTCTCGGATCTCCGCCTTTCGACCCGGAGGAACTGCGGACGCGTTGAGCCGCCTCGGCGAGCGGCTCACTCGCCAGGTGCGCGAGGAACTCGACCACATCGAACAGGTTGGACTTACCGATACCGTTTTCACCCGCTATACAGGTAAACGGACCGAATTCAACGGATACATCCAGCAGATTTTTGAAACCCTGAACTTCCAGCCTGGTAAGCACGCGTTTAGGCTACCGAGCCCGGCATCGGCCCGAGACGCTTCATCACGTCAAATCCCACCACAGACAAACATGTACAATAAGACACAAATGACCCAAACAGACACAAACCACCAAACAGCCGGTGGGCGGCTCACGTGCGCCGGTGGTTCTGTCGGTGGCGGGCCGTACGGTGGCGGCATGATCATTATTTCAGGGTGGATCCGCGTCGATCCCGGCGCCCGCGACGACTACCTGCGGGGATGCGTGAACGTGGTCGAGCAGGCCCGCGCCGCGTCCGGCTGCCTCGACTTCACGCTCGGCGCCGACCTCGTCGAGGCGGGCCGGATCAACGTCTACGAGCGGTGGGAGTCGGAGGAGTCCCTGGAGGCCTTCCGGGGTTCCGGGCCGGACGACGGCCAGTCGGCGATGATCCGCGACGCCGACGTGGTCCGCTACCGGATCTCGGGCGTCGGCCCCGCCTGATCGGCGCGGGGCGGGGACGGGCGCCCGGGGGAAGCGGCGGGGTTCCGGGTCCACGGCGCACGTCGCGGCCGCGCATCGGCTTCGCCCCGCCGGGCAGGTGGGTACGGCGTTCATGAGACGCGCCCGGCGTCTCCGCCCGGACACCCGGGACGTCTCTTCACAGGAGGACCGATGCGCACCCCGGCAGAGAGCACGGCCAGGACGCCACGCGCCACCCTCCCCTACCTGTGCGGAGCGGCCGGCGGCCCCGTGTTCGTCACCGCCTTCCTGATCGAGGGGGCCGCCCGCCCCGGTTACGACCCGATGCGCCATCCGGTCAGCTCGCTGGCCCTGGGCCCGTACGGATGGGCACAGGTCGCCAACTTCCTCGTCACCGGCCTGCTGCTGCTGGTCTTCGCCGTCGGCCTGCGCCGGGACCTCCTCGCGTCCGGACGGCGCTCCGTCTGGGGGCCGAGGTTGATCGGGGCGTCCGCGATCGGGTTGATCGGCGCCGGTGTCTTCCGCACCGATCCGGTCGGCGGCTACCCGCCCGGCACGCCCGCGCACGGCGTCTCCACCTGGCAGGGACGGCTTCACGACGTGCCGTTCTCGCTGCTCTTCTTCGCCGCGCTGGCCGCCGCGTGCTTCGTGTTCGCCCGCCGCTTCGCCGGGTGGGGCGAGCCCGGCTGGGCGGTCTGCTCGGCGGTCTGCGGGCTGGTGTTCATCGTCCTGTTCGTGCTCGCCGGGATGGGATTCTCCGGGGAGGAGAACCTCGTCGCCCTCGGTGGCCTGCTGCAGCGGATCTCGATCACGGTCGGCCTCTGCTGGGCCGGCCTCCTGGCCGTCCACCTGATGCGGACCCTTCCCGGTTCCGTGCCGGCACGCCCCGCCGCCGGCGCGTGACCCGCCCCCCGGCCCTGCCCGGCGTGCTTCCTCGTCACCCGGCCCTGAGGCGGAGGGGACCGGTGCTCCGGAGACGGGCTGCGGCAGACTGGTCGTGAGAGAAAGGGGTGCCCGTCATGACCGACAAGCCCGTTCTGCAGCCCAGCGCCAAGCATCCGATCACGATCACGGCGAACCCGGCCCGGGTCGTCGTCTCGGTCTCCGGCCGCGTGGTCGCCGACTCGCAGCGCGTGCTGACGCTGCAGGAGGCGTCGTACCCGCCCGTTCAGTACATCCCGATCGGCGACGTCGACCGCTCGCTGCTGGAGCGGACCGACACCGCCACCTACTGCCCGTTCAAGGGCGACGCCAGCTACTACACCGTCACGGTGGACGGCAACCGGGTGGCGGACGCGCTGTGGGTCTACGAGTCGCCGCACCCGGCCGTCGCCGAGATCAAGGACCACGTCGCCTTCTACCCCGACCGGGTCGACTCCATCGACGAGCAGCCGTCCGCCTGACCGCCTCCCCGGCACGGACCCGGCGGGGGCGACGGGAGCGTGCCGGTCCACAACGCCGGGCGTGCGGGCGTCGACGACACCCGCGCGCCCGGGTCGACGCGGCCAGGAACCCGGGTGGTGCCCCGCGCGTCCTACAGATCATGAATCACGCGCGGTTCCCGCGGTCGATCGCCGTCATGGTGACCTCCGTCATCGCGGCCGGTGCGCTCTCCGCGTGTACGGCCACCGTCGCCGGCCATCGGCCGCCGGCCCCGTCCCGGCCCGCCGAACCGCCGACGCCGTCGCCGGGCGGCACCCCCGGCGCGGGTACGACCCCGGCCGGGACGAGGGGCTCGGTTTCGGCAGAGGCCCGGGCCGGGAAGGAGCTGCGCGGGCTGGAGGCGTCCTTCAGGGGGCGCATCGGCGCGTACGCCCTGGACACGGCGACCGGCAGGACGGTGACGTACCGGGCGGGCGAGCGTTTCCCGATGCTGTCGACCTTCAAGGCGCCCCTGTGCGCGAGCGTGCTGCACAGGGCGCGCACCTCCGAACCCGGCCTGATGGACAGGGTCATCAGGTGGACGGCCGCCGACATGACACCCAACTCGCCGGTCACCGAGAAGCACGTCAAGGACGGCCTGACCGTCACCCGGCTGTGCGAGGCGGCCATGAACCAGAGCGACGGCACCGCGTCCAACCTGCTGCTCGGGCTGGTCGGCGGGCCCGCCGGTCTGACGAGGTACTTCCGCCACCTGAAGGACCCGGTCTCCCGGATGGACCGGCGGCATCCCGGGCTCAACGACTGGACCCCGAAGGACAGGCGCGACACCACCACGCCCGCGGCCATCGGCCGCGACCTGCGCGTGCTCACGACCGGCCGGGCGTTGCACGCGAAGGACCGCGAGCGGTTCGTCGCCTGGCTGCTCGCGAACACGACCGGTGCCGAGCGCATCCGGGCGGGCCTTCCCAGGAGCTGGACCGTCGGCGACAAGACCGGAACCAACTCCGACGGATTCGGCGGCGGGAACGACATCGCCGTCGTCTGGCCCGCCAAGGGC
This sequence comes from Streptosporangium sp. NPDC023615, assembly GCF_040640155.1. Lineage (NCBI taxonomy): Bacteria > Bacillati > Actinomycetota > Actinomycetes > Streptosporangiales > Streptosporangiaceae > Streptosporangium > Streptosporangium sp. NPDC023615. The sequence goes on from NZ_JBFABE010000002.1 coordinate 278,275, forward strand.
GCGGCTCCGATCATCATGGCGATCTACACCAACCGCGCCCCGGGCCTTCCCACCGACAACCCGACCATCGCGAAGACCGCCACCGTCCTGGCCCGCGGGCTCGGCAGGCTCTGAGGCTCCGGTCGGGAACGAACCCGGGGTCCCGTACGGCGTGCGTCGCGGAGGAACTCACCGTGCCCGTGCAGGTGACCCCGTTCCGCCGGGCCGACGGAGCCGCTCCCATCCCTCCCGGGTGATTTCGTACTCGACCTCGCCGTGCTCGGAACCCTCGATCGCCTCCGGCCAGTCCCCCGTGAAGCTCCGGACGTACGTCAGGCCGGCCTTCTCCATCACACGCCGGGATCGCGTGTTGACGGCCATGGTGTTCGCGGTCACCCGCTCCACGCCGAGCTCCGTGAAGCCCTTGCGGATCAGGGCCCGCGCTCCCTCCGTGGCATGACCGGCACCCCAGGAGGCCCTGTTGAGGCGGTAGCCGAGTTCGACCACGCGGGCACTGTGGTCGTCCAGGGGGCGGAACTCGAACCAGCCGAGGAAGGCGCCGGTGGCCCTCTCCTCCGCGGCCCAGTAACCGCGCGTACCGAAGGACGGATGGTCGTGGAGGAGCCGAGGCAGGGTCCTCGTCCGGATCTCCTCGCGACTCGCCGGCCGGCCCCCGTTGATGAGGCGCATCACCTCGGGGTCGTCGTCCAGGGCGAGCAGGTGGTCCGTGTCGGCCTCGGTGAACGCTCGCAGCACGAGCCGGCCGGTCTCCAGAAGGACGCGCATACCGGAATCCTCACCGCCGGCGCCCGGGCCCGCCACCGGATATCGGGGCGGCGAGGGACGAGGGTTCGGGGCGTGACTCATCCGGCCGGCTGGCCGGCGGCAGCGGATGAGTCACGCCCTCAGCGCCTGGTGCGGGGACTCAGCAGGCCTTCATCCCTCTGACGCTCGCCCAGCCCGCGATGACGCGCGTCGACGAGACGGTCCCCCCGCCGCCGATGGTGTGACACGGCCCGTCCGTGGTCCCGGCGATGTCCAGCTTGCGCTGGACCGTGTAGGAGTGACAGTTGCGAATCGTGTAGTAGACGATCTTCAAGGGGCCGCCGGGCACGTCACCCGTCGAGTGGCTGAGACCGCACGGCGCCGCGGCCACCTTGGCCTGGAGCGCGACCGCCGTCCCCGCCGCGGGCGTGACGGCGGCCTCGGCGGACGCGGACGCCGTCATCGTGAGGCTGCCGGCGAGAGCCGCCGCCGCCGCGATCGAAGCGGCGGCCCATCTGGCCTTCCCAGTGCTCTGCATTTCCATTCTCCTTTTGTGTTCCTGCGCGGGCGGCGTTTCCGGCGGATTCGCCGACGGCCGGGTATTTCAATCACCCGGGTCGAACCATTCGGCCGGAAGCCGCCCGACCGGCTTCCCGAGAAAGGAGATCATCGCTCGGCTCGAATCGTAAAGACCTTTCGCAAAAAAGAGCACAAATGCAAATGGCAACGCCCGTGACCTGGCCGGACGCAATTGCATTGCAAATGAAATCGTGTTTGCGGGCCGTGGCCGGACGCGTTCCGCGGGAGAAGCGGTGAGGCGCCGAGACGCGATACGGTGGAGAGGAAATATCCGGACTTGCCCATCGAGAACCAGGGAGTCGAACGAGGCATGGTCGGAACTAATCGGACATCGAGTGAGGAAGATGATGCGATCGCGGAGTTCTTCGGCCGCTTCTTCGGGTATGTGGAGGAGGCGGCGCGGCGCTCGGAGCACGTGAGACGACGGCAGGCCCGTCGTGGCGGCGACGGAAAGCCGTTGGACATCGACCTCGCCAAGGCGCTGGACCTGAGCCCCTCCACCATCGGGCACTGGCGCAAGGAGCGGCATTTCCCGCGTCAGACATTGATCTCCTCCGTGCTCGTCCGGGCGGGACTGGACATTGGGCACGGCGAGCACACCGACTTTCTCGACCTCGCGCGCCGCGCTCATCATGCGTGGACGATGCGCGAAGCGGACCCCGCCGGCTCGGGGAGGACCCTGTCCGCCGAAGCCAAGGTGTACGACACCGCCGACGCCCGTGCTCGCGGCACGGGCGCGCGCGGCGTCTCCGTATCGATACCTGACAGAAGGGACGAAACGGCAGACACCGCACGTGATAAGAAGGAGGAGTTCAAAACCGGCCCACCGGAGGAAAGGTGTCCGGAAATGGCCGCGTCTCCCCCGACCCTCGTCCAGGAACGATGCTGCCCGGATCCCGACGACATTCCTCTCCCAGGGACGGCGTCCGAGGACGAGGATCGCGTCCGGCTGGCCAAGGCGGCCAACGCGCTGGCACGAAGGTTGCGGGCGCAGTGGGAGGACGAGGCGGCCGATCGCGGGTTGGACAACCCGCCGCCGATCCCACCGCGCTGGGTGAGAACCTCCCGGCCCGTCGCCGGCCGGTTGCGGGTGGCCCTGGACGATCCGCGGCGCCCCCGCTTCACGCCGCTGCCCGGCACCCGGCAGGCGACGGCGCAGGCCGTCGAGGGCGGTGGGCTCGCCGAGTTGTTCGACCTGTACGCGGGGCTGGGCTCCGGCCGCATCGTCGTCATGGGGCACTACGGCACCGGCAAGAGCGCGACGGCCATCCTGTTGCTGCTGGAGGCGCTGGACCATCGGGTCCGCCTGACCCTCCCGCAGGCCATGAACACGCCGGTCCCGGTGCTGCTGAACGCCTGCGACTGGGACCCTCGCCGCCACGGTCTCGGTGACTGGTTCGCCCGGCAACTCGCCACCGCCTACACCTTCCTCGCCTCGCCCGAGTACGGCCCGGACGCGGCGGGCGAACTGGTTCGCCACGGCATGGTCTCGCTGCTCCTGGACGGCTTCGACGAGATGGACCGGTCTCGCCAGGTCCAGGCGTTGCGGCACATCAACCGGCAGCGTCGTTCCTTCCGGCTGCTGGTGCTGGCCCGCACCGACGACTTCGCCACCGCCGTGCGGGACCGGACCGGGCCGCTGCACGGCGCCGCGGCGGTGGAGCTCCTGCCGGTCGCGGGCGAGCAGGCGATCAGATATCTGCAGGACCACCGGCCGGACCCACCCGTCCACGACGATCCCGTGAACCAACTGGTCGACCGTCTCCGGCGGCACCCCGACGACCCGGTCAGCCGGGCACTGGACACGCCGCTGACCCTCACCCTCCTGCGTGAGGACCCGCACGCCGCCGCCGGTCTGCTCCAGCCGGGCCGCTTCACCACGCGCGAGCAGGCCGAGGACTACCTGCTCGATCGCGTCGTCCTCACCGCCTACCCGCCCCACCGGCCCGGCCCTTCCGCGGAGCAGGCCCGCGGGTGGCTCGGCTTCCTGGCCACCCGGATGGGCCGCGGCGACCTGGCGTGGTGGCGGATGCACCACTGGGCACCGATGTGGGAGCGCTGCCTGATCAACGCCCTCGCCGGAACGCTGTTGACGAGCGGGATCGGCGCCGTGGTGTTCGGCCCGATCGGGCGGTACGCGGTCGCCGGTAACACCGGAACGACGTTCGGCGTGTGGTACGGCGCCCTCATGGGCGGGTGTTTCGGGTTACTGGCCGGCCTGATCTCCGAACTGCGTGATCCCCGCCCCGACTGGACGGACAGGCTCGGCACCGCCTTCGGCGGGCGGCCCGCCCGCCTGCTGCGCAGACGGCCGCGCCCGGCGTTCAACGCCGCGGTCGGACTGACGATCCTCATGGTGGTGACGATGGCCGTGGGCAACCAGAGCACCTACTCCTACGGCCTGGTCGCGGGGATCGTCGCGGCGGCCGCCGCCGGGCACGCGGCCACCCGCGTCCGCCCCACGTCCGGCACCGGCTCCCGGTGGAGCAGGCCGCGTCCGGGCGGCGTCGATCTGCTGGCCGCCGCGACCATCGGGGGGCCGATCGGGCTGGCCTACGGCCTGAGCAAGACGCCGCCGCACGGGACGTTCGCCGGGCTGATCACCGCCTTCGGGTTCGGGCTCATGGTCAGCCTGGCCCGCCCGATCGCCGACATCGACACCCCGCCCACTCCCGGCACGCGCCGGCGCCTGGACCGCCGGCGCGCCCTGCTGGTGGCGTGCAGCACCGCGATCCCCATCGGCGTGGCGCTGGGCTTCCAGAACGGCCGCACCCACGGCCTGTCGGCCGGGATCGTCGCCGCCGTCGGGTTCGGCGTCATGATCGCTCTCGGTTCCATCGCGGCGATCTCCGACATCTGGCGCACCGGCCTGCTCTTCGCCCAGCTCCGGATGCGCAGGCTGTTCCCCCTGCGGGGGATGTGGTTCCTCGAGGACGCCCGCCGACGTCATGTGCTGCGCACCGCCGGAGCCAGCTACCAGTTCAGACACGACCGGCTCAGGGCCGCCCTCGCCGACGATCGTCAACGCTCCGACCCGCCGCCGCGCCGAGAGGGTGACTCGTCCGGTCATACGACAGCGACAGCGACGAAGGACGCGAAGTGATCGGCGCGGCGTTTGCAGCGCCGGTGGAGACGTAGACGGTCGGCCCGAGCCTCGCCCGCCCGCCCGCTCGCTCGCTCGCTCGCTCCAGCGGACGTCTTCCCGTCCACGATCGTTCGTTTCGGCGGGTGCGCCCACCCGGCGAGGACGAGCCGGGGAAAAAGATCCTCGCCGGCCGCGGCCGGCGATGTCAGCGGGAGACGGTGAAGACTCGGTCGAGGTGGGCGCCGATGACGCGTGGACCATCGCGCGGGCGGTGAAGGCCCCCTCGCCCCGGGTGGGTTCGTACTCCATTTCGGTTGTACGAAGCAACCTGGACGGCGGGCCGCGCATGGAAGAGGTATGCGATCTGAGATTCGACGAGCGGTAGTGGAACCACCACCGGAGCGGGGGTCCGCTGAGAACACGGGCGACACCGTCGTGGCCAGGTTGTTCTCGACCCACCGGCTCGGCCTGGTCCGCCTGGCGTTCCTGCTGGTGGGGAACCAGGAGACGGCCGAGGACGTCGTCCAGGACGCCTTCGCGGCGCTCCATCGCCGGTGGAGCCGACTGGCCGACCATGATCGGGTGCTGCCCTACCTGCGGACGGCCGTGGTGAACGGGTGCCGCATGGTCCACCGGCGGCGGGCCATCGTCGGCAGGTTCGCCGGGGAGCGGGAGACGCCGTTCTGCGTGTGGGGCTCTCCGGGTCTCGGAGGCCGTCGGGCAGGGAACTCACATCCGTTCACGGTGGATGAGGAGGCGGTGTGCCTCCTGGAGACCGGACGCTATCGGGAAGGATCGACGGCGACGTTCACGGCCATGTGCGGCCGGTCGATGCTCACCGTGTGGACGGCGATGTTCGTCGCGGCGGGCAAGCGACCGGAACGCCGATCGACGGACACCGTGCGTCGGCGGCCGGTGGACAGGCGGACTCCCGAGATGTGGTCGTGATCAAGGTCCGAAAGGATGTCCCTTCCGCACCGGGTGACCAAGGAATTCACATGAAGCGAGTAATCGCCGGCATCTCGATGGCCGCGGCCGTCACGGTCGTGGCCGCGGCCCCTGCCCAGGCCGCTCCCGCGGACCCGGTCAAGGCGTTGAGAAGCCAGTTCGTGGCGGGCAAGGGCATGAAGTTCACCGACTTCAGCACCATGACCTCGGACGGCAGGAAAAGTCCCTACCTCCGGCGGACCGGTTCCTTCCAGTTCGGCAAGACCGGGATCGTCGCCTCGGACATCAGCTCGACGGGCATCGAGGCGGACGGCGGAGCGGGTTCCACGGGCATGTTCGCCCCGGCGCGAACGATCCGGATCGGCACCACGAGCTACTCCTCGGGCGGATCGGACCGCGAGAAGATGCCGAAGGGCAAGAGCTGGCACAAGGATCCGGACGGCATGACCGGCGGCGTCGGCGGCTGGTTCGGGCAGCTCGTGAACGTCGCGGAGCCGGCGACCGTGGCCACCCTGCTCAAGGGCGCCAGACGGGCAGGCAGTAGCTATTCCGGCAAGGTCACCTTCGGCAGGCTCGCCAAGGTCTCCCCCTGGTTCCGGGCCTCCCTGCCGCTTCGGTCGAGCGACAAGACCGTGGTGACCTTCAAGCTCACCGTGAACCGCGGCGGCCTCCCGCAGCGTCTGACCACCTCCCACCCGATGACGGGCATATTCGACAGTGAGGGCTGGGAAGGCAGGACCATCACCGTCGACACCCGCTTCACCGGCTGGGGGACGAAGGTCTCCATCAAGGCTCCCCCGGCGAGCAAGGTGACCACCAAGCTTGAGGAATAGCCCTATCCGACGATGGTCGTCGGATTTCCAGAGGCGATCAGGTCAGTCGGTCGAACGCGCCTGACGTGAGACCACCGACGAAGGACCGCCACCCGGCGGGAGTGAAGAGCAGCTTCGGCCCCTCGGGGTCCTTGCTGTCACGCACCGCCACCACGCCGGGCATATTGGTGGCGACCTCCACGCACTGTCCGCCGTTGCCTGAGGAAAACGACGACTTCCGCCACACAGCGGCACTTACGTCCATCCCTGCCTCGCTTCTTCGATCATTTTAAGAGATGCATGCTCAGGATAAGTCCATAGGCGTATCGCTTCATATCGATTTCTGATGGAGCTTACGGTGTCGTAGTCAGTCGTGACGTGCCCTTGAGCCGGAGAGTCGGCATGGATGGTGTCCGCCTGCCCAATCGGAAGCTCGGCGATCATGAAAGCTCCTGCCAGCCCTGGGAGGCATTCCGGGTCGACGATCTGAACGGAGATGGTTGGCCTATCAGCCATCTTCAACAAGTGATCGAGTTGCTCGCGCATCACTTCCGCACCACCTACCCGACGGCGCAGTACGCCCGCATCGATGAGAACCAAGAGCATCGGGGGGTCGTCCTTGTCGAGGATCCACTGGCGCCGCACGCGCGCCTGGACACGTCCTTCCGCCTCCTCTGGAGTCATTCGAGGCTCCTTGGCGAAAATGTGCCGCGCGTAGGACTCCGTCTGCAGGAGGCCGGGGATGAGCAGCGGGTCCCAGGAGCGGATGACGAGGGCGACGGGTTCTATCTCCTCGGCCCAGCCGATGAACCAGGCCGGGCCGCCGGGGCGGGCGATGATGTGTTTGCGCAGGTCCGCGAAGTGCGTGCTACCGCCTGAGCCGAACAGGCGGTCCAACTGTTCCGCGTCGTACTTCGACGGTGTGCGGCTGCCGCCCTCCAGGCGGCTCACCTGGGCCCGGGTGCAGCCGAGGCGCGCGGCCACGGAGGTCTGGGAGAGCTGGGCGGCCTCGCGCAGGCGGCGCATCTCGGCGGCGAAGCGCGCGCGGGGGGTTCCCGGGTCCGGGGGGACGTCCTCGCTCATCGCATTCCTCCTGAATCAGAGAAAACAGACTTTTGCCGTTTCGGCCATTCCTGGTATCGGTATGGAGAATCCCTCACGCGTCATTCCGGGTCATCCGGCGAGATGCCGATCCGCTCCTGAATTCACCTGCCATACGGGCAATCTAAGCACACGTCCTGTCGATTCGGCAGGGCGAGAAAGAAAGCGCCCAATGGCATTGTGAGCAGGGACGGGAACGAGCGATGAACGATCGGAACGGCGACCTTTCACGCCTCGGGCGGGCCGGCCGGGGGCATCCGGAGGACAGGAGTGTGACGGCGGCCGAGCGGCACGCGCGGTTCGTCCGTCTGACCCGGCTCGGCCGGGACCTGCACGGTCTCGGGGTGCGCACCTCGCTCGTCCTCCCGGTGGCCGGGCAGCCGATCCTGGAGATCCACTCGACCTCCGGCACGGTGGCCCGGATCACCGTCGTCCGGCGCCACCGCGGGTGGGCGTACGTCTGGCGGCCGTGGTGGGCGCGGCTGTGGCGGCGCGGGGAATGGGCGTGGGCGGGGGCCGACAACGCGGCCGACATCGTCAGGTCGGCGGTGACCACGTGAGGGCGGAGGAGGAACCGCCCGGAGAAAGGGCGGGAGACCACGACGCCCTCCCGGGGACGTGCCTCGCGAACCGGCCGTGCAGCGCGTGGCGGAGGGTCTTTCCCGGCCGGGTGGCGGCCGTGCCTGAGGTGCGGGCCTGGGCACGCGGCCTGCTGACCGGGCGGGTCACGGCCGGGGCGCTCGACGACGTGCTGCTCCTGCTGAGCGAGCTGGCCACGAACGCGGTGACCCACTCCGACTCCGGGCGTACGGCGGACGGGAGGATGACGGTGTACGTGGCCCGCCTTCCCGGGGCGGTCCACGTGGAGGTCACCGACGAGGGCTCGGACGCGAGCGCGCCCGCCGTGCGCGTCCCGGGGACGGACGACGACGGCGGGCGGGGACTGTGGCTGGTGGAGGCGGTCGCGGCCGGGTGGGGGACGTACCGCGACGGGACGGGCGGGTCGGTCTGGTTCAGGGTGACGGGGTAGCGCGCCGCAGGTCAGCGGTCCTGGGTGGTGTTCTCCATGACGCGCCGGTCAGCGTGCCCATACGGCGTTCTTCAAAATCCTGTCCAGGCCCGGGGTGGCCCACTTGTCGATGACGAGGGTCTTCGACGTCGGCAGGTACCACTCGCGTTGCTTGAACGTCGACTTCTGCTCGCCACCGTTGTACGTGACGCACCGGCCCGGCCACACCCGGTAGTGCGCCCTGTGCCCGGCGCCGATGTCGCGGTGGCCGACCGCGATCGCCTTGCCGATGACGTGGCCGTATCTGGGGTTGACCGGGCAGGGCGGCACGTCGCCCGCCGGGAAGAACGGCCCGTTGACGGGGTTGTAGCGCACTCCGCCCTCTCCCCCGTTCTTCAGCGCCGCCGGTCCCATGACCCAGAAGCTGTCGCATCGGGGCTGGAAGAAACCGCCGCCGGGGCGTGCGCAGGCTCCGGTCACCACCCGGACCCGGTCGGCGGTCCCGTACACCCGCCACGAGGCCGGGATCTCCAGGGTCAGTCCGCCGCGCAGGCGCAGCGGCGCGGTGGCGGAGGCGGAGGCGGGGAGCTGGGCCGACAGCACGGCGGCCCCGGCGACGGCGGCGGCCAGCATGATCGTTCTTCTTGTCATGGCGGCGATGCTATTGATCGTGACTTGCGATTGGTTTGCGTCCTTCTTGCCGTCGCCCGAAAGCCCTTGCCGTCGCCCGCAAGCCGGAGTCGGTGGGCGGAAAGGGACGAAGTACTCTCACTGGCGTGGGCGGCGTCCGACGATCGCCGCCCGGCATCGGCACAGGCATCGGCACAGGCATCGGCAGGATCAGCGAGAGGAGCCGGGTGTGTTCACCGCTCCGGGCAATCCCGAGTCCGTCTTCACCTACGGCGCTCCCGCCCTGAAGTTCGGGCCGGGCGCCTCGGCCGAGATCGGCTTCGATCTCGGGCAGTACGGCGTCCGCCGTGTCCTCGTCGTCACCGACCCCGGGGTGGCGGCGACCGGGGCACCGGCGCGGATCGCCGAGCAGCTCACGGGCTTCGGCATGGAGGCGTCGGTGTACGACGGCGTACGCGTCGAGCCGACGGACGAGAGCCTGCTCGCGGCGGTCGAGCACGCCCGCGCCTCGGGTCCCTGGGACGCGTTCGTCGCCGTCGGGGGCGGGTCGAGCATCGACACGGCCAAGGCGGTCAACCTGCTCGTCACCAATCCCGGCGAGCTGATGGACTACGTCAACGCCCCGGTGGGCGGCGGCCTGGCGCCCTCCCGGCCGCTCAGGCCGCTGGTGGCGGTGCCCACGACCACCGGCACCGGCGCGGAGAGCACCACGATCTGTGTGCTCGACGTGCTGGAGCTGAAGGTCAAGACCGGCATCAGCCACGCCCGGCTCCGGCCGGTGCTGGCGGTCGTCGACCCCGACCTGACGATGTCCCAGCCTCCCGAGGTCACCGCGGCATCCGGGATGGACATCCTCTGCCACGCGCTGGAGAGCTACACGGCCCGGCCCTACACCTCCTACGAGCGCAAGCGGCCCGAGGAGCGGGTGCCGTACTGCGGCTCGAACCCGGTGGCCGACATGTGGTCCGAGCGGGCCCTGCAGTTGCTCGCGCACTCCTTCAGGACCGCCGTACGCGACGGGGACGACACCGGCGCGAGGGCGCGGATGGCGCTGGCGGCGACGTTCGCCGGGCTGGGGTTCGGCAACGCGGGCGTGCACATCCCGCACGCCAACGCCTACCCGATCGCCGGGCGCGTCAGGGACTTCCGTCCCGGCGGTTACCCGGCCGGGGAGCCGATGGTGCCGCACGGCATGGCCGTGGCCCTGACCGCCCCGGAGGCGTTCCGGTTCACCTTCGAGGCGCGGCCGGAACGGCACCTGCGCGCGGCCGAACTGCTCGACCCGTCGGCCGTCAGGCCGGACGACCCGGCCGAGTTCCTGCCGGGCGTGCTGACGAGGCTGATGCGGGACGTCGGCCTGCCCAACGGCGTCGGCGGTGTCGGCTACACCGAGGCGGACGTCCCCGCGCTGGCCGAGGGGGCGATGAGGCAGCAGCGGCTGCTGACCACCGCGCCGCGTCCGGTCACCGAGGAGGACGTCACCGGGATCCTGCGGCGTTCCCTCGCCCTGTGGTGAGGGTCAGGCGCCCGAGGCGCCCGAGGCGCCCGAGGCGGCCGCGGTCAGCGCGTCGGTGGCCGCGCCGTCCTCGGTGTCCGGCGGGATGACCCGCAGGGTGACGGGTTCCGTGTTCGCGCCGATCAGGGTGACCGTGTGCGCGTCCATGTGACGGAACCAGCCGACCTTGACCTGGCGGCCGGGGGCGGCGACGCGGTGCGGGATGTCGTCCCAGGACTCCAGCGGCAGCCCCACCCGCAGGACGGGCCGGTTCAGGCGGTGGTCGATGTCCGCGATGAGGCCGGGCAGTTCCGCGGCGGCGTCCCTGGAGCGCGGCCACCAGCCCCCGTCCACGGCGCCCCTGCGGCCGAGGGTGGGGTCCAGGCTGACGCGGGCCGGTGAGGCGGCGCTCGCGGTGGAGCCGGAGGCGGCGCTCGCGGAGATTTCGGGGGCGGCCCCGTGGTCCATGCCCGCGACGGCGTTGAGAAGCGTGTGGAGAGGAGAGCGTTTCGGCGCCATGATCGGGCCCGTCTCGGTTCCCGGGGAACCGGAGTCGCCTATCGCCTTGGGCGACGCCGGCCTGAATGCCGGCGCGCGAGATGTCCTCGGTCTTCCCATCCTACTCCTCCCGCGTGCCGGGGCGGGGGGCGGCGGGATCCGATCTCCCGCCGCCCCCCGCCCCGGCTTTCACGGACCGGAGCCGTCCGGTCAGCCGTACACGTAGTTCATGACGTCATTCGCGGTGCCGGTCAGGTTCTCCTGGAATCCGCCGTAAAGGCGAATGGTGCAGATACAACCCCCATCCTTGTCGGTCGAGTCCTGCAGTTCCCCCCACTCCACGTAGGTCTGGGCGTTCCTCCACGAGGACACGTGCCTGTCGAAGGCGTAGCCGGACAGGTTGTGCCAGTAGTCGTCGTTGAAACTCAGCCGCCGTCCCTGGCCGTCCGCGTGCTCGTACAGGCAGAGCCAGAACGTGGCGCAGTCCCAGTTCACCTCCGCCTGCGCCCCGGCGGGCGCCGTGTGGCCCACGGCGGCGTTCGCCTCGGCGTTCGTGCCGTAACACCGGACGTCGCTCCCGGAGAAGACGACGCACGACGTGGCGTCGCCCCAGCCGTCCCTGGTGAGGTTGATCTTCTTTCCCTCGTAGGAGGCGAGGACGTCGGCCCGTGGCGCCGCGGACGACGTCCCCGGAACGGCCAGAACCGCCACCATCGCCATCAGCAGCATCGCGACGCCGCCGAGGACCCTATGGCCGTAACCCATGAATCGCACCCCGTCTCGGATTCGAATGTGTCGACACCTCATGCTGGGGCGCAGTACTTCTTTCCGTCCAAGACCGGCTGTTATAGCTTTTTTCTATGGATGCCCACATTCGGGATCTACGTTATTTCGTGGCGGTCGCCGAGGAGCTCAGTTTCACGCGTGCGGCCACCGAGCGGCTGTTCATCGCGCAGCCCTCGCTGAGCAGGCAGATCAGGCAACTGGAGCAGTCGATGCGGACCCGGCTGTTCGAGCGCGACCGCCGCACGGTCGCGCTGACGGCGGCGGGGGCGGCGCTGCTGCCGGTGGCCAGGCAGATCATCACCCAGTGGGAGGACGCGCAGCGGGCCGTGGCCGCGGCGCGCGAGGACCGGATCCTGGTCGTCGGGTTCCAGACGCGGATCGGACGCGGGATCGTGCCGTCCATTACCGAGGCCCTGCCCGGACACGACCTGCGTTTCCGCCAGGTGCCCTGGAGCGATCCGACCGTCGGGCTGGGGGACGGGCAGGCCGACGTGGCGGTGGCGTGGCTGCCGTTCCCCGGCGGCGACTACGACTGGAAGGTGGTCAGCACCGAGGAGCGATGGGTGGCGCTGCCCTCCGGGCACCGGCTGGCCTCACGGGACAAGATCGAGTTCGCCGAGCTGGAGGCGGAGGCGTTCGTGGCCATGCCGGTCTCGTCCGGGCCGATGCGGGACTTCTGGCTGGCCGACGAGCAGCGCTCTGCCCCGGCCGTGGTGGGGGCGGAGGCACAGACCGCCGAGGAGGCGTTCGAGGTGGTCGCCTCGGGAAGGGCCGTGGTGCTGATCTCTGAGGGGAACGCGGGCCTCTACCGGCGCGACGACGTGGTCTGCCTGCCGGTCTCGGGGTTGCCGCCGAGCAGGCTGGCCATCGTGTGGCGGCGGGACCATCGGCGGCGGGTCGTGCGGAAACTGGTGGAGGAATTCGTCCGGTGCATGTGCCCCGCCTCCCTTTCGTCCTGCGACAGGTAGTCACGACCGTCGATCGCACCCCCTCACACCGGTCGTGTCAAACGTCGGAACCACGGACAGTAGATGTACGACAAATGCTGAAAAAAGCTGAAATGTAATAGATACCCCTGGAAAAAGAAACGGTGCCGTCAGAGAGTGGGACTCAAGGCGGACCCCGTGGTTTCCGCCGGGTTCGACAGGTTCCATGCCGGCGTACGACCTCCGCGGAGTCCGGGCGGCGACACGGTCGCCGGGCCGTGTCGCGCGGGGAACGACGAAAGGAAGACCATGGTCCAGACCACCGCCGCCCTCCTCGTGCTCGCCTCCCTCCTGTCCGGCGGGACGGCCGCCACCGGCGCGCCGCAGTCGTCCCCGGAACGGGTACGGGCGAGCGCGCAGACGGCCGCCCCGAACCTGCGTGCCTGCTACGACGGGAAGTGCAAGCTCACCATCACGAAACCCGTGAGGTTCCGGGTCGACCCGCAGTACGGCTTCACCCGGATTTCCATCTCCTTCAACTCACGCGCCGTACGGGCGAGGGGAATCACCGAGGGCGGATTCGGGGAGGTGGAGTTCGGTATCCACGGCTCGGGCACGCTCGGCGGCATCGACATCCGGCTGGTGTCGCTCTCCAAGCGCAAGGCGGTGCTGAGGCTCTCCCCGGCGCGCTGACCGCGTCGGCGTGACGTGGCGTGCGAGCTCTCCCCGGCGCGCCGACCGCGTCGGCGTGGCGTGCCGCTTTCACCACCTGGCCGGTGTCGGCTGATTTAGGGTGGTGGCGCCTGCATCGCACGTCCGCCGGTGACACACGGCATCTCCCCTCGAGCGCTTCGGCCGTCGAGATCGAGGAGAGCCCATGTCCCACAATCACGCCGTCACCTCCGGATGCGTCCTGGCGATCACCTCGCTCGCCCTTGCCGCCGTCCCGGCCGACGCGGATCTCCGACCGGACGCCCCCGCCGTCCCCGCCCCCGCCCTCGCCGCCGTCGCGGGTCTGCGGAATGCCCCCTCCGGGCCGGTGCGGCCCCTTCCCGCGCCGGCGGGCGCGGCGGACAGGCCGCTCCTGTCGATCGCGGGGCCGCCGGGCATGGTGGAGGCCCTTCAGCGCGACCTGGGCCTGACCGAGGAGCAGGCCCGGGAACGGCTGGTCAACGAGGCCCGCCTGGGACCGGTCGTGGACAGGATGAAGGCGCAGCTCGGTGACCGCTTCGGCGGCGCCTGGCTGCGTGCCAAGACCGCGAGCACCCTGGTCGTGTCGAGCACCAGGGCGGCCGACATCCCCCTGATCGTCGCCGCCGGCGCGCAGGCCGAGGTCGTGCCCCGGTCGCTGGCGCAACTCGCCGAGATCAAGACGAAGCTCGACGCCACGCTCCCGCCGAGGCCGCTGGTCTCCAGCGTGCGCTACGTCGACGTCAAGCGGAACAAGGTGGTCGTGCTGACGTCCGAGCCGCAGGCGGCCGAGAACTTCGTGCAGGCCTCCGACGTGGAGCAGAGCGCGGTGGTCGTGCTGCCCTCCACCGAGGCGCCCCAGCCGCTGTACGACCTGGTCGGCGGCACCGCCTACTACATCGGCGTCGCCAGCCGCTGCTCGGTCGGCTTCCCCGTCACCAAGGGCGCCCAGACCGGCTTCGTCACCGCCGGTCACTGCGGCAAGAAGGGCGCGGTCACCAGCGGCTTCAACCGCGTCTCCCAGGGCGTCTTCCAGGCGTCCAGCTTCCCCGTCGACGACTCCGCCTGGGTCGCGGCCAACCCGGGCTGGACGGCCACCGCGGCCGTGGACAACGGCGCGGGCGCCACCCTGCCCGTCGCAGGGGCCAGGATCGCCATCGAGGGCGCCTCGGTCTGCCGGTCGGGGTCCACCACCGACTTCCGCTGCGGCGTCATCCAGCAGCACGACGCCAGCGTCACCTACCCCCAGGGCACCGTCTACGGCCTGACCCGCACCAGCGTCTGCGCCGAACCCGGGGACTCGGGCGGCTCGTTCATCTCCATCGACCAGGCCCAGGGCGTCACCTCCGGCGGCTCGGGAGACTGCGGCGCCGGGGGCACCACCTACTTCCAGCCGCTCGGCGAGATCCTCACCGCCTACGGCCTGACCCTCAAGACCGCTCCCCCCACCGCCCCGGTTGCGGTGGTGACCCCGGACACCTGTGTCGGGTATCTCTCCACCTACAGGGGCACCCTGGCCGTCGGCCAGTCCGACCTCCAGCCGAGGGGCCTCTACTACCGGGCCAAGGCCGGCGGGCTCCACTCCGGTTGCGTGAACGGCCCCGCCGGGACGGACTTCGACCTGTCCCTGCTGCGGTGGAACGGCTCCTCCTGGCGGGTCGTCGCCACCTCCGACGGCCCCGGCCCGAACAAGAGGATCACCTACACCGGCAGGCCGAGCCGCTACCGCTACCAGGTGACCGCCACGGCCGGCTCGGGCCCCTACGTCCTGGCGTTCACGGCCCCCTGACCCGTCGCGTCCGCCCTCCCGTCCCGCCCCTCCCGTCCCGGCCGGACGCCCACCGTCCGGTCGGGTCGGGACGGGTCGGGACGGGACGGGACGCCTTCCGGCGCTGCCCGGTTCGTCCAGATCGGGCCCGTTCCGGTCGGCACGCCGGTGAGTCGTCCCGCGTGGCGCGCGGCTTTCGCGGCCTTGACCGGAGGTGAGTGCATTAGGGTGGCGTCGCCCGCGTCATCCGGCCGATCGGTGACATGCGGCGATCTCCCCCCTCTGCCCTGAAGCCGAGGTCGAGGAGAGACCCACATGTCCCGCAGACACGTCGTCACCGCCGGATGCGTCCTGGCGATGTCCGCGCTCACCCTGGCCGCCGTCCCGGCCGGCGCCGCCGGCCGGGCGGCGGCCGGCCCGCCCCTGTCCAGGACGGCGGAAGAGGTGAAACCGCCGCCGGGCGTGGTGGAGGCCCTTCAGCGCGACCTGGCCCTGACCCGGGCCGAGGCCCAGGCCCGGCTGGTCAACGAGGCGCGGCTGATCCCGATCGCGGAGCAGATGAGCAGGAGGCTCGGGCCTCGTTTCGGCGGCGCCTGGCTGCGGACCAAGACCGCGGAGACCCTGGTCGTGGCCAGCACCAAGGCCACCGACATCCCGCAGATCGTCGCCGCCGGCGCGCAGGCCGAGGTCGTGCCCCGGTCGCTGACGCAACTCGCCGACATCAAGAGGAAGCTCGACGCCACGCTCCCGCCGAAGCCGCTGGTCTCCACCGTGCGCTACGTCGATGTCAAGCGCAACAAGGTGGTCGTGCTCTCCCCCGAGTTCCAGGCGGCCCAGAACTTCGTGCAGGCCTCCGACGTGGAGCAGGCCGCGGTGCTCGTGCTGCCCTCCAACGAGGCGCCCCAGCCGCTGTACGACCTGATCGGCGGCACCGCCTACTACGTCGGCACCGCCAGCCGCTGCTCGGTCGGCTTCCCCGTCACCAAGGGGACGCAGACCGGCTTCGTCACCGCCGGCCACTGCGGTGGGCAGGGCGCGGCCACCACCGGCTCCAACCGCCTGCCCCAGGGGGTCTTCCAGGGGTCGTCCTTCCCCGGCAGCGACTACGCCTGGGTGGCGGTCAACGACAACTGGAAGGCCACCGCCGGCGTGGACAACGGCAAGGGCGGCATCGTCCCCGTCGCCGGGGCCAGGGTCGCCATCGAGGGCGCCTCGGTCTGCCGGTCGGGCTCCACCACCGAATGGCACTGCGGCCTCATCCAGCAGCGCGACGCCAGCGTCACCTACCCCCAGGGCGCGGTCCTGGAGCTGACGCGTACCAGCGTCTGCGCCGAGCCCGGGGACTCGGGCGGCTCGTTCATCGCCATCGACCAGGCCCAGGGCGTCACCTCAGGCGGCTCGGGCGACTGCGCCTCGGGCGGCACCACCTACTTCCAGCCGCTCGGCGAGATCCTGACCACCTACGGCCTGACCCTG
This sequence comes from Streptosporangium sp. NPDC023615, assembly GCF_040640155.1. Lineage (NCBI taxonomy): Bacteria > Bacillati > Actinomycetota > Actinomycetes > Streptosporangiales > Streptosporangiaceae > Streptosporangium > Streptosporangium sp. NPDC023615. The sequence continues at coordinate 294,822 of NZ_JBFABE010000002.1, forward strand.
AAGACCACCGCCGGCGACGGCGGCACCTCTCCGATCGCGCCTCCCACCACTCCTCCGGCCACGGCCGCCTGCACCGGCTACGCCAGCACGCCCACCGGCACCCTGGCCGCCCGCCAGTCGGCCTACCTCCCGAGGAACGCCTACTACCCGGCGAGGGTCAACGGCAGGCACCTGGGCTGCCTGGACGGTCCCACCGGCGCGGACTTCGACCTGTACCTGCAGAAGTGGAACGGCTCCGCCTGGCAGGTCGTCGCCGCCTCCGACAGCCCCGGCCCGGACGAGAAGATCACCTACACCGGGGGCCCCGGTTTCTATCGCTACCGGGTGCTCAGCGCGACCGGCTCGGGCGCGTACACCGCGGGCTTCACGGCCCCCTGACCCGTCCCGCCACCTCGTGACGAGGGCCCCGGCCTGTCAGGCCGGGGCCCTCGTCACGAACGGGGAACCGGGGCCCTCGCCGTCACACCGGCTCAGACGATGCCGGGCGTGGCGGCGGGGAAGCGGTCCCAGACCCGGTGCTCCCCGAGCAGCCGGACGACCTCCGCCAGGGCGGCCTCGCCGTCGCCGGAGACGAGCACGCCGGGCGCCTCGGTGTCGACGCCGGCCGCGGCGAGCGCCGCTGCGGCGTCGCCCCAGCCGCCGATCGGCTTGGCGTGGCGGAACATCTCACCGAGCATCAGCAGCACGCGCGGGTCGACGGGCGCCGCCGCGGGCGTGCCGGGGGGCGTGCCGTTCCCGGCCTTGGCGTCCCGGGCGCCGTAGGCGTCGCCGCCGGGCAGGGGGCTCCCGGCCAGCAGCAGCGCGTCGAACTCGACGGAGCGGGCCGTGGCGAACGTGCGCTGCACGGTGACGGGGGTGCCGCCGTCGGTGGCGAGCACACCGCCAACCGGGGCGATGACCAGCGGCACCATGCCGCCGTCCAGGACGGCCTGCCGGACGGTGCGGACCGCGTCCAGGTCGCTGTCCGGGCCGGCGACGATGCCGACGATGCGTCCGGTGACCGGCCAGACCTTCCCGACCTGGGACAGGGCGGGGCTGGGCACGGGGGACGGCAGCGGGCCGTCCGCCGCCGGAGCCGGCAGGCCCAGGCCCTGGGCCACCTGCTCGCACAGGTAGGGGTCGATGTGGGCGAGCACCCTCAGGGTGCGCTCCTTGATCGCCTGCTCGTAGACCTTGCCGAGCTCGAAGGTGTACGCGGAGATGACGTGCTCGCGCTCGATCGGGGTCAGGCTCAGCCAGAACAGGCGGGGCTGGCCGAAGTGGTCGTCGAACGACGCCGGGGCCTCGCGCACCTTCCGCGCCGCGGGCACCTGGACGGGCGTCTCCACGTACCCGCCCTCCTGGCTCCCGGCGAAGAAGGGACAGCCGCCGTCCAGGGAGTTGGGCTTGTAGGGCGCGACCCCGGCGTGCACGGCCGTCTGGTGGTAACCGTCGCGCAGCATGTCGTTGACCGGGGCGTGCGTCCGGTTGATCGGGATCTGCCCGAAGTTGGGGCCGCCCAGCCGGGTGAGCTGGGTGTCCAGGTAGGAGAAGAGCCGCCCGGCGAGCAGCGGGTCGTCGGTGACGTCGATGCCCGGCACCAGGTGGCCCGGGTGGAAGGCGACCTGCTCGGTCTCGGCGAAGAAGTTCGTCGGGTTGGCGTTGAGGGTGAGCAGGCCGATCGGCTGGACCGGGGCCAGCTCCTCGGGAACGATCTTCGTCGGGTCCAGCAGGTCGATGCCCTCGAAGGTCTGCTCGGGGGTGTCGGGGAAGACCTGGATGCCCAGCTCCCACTGCGGGTGCGCGCCGGCCTCGATCGCGTCGGCGAGGTCGCGCCGGTGGAAGTCCGGGTCCACGCCGTTGATGAGCTGCGCCTCCTCCCAGACCAGCGAGTGCACCCCGGCCTTGGGCTTCCAGTGGAACTTCACCAGCGTCGTCGCCCCGGCCGCGTCGACCAGCCGGAAGGTGTGGACGCCGAAACCCTCCATCGTCCGGTACGAGCGGGGGATGCCGCGGTCGGACATGTTCCACAGCGTGTGGTGGGTCGCCTCGGTGTGCAGGGAGACGAAGTCCCAGAACGTGTCGTGCGCGCTCTGCGCCTGGGGGATCTCCCGGTCCGGGTGCGGCTTGCCCGCGTGGATGATGTCGGGGAACTTGATGGCGTCCTGGATGAAGAACACCGGGATGTTGTTGGCCACCAGGTCGAAGACACCCTCGGAGGTGTAGAACTTCGTGGCGAACCCGCGCGTGTCACGTACCGTGTCGGCCGACCCGCGCGAGCCCAGCACGGTGGAGAAGCGCACGAAGACCGGGGTCTCGACGCCCTCGGCGAGGAACGCCGCCCGGGTCACGGTCGAGGCGGTGCCGTACCCGCGGAAGACGCCGTGGGCGGCGGCCCCGCGGGCGTGCACGACGCGCTCGGGGATGCGCTCGTGGTCGAAGTGCATGATCTTCTCGCGCAGGTGGTGGTCCTGCAGCAGCACCGGCCCCCGGGGGCCGGCCTTGAGCGAGTGGTCGCTGTCGGACAGCCGCAGGCCCTGGGCCGTCGTCAGGTACTCCCCGTTCTGGGAGCGCGCCGTCGGCGGCTCGTCGACGGGCCGCCCCGTGGCGCTGAACACGCCCGGCCCGCTCTGGTCGGGCTTGGGCGGCAGGGGCGGGCGGGGCTGGGTCGGCTCCTCCAACGGCGCCGGCGCGCTGCCGGGACGGCCGGGGATCTCTCCGGCGTGCTCGTCGCCGGACACGGCGTCGACCACCTTGCCGATGACCTTGCCGACCGTTTCCTTCACCGGGTGGGACTCTTCCATCGTCTTATTCCCCTCCGACCGCGGAGCGAGGGCCGCCGCCGCGATCGAGAATCGCGTTCGGGTACGAACAGATCCGCACGCCGGCGGGGCGGGACGAAAGGCCGCCGACCGGCGCAGCGCTACGCCCTACCCGTGATCCGGCCCTCGACTCCCCGGCGGGGCGGCCGGGTGCCGGCCGCCGGCGGGAAACCGGCGCCCGCGTGGCGCGACGCTTTCACCCGCTCTCCCGCGCCCGGTGATCTAAGGTGGCGGTGTCCACGTCGCATGGTCCGCCGGTGACATGAGGCGTGTCCCCTCGAACACTCCGGAAGCAGAGGTCGAGGAGAGAAGACCCATGTCTCGCAGTCATGTCGCCGTCGCGGGATGCGTCCTGGCGATCACCGCGCTCGTCTCGCCCGCCGTGCCGGCGAGCGCCGTCCCCCCGGCCGGACCCGCCGCCGGGACCACCACCGTCCCGGGCCTGCCGCCGGCACAGGGCGTCCCGACGGCGCGGACGCCGGGCACTCCCGGGGCGTCGGAAGGGGCCGGGACGGCGACCGCCAGGACCTCACGGATCGCGCCCCCGCCGGGCATGCTGGGGGCCCTTCAGCGCGACCTGGGCCTGACCGAGGAGCAGGCCCAGGAACGGCTGCTCAACGAGGCGCGCCTCACCCCGATCGCGGAACGGCTGCTCAAGGTGCTCGGTCCCCGTTTCGGCGGCGCGTGGCTGCGCGGGAGCAGCGCGCACACGCTGGTGGTGGCGACCACCAGCGCCGCCGACATCCCGGTGATCCTCGCCGCGGGCGCGCAGGCCGAGGTGGTCACGCGGCCGCTGACGCTCCTCGTCGACCTCAAGGAGAAGCTCGACACCGCCCTTCCGCCGAAGCCGCTGGTCTCCAGCGTGCGCTACGTCGACGTCAAGAGCAACAGGGTGATCGTGCTGGCCCCGCGCCCCGACGAGGCCAGCACGATCATCGAGGCCGCCGGCATCGCCAGTGAGGCGGTGGTCGTGCTCCCCTCCTCCGAGGCTCCGCTGCTGCTGTTCGACCTGGTCGGCGGCAACGCCTTCTACATCGGCGTCACCCGCCGCTGCTCGATCGCCTTCCCGGTCCTCAAGAACGCGCAGACCGGGTTCCTCACCGCGGGCCACTGCGGCAAGAAGGGGACGGCCACCACCGGCTTCAACCGGATCGCCCAGGGCGTCTTCCAGGCGTCGAACTTTCCCGTCGACGACTTCGCCTGGGTCGCGGTCAACCCCGCCTGGAAGGCCACGCCCGGGGTGGACAACGGCCAGGGCGGCGTCGTCCCCGTCAGCGGGGCCAAGGTCGCCATCGAGGGCGCCTCGGTCTGCCGGGCCGGCTCCACCACCGACTGGCACTGCGGCGTCATCCAGCAGCGCGACGCCAGCGTCACCTACCCCCAGGGCACCGTCTTCGGGCTGACGCGCACCAGCGTCTGCGCCGAGGCCGGTGACTCGGGCGGCTCGTTCATCTCCGTCGACCAGGCCCAGGGCATCGCCTCGGGCGGCTCGGGCGACTGCAACCTCGGCGGCGTCACCTACTTCCAGCCCATCCTGGAGGCCCTCAGGGCCTACGGCCTGGAGTTGAGGACGACCGCGGGCAACCCCCCGCCGCCGAGCACCGGCACCTGCACCGGCTACGCCTCCACCTACGACGGAGTCCTGAAAGCCGGGGAGTCCGCCTACCAGCCGAGGAAGCTCCACTACACGACGAAGGTCAAGGGGAACCACCTCGGCTGCCTGGACGGTCCGCTCGGCGCCGACCTCGACCTGTACCTGCAGAAGCTGGTCGGCGCGGCCTGGAAGACCGTGGCCACCTCCGACGGCGCCGGCCCGGACGAGAAGATCGGCTACGTCGGCACGCCGGGCCGCTACCGCTACCGGGTGACCGCCACGGCCGGTTCCGGCGACTACACGCTGGGCTTCACCGCCCCCTGACCCGCACCCCCGTGGACCCCCGTGGACCCCCGCGACGGCGCGCGACGGCGCGCGTCCCGGCCCTGCCCGGGGAAACCGGCACCGGCGTCCCGGCGGAGGGAAACGGTACGGGCGTCCGGCCCGGGGAGCGGCACCGGTGTCCCCGCCCGGGGAAGCGGCACGAGCGGGAGAACGACAAGGGCACCCCCGCCTGAGGCGGGGGTGCCCTTGTCGTCGAGGTGCGCCGCCAGGGACTCGAACCCCGGACCCGCTGATTAAGAGTCAGCTGCTCTAACCAACTGAGCTAGCGGCGCGTGAAGCCCTTGAAGGATAGCGCACATCGGGCAGGGCTTCTCAACTCGGGACGATCACCCGCTAGGCTAGAACAACATTCGGTCCTGTCCTGGGAGCTCATATGTGGTTCGCCTCGCCCGCCGACGCCAGCGAGCGGCTCAGCGCCGTCGACTACCTCTCCGACGACTCGATCTCGACCTCGGTCTTCCTGGCGGGCGCGCTCGGCAAACCCCTCCTCGCGGAGGGGCCCGCCGGGGTGGGCAAGACCCAGCTCGCCAAGGCCGTGGCGGAGACCACCGGCGCGCGCCTGGTCAGGTTGCAGTGCTACGAGGGCCTGGACGAGGCCAGGGCCCTGTACGAGTGGAACTACAAGAAGCAGCTCCTGCGCATCCAGGCCGGGCAGGGCGAGGACTGGGACGCCACCCACGACGACATCTTCACCGAGGAGTTCCTGCTGGAGCGGCCCCTGCTCGCCGCGATCCGGTCCGAGACGCCGGTGGTCCTGCTGATCGACGAGATCGACAAGGCCGACGTGGAGGTCGAGGGGCTGCTGCTGGAGGTGCTGTCGGACTACCAGGTCACCATCCCCGAACTCGGCACGATCGCCGCCGTGCGCAGGCCGTACGTGGTGCTGAGCTCCAACGCGACCCGGGAGCTCTCCGAGGCGCTCAAGCGGCGCTGCCTCTACCTGCACCTGGAGTACCCGACGCCGGAGCGCGAGCGGGACATCGTGCTGGCCCGGGTGCCCTCGATCGAGGCGAGCCTGGCCGAGCAGCTCGCCCGCACGGTCGCCACCCTGCGGACCCTGGAGCTGAAGAAGGCGCCCTCGATCGCCGAGACCATCGACTGGGCCAACACCCTGCTCGCCCTCGGCAGGACCGAGCTGGACGAGGAGGCCATCGGGGCCACCCTCGGCGTCGTGCTCAAGCACGCCTCCGACCAGACCCGGGCGCGCAAGGAGCTCGCGCTGTGACCCCCGGGCCGGGGACCGGACCGGGCACGGGACCGGAGCCGGGAGGGCGGCGATGAGCCTGCTCGACCGGCACGTGGGGTTCGTGCACGCGCTGCGCGAGGCCGGGCTGCCGGTCTCACCGGCCGAGGGCCTGGACGCCGCCAGGGCGCTGGAGGTGATCGACCTGGCCGAACGGGAGTCGCTGCGCGCCGCGTACGCCGCGACGCTGGTCAAGCGGCCCTCGCACCGGCCGGGCTTCGACACGCTGTTCGACCTGTGGTTCCCCGCCTCCACGACCGGCCTGCAGGCCGCGCGCGAGGGCGGGCCCGACCTGGAGACCGCCGCCGTCCCCGAGCTGCGCGACCGGCTGGCGGAACTGCTGCTGGAGGCCGGGGAGGCGAACGAGGGGATGAACGCGTTCGCGCGGGCGATGGTCGGCCGCTTCGGCCGCCAGCCCGCCGGACCCGGCAGGCAGAACTGGTTCTCCTACCCGGTGATGCGCGCGCTGTCCCCCGAGACGCTCATGGCCCGGCTGCTCGCCGAGGTCCTGGGCGGACAGGAGCGCGGCGGGCTGGCTGAGAAGGTCGCCCGGCAGCGGATCGGCGAGAACATCGGGCGCTTCACCGAGGCGGTCTCCACCGACGTGCGCCGCCGGATCGCCGAGGACTCAGGGATCGAGCGGATCGCCCGCTCGACCGTGCGCCCGCCGCTGGAGCAGCTCGACTTCCTGCGGGTCACCAAGGCCGACCTGGCCAGGCTCCGCCGCGAGGTGCACCCGCTGGCGCGGCGCCTGGCCGCCCGGCTGACCGTCAAGCACCGGCTCGGCCACCGGGGCCGCCTGGACTTCCGCCGGACCGTGCGCGCCTCGCTCTCCAGCGGCGGGGTGCCGCTGACCACCTTCAACAGGCCGCGCCGCCCGCACAAGCCCGAGCTGGTCGTGCTGTGCGACGCCAGCGACTCGGTCGCCTCCTTCGCCCACTTCACCCTCCTGCTGACGTACGCGCTGCGCGAGCAGTTCGCCAAGGTGCGGGCGTTCGGGTTCGTGGACACCGTCGACGAGATCACCCGGTTCTTCGTGCCGGGCGCCGACGTGGTGGAGGCGATGACCCGGCTGACGAAGGAGGCCGACATGGTGCGGTTCGGCCGCACCGACTACGGCCACGCGCTGGAGGGGTTCGCCGAACGCTACGGCGACAGCGTCGGGCCGAAGACGTCCCTGCTGATCCTGGGCGACGCCCGGTCCAACTACCAGCCGCCGGCCCTGGACACGCTGAAGCGCCTCGCCCGGGACGCCCGGCACGCCTACTGGCTCAACCCGGAGCCGACCGCCCAGTGGGACACCGGCGACTCGCTGGCGACGGCGTACGGCGGGGTCGTGCCGATGTACGAGTGCCGCAACGTGGCGCAGCTCGCGGCCTTCATCGAGGAACTGGCCTGACAGGACCCGTCCGGCGCCCGTCCGGGCCGGGACGGGCGGGTCGGGGCTGGGACCGTCGGGTCGGGGCCGGGACGGGCGGGGCGGGGACGGGCGGGGCGGGGACGGGCGGGGCGGGGTCTCCTCCCCGGGCGCGTGGGGGCGTCAGCTCATCCGGCGCAGCACCCGGGCGGCGGTCCTGGCCAGCAGTTCCACCTGGGTCTCGTCGAGATCGGCCCGCGCGCCGCCGCGGATCCAGCGCGCGACCAGGCGGGGCTTGAGCAGGGTGATGCCCTCGGCGGTGACCGACCGCCTGATCTGCCCGCCGTGCACGGCGATCAGCGGCTCGATCGTCACCGGCACGCCGGACTCGCGGGAGAGCACCTCGGCCAGCGCCTCGGACACCTCGACGAGCGCCTTGGCCGTCTTCGTGCCGTACTTCTCACCGAAGAACAGCCGGTCGCCGTAGCGGGCGATCTCGGTGTCGGGGTCCCACGACTCGTTGTCGACCACCCAGACGCCGCCGGGACCGATGACGAGGTGGTCGATCGAGGCCTTGCCCGGGACGGACCTGCCGTCCAGGATCTGGTACCCGGCCCTGCGCAGCCTGCGGCGGAGCAGCTTCCCGGTGACCGTCGCCCCCCGGCGCCTGCCGCGCCAGACCGCGGTGGCGTCGTACTGCCGCCAGGTCCACAGCGCGTCCCCGGCGGCGACGAGCAGGCCGCAGAGCAGGCCGACGACCGGCATGGACAGCCCGAACCTGTAGGCCAGCGCGACGCCCACGGCCAGCCCGCCCACGGCCTTGACCGCGCGCATCTTCCTGCGCTCGCCGGCCTCCTTGACCCAGAACTGTTCGTACATGACCTGGGGTGACAGGCCGTGGACCTGGTCGACCGGGGTGACGTAGATAGATCCGCCGGGCATAGCGAACCCCCATGATTGAACGGCCGGGAAGGAGACGGATCTGCCACGATGAAGATCCCTGCGCTATGAAATACCCAATTGGGAGCTCCAGCTATCCCCGCGTCGCGAAGGTGACGCAAGTAACACGAATTCGCCAGTCGCCCACGACGGAACCGACCAGTCGGTATGCTTTCCCTCACCACACCATGGGGGACGTATGACTCAGGACCAGGAGCCGGTACGGCAGCGGTTGCTCGGCGAGGCCACCCGCCTCTTCGCCGAGCGGGGCTTCGAGAGCACCTCCGTGCAGGAGGTCGTCTCGGCGGCCGGCGTCACCAAGGGCGCGATGTACCACTACTTCGACTCCAAGGACGACCTGCTCCACGAGATCTACGGGCGCGTGCTCCGCATGCAGATGGAGCGGCTGACCCGCATCGCCGACGGCTTCGGGCCGGTGCCGGAGCGCCTGCACGCCGCCGCCGCGGACGTCGTGACGACCACCGTGGAGAACCTGGACGACTCCAAGATCTTCTTCCGCTCGATGCACCTGCTCGCGCCGGACACGCGCAAGGTGGTCCGCGCCGAGCGGCGCAACTACCACGAGCGTTTCCGCGACCTGGTCGTCGAGGGCCAGCGCGAGGGGACCTTCAGGGACGACATCCCCGCCGACATCGTCGTGGACTTCTTCTTCGGCTCGGTGCACCACCTGGGCACCTGGTACAGCACCGACGGCCCGCTCTCGGGCTCCGAGCTGGGCACCCACTTCGCCGACCTGCTCCTGGCCTCGCTCCGCCCGCAGTAGCCGTCCCCGGCGATCGTCCGCGGTGGCCGCCCCCGGAGCCGTCCGTCACAGCCGTTCGCGACGGCCGCCCGCCCGGGGCCGCCCCCGGGCGGGGCGGTCCCGGAAGGAACGGCCCCGCGGGGAACGGCCACGCGGGAAACGGCCACGCGGGAAACGGCCACGGAGGAAACGAGTCAGGCGGGCGCGGGCAGGTCCGCCAGGGTCGCCAGCGCCTCCCGGTGGGCCCCGGGGGTGCCGAGCGCGATCTCGGCGGCCTTGGCGCGCTTGAGATAGAGGTGCACCGGGTGCTCCCAGGTCATCCCGATCCCGCCGTGCAACTGGACGCTCTCCTCGGCGACGTGCACCGCCACCTCCGAGCACCACGACGCGGCCACCGCCGCCGCCAGGGCGCGGTCGCGGGCCCCCTTCTCCCCGGCGGGCCCCTCGGCGGGCGTGCCCGGGTCCGCCGACAGCAGGTCGGCGGCGTTGCGCGCGGCGGCGCGGGCACGCACCACGTCCAGCCAGAGGTCGGCCATCCGGTGCTTGATCGCCTGGAAGGACCCCACGGGCCGGGCGAACTGGTGGCGCTCCTTGATGTAGGCGAGCGTGGTGTCCAGGCACCACTCGGCGACGCCGAGCTGCTCCGAGGCGAGCAGTCCCGCGCCGAAGCCCAGCACCTCGCGCGCGTCGAACGCGCCGGCCGCCTCAGCGGGGACGTCGGAGAACGTGAGGGTGGAGACCGGCCTCGTCAGGTCGAGCGACGGCACCGTCTCGACCCGGACGTCCGCGGCGGCGACCCGGTAGAGCGTCGTCCCGACGGGCACGAGCAGCACGTCCGCGACGTCCGCGCCCGCCACCGCCCTGACCTGGCCGTTCAGGGTCCTTCCGTCCGTGACGGTGAGGGTCTCGGGCAGCGGCCGGTACGGCGAGGCCGCCAGCGACACCGCGAGCGCCGCCGTCGTCTCCCCCGAGGCGAGTTCCCCGATCAGGTCCCCCCCGCCCGCCGCCAGCAGGGCCTTCGTGGCCAGCACGGAGCTGGTGAGGAACGGCAGCGGCGCCACCGCCCGCCCCAGTTCCTCCAGCACCACCGCGACCTCCCGCGCCGACGCGCCGGCGCCGCCGTGCTCCTCCGGCACGAGCAGGCCCGCGACCCCGATCTCCCGGGACAGCCTCTTCCACAGGTCCATGTCGTACGGCGCCTCGGACTCGACGCGCCTCAGCACGGCGTCGGGTCCGCAGCGGTCCGCGAGGAGGTCGCGCACGGAGGCGCGGAGCTCCTCCTCGACCTCGGTATACAACAGCGTCATAGGTCGCTCACCGCTCCTCGTTCACTACGCCGGCCGCTTCCGCCCGACGGCCCGTTCCGCCCGTTCCGCTCACCGCGCCCGTTCCGCCCGTCGCACCCGTGCCGCCGGTTCCGCCGGTCCCGCCCGTCGCGCCCGGCCGGCCCGCCGTCCCGGATCCGCCTCCCGTCACCGCGGGAGGTCCTTCCAGGGGACGTCCTTGTCGACGCGGGGCTCCGAGGGCAGCCCGAGCACGCGCTCGGCGACGATGTTGCGCAGGATCTCCGAGGTGCCGCCCTCGATGGAGTTGCCCTTGGCCCGCAGGTAGCGGTATCCCGGTCCCCTGCCGAAGAAGTCGACGGTGTCGGAGCGGCGGAAGGTCCAGTCGTCGTAGGCCAGCCCCTCCTCGCCGCGCATCTCCACGTCCAGCCCGGACAGGGCCTGGTTGAGGGAGGCGAAGGCGAGCTTCATGCCCGACCCCTCGGGGCCCGGCTGCCCGGCGGAGAGCTGCTCGCGCAGGCGCGACCCGGCCAGGCGGGTCACCTCCGCCTCCACCCAGAGGCGCAGCAGGCGCTGGTGCAGCTCGTGGGTGCGCAGCTCGGGCCGGGAGCGCCAGGTCTCGGAGACCAGGCCGACCACGCCGCCGCCCCGCTTGACCGGCGCGCCGCCGATCGCGACCCGCTCGTTCATCAGCGTGGTCTGCGCGACCCGCCAGCCGTCGCCGACCTCACCCAGCCGCAGGTCGTCACCGAGCCGTACGCCGGTGAGGAAGACCTCGTTGAACTCGGCCTCGCCGGTGATCTGCCGCAGCGGCCTGACCTCGACCCCGGGGGCCTGCATGTCGCACACGAAGTAGGTCATGCCGCGGTGCTTGGGCACGTCCACGTCGGTCCTGGCGACCAGGATCGCCCACCGGGAGTGGTGCGCGCCCGAGGTCCAGACCTTCTGCCCGTCCACCACCCACTCGTCGCCGTCCCTGACCGCGCGGGTGCCCAGCGTGGCCAGGTCGGACCCGGCGCCGGGCTCGCTGAAGAGCTGGCACCAGATCTCCTCGCCGGTCCACAGCGGGCGCAGGAACCGCCGGCGCTGCTCGTCGGTGCCGAACGCCAGGATCGTCGGCGCCGCCATGCCCAGCCCGATCGTCTGCAGCCCCGGGTTGATCTGCGGCGTCCCGGCGAGCTCCTGCTCGACGACGCCCTGCAGCTCGCGGGCCGCTCCCAGCCCGCCGAGCCCCTCGGGGAAGTGCACCCAGGCGAGCCCGGCGTCGAACCGGGCCCGCAGGAACTCCAGCCGGTCCCCGGCCGGGTCGTGCTCGGCCAGGAACGCGGCGACGCGCTCCCTGACCGCCTTCTCGTCCAGTGCCACGGACGCTCCCTTCGTCGATCTCCGTCGATTACGCGCCCCCACGGCCCGGGGCACCCCTCAAGGCATGTACTTCTTCAGCTCCCGATAGGCCAGGGAGCGCTTGTGGACCTCGTCGGGCCCGTCGGCGAGCCGCAGCGAGCGCGCGCCCGCCCACAGGGCGGCCAGCGGGAAGTCCTGGCTGACGCCCCCGGCGCCGTGCGCCTGGATGGCCTTGTCCAGGATCCACTCCACGTCGCGCGGAGTGGCGATCTTGATGGCCTGGATCTCGGTGTGGGCGCCGCGGTTGCCGACGGTGTCCATCAGCCAGGCGGTCTTCAGCACGAGCAGCCGGAGCTGCTCGATCCTCACCCGCGACTCGGCGATCCAGTCCTGGACGACGCCCTGCTGGGCGATCGGCCTGCCGAACGCGGTCCGCGCCAGCGTCCGGGTACACATCAGCTCGACCGCCCGCTCGGCCATCCCGATCAGCCGCATGCAGTGGTGGATGCGGCCGGGCCCGAGCCGGGCCTGGGCGATCGCGAAGCCGCCGCCCTCCTCGCCGATCAGGTTGCCGACCGGCACCCGGGCGTCCTCGAAGACGATCTCGGCGTGCCCGCCGTGGTCGGAGTCGGAGTAGCCGAAGACGTGCATGCCCCGCCTGACGTGCATGCCGGGCGTGTCACGCGGCATGAGGATCATCGACTGCTGCCGGTGCGAGGACGCCTCGGGGTCGGTCTTGCCCATCACGATGAAGATCGCGCAGTTGGGGTTCATCGCGCCGGAGGCGAACCACTTGCGGCCGTTGACGACGTACTCGGAGCCGTCCCTGACGATCGACAGGGCGATGTTCGTGGCGTCGGAGGAGGCGGTGTCCGGCTCGGTCATGGCGAACGCCGACCGGATCTCACCGCGCAGCAGCGGCTCCAGCCACCGCTCGCGCTGCTCCTCGTTCCCGAACATGGAGAGAACCTCCATGTTGCCGGTGTCGGGGGCGGCGCAGTTGGTCGCGGCCGGGGCGATCCTCGGCGAGCGGCCCATGATCTCGGCCAGCGGCGCGTACTGGAGGTTCGTCAGACCCGCGCCGTGCTCACCGGGCAGGAACAGGTTCCACAGGTCTCGTCTGCGCGCCTCCTCCTTGAGGTCCTCCAGCATCGGCGGGCTCGCCCACCCGCTCTCGGCGGCCTGGACCTCGAAGGCCTCCTCCGCCGGGTAGACGCACTCGTCCATGAAGGCGAGCAGCCGTTCCCTCAGCTTCTCGGTCTGGGCGTCGAACGCGAAATCCATGGGGTCTCCTCACGGTCTCCCGTGAGCGTACCGACCGGACGGTATGAGTGTCGACAGGCCGACCGGCCGAACCCGGCCGGCCCCGCCGCCGGGTGGTCTCCCCGAACGCGTCCGGAGTGGACCTACGGGCCGGTCCACCCGGGATCCTAGAGTCGACCCCATGACCGCGAAGATGCCCGATCCCGTCGTCCTCGAGGGCGACACCGTACGGCTGGAGCCGCTGACGGCGGACCACTTCCCCGACCTCTTCCTGGCCGGGGGCGGCGACGAGGAGGTCTGGCGCTGGGTGACCTACGACCCCCCTCGCACCGAGGCGGAGCTGGCCGGGTTCCTGACGGGGCTGATCGAGGTGCCGGACCACGTCCCGTTCGCCGTGGTCCTGCGCGGGACCGGCCGCGCGGTCGGCTCGACCACCTACATCGACACCCCCGGGTACGCCGAGAGCATCGAGATCGGCTGGACCTGGTACGGCCGGTCCGTCTGGCGGACCGCGGTGAACACCGAGTGCAAGATCCTGCTGATCGACCACGCCTTCGACGTGCTGGGCGTGAACCGGGTGCAGCTCAAGACCGACAACCTGAACGTCCGCTCGCAGAACGCGATCAGGCGCATCGGCGGCGTCCACGAGGGCACGCTGCGCCGTCATCGCCGCCGCGCCGACGGCTCCTGGCGCGACACCGTCTACTTCGGCATCCTCGACGACGAGTGGCCCGCCCACCGCGCCCGTCTCACCGGCCGCTGAGACCGCCGGACGACGGGTTCCGGCGGCCGGGACCGCGCCCGGACGACGGTCTCCGGCCGGCGGGAACGTCAGGGCGGCCTGCGGCCACCGAGGCCGTCAGGGCGGCGACTCGCGGCCGAGAACGCCGCGCAGCAGTTCACCGATCCCCAGGCGCAGGTCGTCCAGGGTCGGTTCGGTGCCGGCGCCGACGACGGCGTCGAACATCACCCCCTCGCTGAAGGCGACCAGCAGGCGGGCGTGCCGCACCGGGTCGGACGACCCCGCCGCGGACAGGATCGCGACCGCGGGGTCGCGGAACCGCGCGCCGGCCCGGTCGTAGATCGTGCGCAGTTCGGGACGCCGGGTGGCCTCCAGCGCGAGCTCGTAGCGGGCGATCAGCGTCTCGCGGCCGACGGTGAGCTGCGTCCGGAGCGCCTGCGCCGTCATCTCCACCAGGACGTCCACCATGTCCGTCTCCGCGCCGGACAGGAGCGGCGCGAACGCGGAGGCCTCCAGCCGGGCCAGCCGCGCGAGGGCCAGTTCGAGCAGCGCGGACCGGGTGCGCGCCAGGTTCGAGGTCGACCCCGGCGGCAGGCCCGCCGCCTCGTCCACGGCCCGGTGGGTCAGGCCGCGCATGCCCCGCTCCGCCAGCAGGGTGATGGCGGTGTCGGCGACCAGGTCGGCGCGCTGTGATGTCACCTTCCCGATACTACACTTGTAGTCCTACTACGAATGTAGTAACTTTCACTACATCCGTAGTAAGGGGGAAGGTCATGGCACACGCGGTGGTCATCGGGGCGGGCGTCGGCGGGCTGACGGCGGCGGTCGCGCTGCGCGCACGGGGGTGGGAGGTGACCGTGTTCGAGCGGGCCGCGTCCCTGGAGCCGGTCGGCTCCGGCCTGGGCATCGCCGCGAACGCGCTGAGGGCGCTGGACACCGTCGGCGTCGGCGACGACATCCGCGCGCTGTCGGCGATCCAGGGCTCGGGGGGCATCCGGCGTTCCGACGGCAGGTGGCTGATGAGGACGAGCGTGGAGGCGACCGCCGCGCGCAACGGCGGCGACTCCCTGGTGCTGCTGCGCCGCTCGGACCTGGTGCACGCGCTCTCCTCACGTCTGGAGGCGGGCGCGCTCCGGCTGAACACCCCGGTCCTCGGCGTCGAGCCCGAGGAGGGCGTGGTGGTCCTCCCCGACGGCGAGGTGAGGGCCGACCTGGTGGTGGCGGCCGACGGCATCCACTCCCCCGTCAGGTCCACGCTGTTCCCCGATCACCCCGGCCCGCGCTACGCGGGCGTCACGAGCTGGCGGCTGCTCGTCCCGGCCGACGGCGTCCCGGGCCGGGCGCACGAGAGCTGGGGGCGCGGGACGGTCTTCGGGGTCATGCCGCTGACCTCCGGGACGGTCTACTGCTACGCCACCGACACCGTCCCCGCCGGCGGCGACCGCGCCGGCGGGAACGGCGAGGGGAACGGCGGCCGGAGCGACGGGGGCGGCACGGGGAACGGCCGGGACGGCGAGCGCCGGCTGGCCGAGCTGCGGCGGCTGTTCGGGGACTGGCACTCCCCGATCCCGGAACTTCTCGCGGCCGCCTCGCCGCGGGCGGTGCTCAGGAACGACGTCCACCACCTGGCCACCCCGCTGCCCGCCATGCACCGGGGCAGGGTCGCCCTGCTGGGCGACGCCGCGCACGCCATGACCCCCAACATGGGCCAGGGCGCCTGCCAGGCGATCGAGGACGCGGTGGTCCTGGCCCATGTGATGGGAGACCGGCGGCCCCGGCCCGGCCACGCCTCGCCGAACGGCTCGCCCGGGGCGGTTCCGGGCGGAGGGCTGCACAGCCCGGCGGGACGGGGATCGAGCGCCTCGCCGGCCGGCGGGGCGGACGGGGTGACCGACGCCCTGGCCGCCTACACCGCCGCCAGGCTGGGCCGTACCTCCGGGATCGTGGCCAGGTCGGCGGCGATCTGCCGCGCCACCCGCCTGCGCAACCCCCTGGCCGTACGGCTGCGCGACACCGCGATGGCGCTCGCCTGGCGGCTCGCCCCGTCGAGGGTGAACGGCGCGCTGGACGAGGTGCTCGCCTGGACGCCGCCCTCGGACTGACCGGGCCGGGTGCCCGCTCCTCCGGCGGGAGGACCGCCTTCGGAGGAGCACTCTCGGGAGAGGGACGACCGCGAGGAGAGGGACGACCGCGACGGGACGGCCTCCGGGAGAAAGACGGCCACTGCGGGCGGGCGCCTTCGGGAGAGGGACGGCTACGGCGAGACGGACGTCCTCTCGCGGACCTCGGCGGGGACGCCGTGGTCCGGCGAGAGCCTTCCCAGGGTGACCGTTCCCCAGATCAGCAGCGCGGCGGCCCCCAGGGCGGGGATCACGTTCACCCAGCCGCTGGGGACCGCCTCGTCGAGCAGGAGCGTGCCCGCCAGGATCGAGGTGATCGGGTCGACCACCTGGACGGCCGCGTACGAGATCCCGAAGTAGCCCACCTCGTAGGTCTTCTGCAGCAGCACGACCGCGATGACGAGCAGCACCGGGATGGCGACCGTGAACCAGTTGAGCAGCGCGCTCAGGTCGCCGTCGAAGTTGCCGCCCACCACCCGGACGAAGGTGGAGACGCTGGCCGTCACCGCCCCGGCCGCGACCGACAGCATGAGCGCCCGGGACGAGCCGCTCATTCTGCGCCCCATCAGGTGGGTGAGCAGCACGACCAGCCCGACGCAGCCGAGGAAGCCCAGCGCCTCCTGGTTCGTCATGTCCGGCCGCACCGGGTGGGAGGGGATCAGCAGCATCAGGACGAGCAGCCCCACGGCCACCGCCAGCGAGCCGAGGATCTCCGCCCGGTACGGGCGCCTGCCGTGCAGCAGTGCCGCCAGCGGCACCGCGAACACCAGCGTCGCCACACTGATCGGCTGCACCGCGATCAACGGCGCGAAGCTGAGGGCGACCGCGTGCAGGGAGGCCCCGGTGAAACCGATGACGCCGCCCAGCCACCAGCGGGGCCTCTTCATCAGTTTGAGCGAGGCCCCCTCGGAGACGGCCTCGAACTGCTGGAGCGCGGCTCCGAGGGCGTAGCCCAGCGCGCCGACCAGTGCGATCGATATCCCGACCCAGGTCATCGCCACCCCGCAGAGCGGACAGGGCATACGGAAAGAAGCGATTCTCGGGTCATCCCGCAAGCTTAGGGCGCCCGAGGAACGGGTAGGGACCCGCCTCGGATCAATTCCGCGACGCCCGAACCGTCATCGGCCGCCTCGCCCCACCCCTCGGGCCAGGAGCGCCGCGTGCCGGGCACGATCCGCGCCCTCGCCTCCCAGAAGGCGGGAGCGGTGCGGAACGTGGCCGTGTCGAAGAACGCCGCCCCCTCGAACGTGGCGTGGCGGAAGACGGCCTCACCGGTGAAGGCGGCTCCCCCGAACACCGCCCGTTCCGCGAAGACCGCCCCCTCGAAGCGGGCGGCCCCTTCGAAGACGGCTCCGCCGAACCCCGCCCGGCGCATCCGGCAGTCGCCGAGGTCGAGTTTCACCAGCCACGCACCGGTGAGGTCGAGGTCGATGCCGGACCAGAACGGGGCGGGCGGCACCGGTTCCGATCCGCTCCAGCGCAGGTGCTCGCCGAGGATCCACTGTGCCGTGACGCGGACCTGGAGCTCCTGCGGGTCGGTGATCGGATCGGTCTCCGGCGCGTCTTCTGGCGGCTCCGCCGGTCCGGGCCGGGGAGGCATCCGCAGGTAGCCGCAGATCACGTCGACGACCGTCTGGCGGTGCTCGGGGTTGTCCTGGGCCACCCGCTCCAGCGCGTACAGTCCGGCCAGCCGCACCGCGGCCCTGTCATGGCCGAGCTGACCGGTCGCCCCGATGTAGAGCTCGGTCACACGCTTCTCGGCGGCGTCGTACTCCTGGTGAGCCTGTGTCCGCTCCCCGAGCCACTGGCGGCGTACGCCGAGCAGGAGCGCCACCAGCCCGGCCGCTCCCGCGCCGACCGTCAGGCCGGTCTTCACGGCGTCCAGGCGCAGTTCGACACGTTTGGCCGCGTCCGGTGCCGTGTCGGCGAGGGAGAGCAGGACGGCCGTGGTCCCCCAGACGGACACGGCGATGAGCACGGCTCCGGCGAGGACCCACCATCGGGACAGGACGCGCAGCAGCGCGCGCCCCTCCTCGCCGGGGTGCCTCACCAGGCCCGCCCCCACCGCCGCGAGCACCGCGGCCACCAGGAAGAGCACGCCGGGCAGCGGCACGTACGCCGCCACGTGCGACGCCCCGGCCAGGACCGCCACCGTCGCGGCCGTCGCCGCCGCCCCGGCCGCGAAGAACACCCCCGCACCGGCCGCCCTGCGTCCCGGCCTTCGTGCCCATCGCCCCATGAGGGAAACTTCACCGCATCCGGCCGGAAACGTCCACGGGGGCGGACCGGTCCGGTGTCCGGATGAGACGACCGGGAGGCACCTCCGCGGGAGGCGGCCGAGAGGCCGGCCCGGAGGTGCGGCGGGGAGGCCGGTCCGGAGGTGCGGCCGAGAGGCCGGTCCGGAGGAGGCGGCGGGGAGGCCGGTCCGTGGACGGGCCGGTTACCCGGCGGAGGGGCAGACGCAGAACAGGTGCCCCTCGGGGTCGGCCAGGACGACCCACCCTCCCTCGCCCGGCTGGAAGTCGGGCCTGGTGGCGCCGAGCTCCAGGTAGTCCTTGACGGCCCGGTCCACGTCGGGGACGCGCACGTCGAGGTGGAACTGCTTGTCGGGACCGGGCCAGGTGGACGGCTTGCGGTCGAGGTTCTGCTGGAAGTAGACGGACATCGTGCCGTCGCCGATGCCGGCGTAGGTGTCCTCGGCGTACTGGACCTGGTAGCCGAAGACGGCCGCGTAGAACTCGGCCAGCCGCCGGGGATCGGCGCAGTCGATGTTCACCGCGAGGAATTGCGCTTTCGTGGTCATGTGCCGATCGTCCCGGCCATACCTGTCATCTGCTGTCAGGTTCCTCGGCGGACCCGGGGGACGGTGACCGGCGGCCCGCCGGCCCCGCCGACACCGCCGGCACCGTTGGCCCGACGGCCCGACGGCCCCGCCGGTTCGGGGCACCGGGTGGCCCGGGGGGTGCGGTGGCCCGATAGGTTCTGGTCCTCGGGGAGCCGGCCCCGTTATGGTGGCCCCGTGTTCCTGAGCGTCTCTCCGCCCCCCGCCCGCTAGCGGGCGGCCCTCTCTGCTGACAGACCGGACCCGGGTGGTCCGGTGGGTGCTTGCCGTCCGCGTACGTGCGACCTGACGACGATCACCTCATCTGGAGAGACCCTCATGACGCATGTCTCCGTACGCCGGGGCCTGCTGTACGTTTCCATCGCGGCGACCGCCTGGGGTACCGGCGGCGCCGCCGGCGCGCTGCTCGACCTCACCGGCGGGCTCGGCCCCGTCGCCGTCTCCTTCTGGCGGTTCGCCGCCGGGGCGGCCCTGCTCCTGCTCGCCGGCCGCCTGTTCGGCCTGGGAGGGGGCGCGAGGCGCCGCTCACCCGTCGTCGCCTCCCGGCCCGGCGGGACCTCGACCGGCGACGGGCCGCGCGCCCGCCGCTCCGGCCGGTCCGGCGATCTCGGCAGGATCCTGGTCACCGGTGCGGGGATGGCCGTCTACCAGACCGCCTACTTCGCGGCGATCGCGGAATCCGGTCTGGCCGTGGCGACCGTGGTCACCATCGGCGCCACCCCCGTCCTGGTGGCCGCCGGTGGCCGGCTGCTGCTGGGTGAACGGCTGGGGGCGGCCGGGCTGGGGGCGGTCGCGGTCGCGCTGGCCGGGCTGGTCCTGCTGACCCTCGACGACGGGTCGGCGTCCTTCTCGGCGTCCGGCACCGGGTGGGCCCTGCTGTCGGCGGCGGGCTACGCGGGGGTGACGCTGCTCAACCGTGCCTTCGCGGCGGAGCCGTACGCCACCGCGACGGGCGGCTTCGTCGTCGGCGGGCTCTGCCTGCTGCCGATCGCGCTCGTCCAGGGCCTGCTGCCCTCCGGTGATCCGCTCGTCTTCTGGACGGTGATCGCCTATCTCGGCGCGGTCCCGACGGCCCTGGCCTACGGCCTCTTCTTCATCGGCCTGGGCGCGGTGCGCGCCACCACCGCCTCGGTCGTCTCGCTGGTGGAGCCGGTGGGCGCGGCGCTCCTGGGCGTCCTGCTGTTCGGCGAGCGGCTCACCGTGGTCGCGGCGTGCGGCGGGGGCCTGCTGCTCGGCGCGGTCGTCCTGCTCGCCCTGAACGAGAGGGGACGGGCGGGCGTCCCGGCGTGAGGACCGTCCCCGCGCGGTGAGCCGTACGCCCCGTCCGGGGTGTACGGCTCACGGAGCGGACGGCCCGCGGTTCACGTCTCGCGTCTCACGGTTCACGGCTCGCGAGGGGGACACGGCCCGCGGGACGGCCGGCCGGACGCGCGGGGCGTCAGCCGAACAGGCCGGGCTCGGCGGCGGTGATCTGGTCGTACAGCGGCTGGAAGTTGATCCAGCCGACCGTGTCGTTGCCGATCTGGCCGTGGGTGAGCTTGGCGTTCTCGTGGCTGATCGGGACGGTCGGCCCCGCCGCCTTGGCCAGGAGCTGGGCCTGGCACGAGCGCTCCAGCGTGATGAACCACCAGGCGGCGGCGTCCACGGTCTCCCCCACCGTGAGCAGCCCGTGGTTGCGCAGGATGACCGCCTTGTTGGAGCCGAGGGCCTGGGCGATGCGGCGCCCCTCCTCGGTCTCCAGCACGACGCCGGTGTAGTCGTCGAACAGGGAGATGTCCTCGTAGAAGGCGCACGCGTCCTGGGTGAGGGGCTCCAGCAGGGTGCCCAGCGAGGACAGCGCCTTGCCGTACACCGAGTGGCTGTGCGCGGCGGCGATCACGTCCGGCCTGGCCTGGTGGACCATCGAGTGGATCGCGAACGCGGCCTGGTTGACGTGGTAGCGCCCCTCGACCACCTGGCCCTCGTGGTTGACCAGGATCAGGTCGGCGATCGTGATCTGCTTGAACGACATGCCGAACGGGTTCACCCAGAAGTGGTCGGTGTGCTCGGGGTCGCGGACGGTGATGTGGCCGGCCACGCCCTCCTCGAAGCCGAACCTGCCGAACAGCCGCAGCGCCGCGACCAGGCGTTCCTGGCGGTGGCGGCGCTCCTCCTCGACGGTCGCGAACGCCTGCGGCAGGCGGAAGATCAGCTGGTCGGTGGGGATCGGCTGCAGGTCGGACAGGCTCATCATGCCTCCAGGATGGAAGGGTCGAGGCCGGCGGGGCCGTCGTGGCCCGCCAGGCCGAGGGTGAGGTCGAGTTCGGCGAGCAGGGAGCGCAGGACGTGGCGGACGCCGTCCTCCCCGCCCACCGCCAGCCCCCACATGTACGGGCGTCCCAGCAGGACGGTCCGGGCGCCGAGGGCGAGCGCCTTGACGACGTCGGAGCCGGTGCGCACCCCCGAGTCGAACAGCACGGTCAGCCGGTCGCCCACGGCCGCCGCGATCGCGGGGAGCGCGTCCAGCGACGCCGTGGCGCCGTCGACCTGGCGGCCCCCGTGGTTGGAGACGACCACGCCGTCCATGCCCGCGTCGGCGGCGCGCAGCGCGTCGTCGACGTGCTGGACGCCCTTGAGGACGATCGGCCCGTCCCAGTTGTCGCGCAGCAGCGGCAGTTCCTCCCAGGTGTGGGCACGGCCGTTGAACATCGGCACCCACTGGATGATCGCCGCGTTCAGGTCCTCCTCGACCGGGCGGGCCAGCCTGGAGCGGAACACCGGGTCCGAGAACGGGATCGCCAGGCCGGTGCCGCGCAGGAACGGCAGGTAGGCGTGGTCGAGGTCGCGCGGGCGCCAGGCCAGCGTCCAGGTGTCGAGGGTGACGACCAGGGTGTCGTAGCCGCTTTTGGCGGCCCGGTCCAGCAGGCTGAGCGTCACCTCGTCGTCGTGCGGCCAGTAGAGCTGGTACCAGCGGGGGCCCCCGGCCTCGGCCACCTCCTCGATCGTGTGCGAGGAGGCGGTGCTGAGCACCATGGGGACGCCGAGCGAGGCGGCGGCCCTGGCGGTGGCCATCTCCCCGTCGGGGTGCACGATCGACTGCACCCCGACGGGCGCCAGAGCCAGCGGCGCGGGGTAGGTCCGGCCGAACAGCTCCACGCTCAGGTCCCTGGCCGAGACGTCGCGGAGCATCCGGGGCACGATCCGCCGCCGGTCGAACGCCTCGCGGTTGGCGCGCTGGGTGGCGCCGATTCCGGCCGAGCCCGCCACGTACCAGTACGGCCCCGGCTCAAGCCGTTCGCGCGCCACCCGCTCCAGCTCCGCGAAGGACGTCGAGTACGGGGGCGGTTGCCCCGCGAGGCCGTTGAGGTAGATCTCGTACTGGTAATCGGAGAACGACATGTCCCAACCTTTGTGCCGATCGTGGAGAATGTCCACGCCTGGACGGGCGGAACCGGACCCCGGCCCGCCCCCACCGGACCGGGCCCCTGATCTGTACACGGCCGATCTTTACACCACAATGTCCAGGAGACGGAACGCGAGCCCGGGAAAGGGCGTTGGAGGGAACGTGGCCTCGATAACTCAGCTCTTCCGGCGTTTTCTGGAACGCCCCGGCACCGTGGACCTGTCGAAGTTCGAGCGGGTGGTGACCGAGGCCGGGGCCCGCGAGGAGCGGATCCGGGCGCTCGACGAGCTCCCCCGGCCCTCGGTCGACGACCTGGCCGAGTTCTGCGCGATCGTACGGGAGGCCGCGCGCCGCTCGCTGGACCTGCGGCCCTACGACGGACAGCTCGTCGGCATGCTCGCGATGCTCTCGGGCAACGTCGCGGAGATGGCCACCGGTGAGGGCAAGACCCTCTCGGGCGCGATGGCCGCCGCCGGGCACGCCCTGCAGGGCAAGCGCGTCCACGTCATCTCGGTCAACGACTACCTGGCCCGGCGCGACGCCGAGTGGATGGGCCCGCTGTACGAGACGCTCGGCGTCTCCTGCGGCTGGATCGGGCAGACCTCCACCCCCGAGGAGCGCCGCGCGGCCTACGCGGCCGACGTGACGTACGGCTCGGTCAGCGAGATCGGCTTCGACGTGCTGCGCGACCGGCTCGCCACGAGCGTGGACGACCTGATCGTCCCGGCCCCGGCCGTGGCGCTGATCGACGAGGCCGACTCGGTGCTGGTCGACGAGGCCCGGGTGCCGCTGGTGCTGGCCGGCGCCGCCGACCCCGGCGACGCCGTGCCGGAGATGGCCGCGCTGGTCAGGCAGCTCGTCAAGGGCTACCACTACGAGCTCGACGACCAGGCGCGCAACGTGCACCTGACGAGCAAGGGCATCGACACCGTCGAGCAGGCGCTCGGCGTCGAGCTCTACGACACCCCGGGCACCCTCACCGAGGTCAACCTCGCCCTGCACGCCCACGCCCTGCTGACCAAGGACGTCGACTACATCGTCCGCGACGGCCGGGTGCACCTGATCAACGCGTCCCGGGGCCGGGTGGCGCTGCTGCAGCGCTGGCCGGACGGCCTGCAGGCGGCGGTGGAGGCCAAGGAGGCGCTCTCGCCGTCGGAGACCGGCGAGATCCTCGACTCGATCACCGTCCAGGCGCTGATCACCCGCTACCCGGAGAGGTGCGGCATGACCGGCACGGCGGTGGCGGTCGGCGACCAGCTCCGGGAGTTCTACGACCTCAAGGTGGCGGTGGTCCCGTCCAACCGGCCGTGCGTGCGGACCGACGAGCCCGACCGTCTCTTCGAGTACCGGATGGAGAAGGACCTCGCGCTGGTCGACGAGATCGCCGAGGTGCACGCCACCGGCAGGCCGATCCTGGTCGGCACGCTGGACGTGGCCGAGTCCGAGCGCCTGGCGCTGACGCTGAGCGGCCGCGGGCTGGAGTGCGTGGTCCTCAACGCCAAGAACGACGCCGAGGAGGCGGCCATCATCTCCCGCGCCGGGGAGCGCGGGGCGCTGACGGTCTCCACCCAGATGGCCGGGCGCGGCACCGACATCCGGCTCGGCGAGGGCGTCGACGAGCTCGGCGGCCTGTACATCATCGGTTCCGGGCGGCACACCAGCAGCCGCCTGGACGACCAGCTCCGCGGGCGCGCGGGCCGCCAGGGCGACCCCGGCGGCTCGGTCTTCTTCGTCAGCGGCGAGGACGACCTGATCACCCACTACGTCGCCGACGAGTACGCCACGGGCGTGCCGGAGCGCTCGCTGGTGGGCCACGCCCAGCGGGTCGCCGAGGGCGTCAACATGGAGATCCACCGCAACACCTGGCGCTACACGCGGCTGCTGGAGCGCCAGCGCGGCCTGCTGCTGGAGCGCCGCGACAGGGTGCTGCGCGAGCGGACGGCCGGGGAGGCCCTGGCCGCGGCGGCCCCCGAGCGGTGGGCGGAGCTGTCGGAGAGCGTCGGCGAGGACGTGCTGCACGAGGCCGCCCGCCAGATCGTGCTGTTCCACATCGACCGCGCCTGGGCCGACCACCTGGCCTACCTTGGAGAGCTGCGCGAGGGCATCCACCTGCGGGTGCTGGGCCGGCTCAACCCGATCGACGAGTTCCACAAGGACGCCGTCCCGGCCTACCAGCGGCTGCTGGCCGAGATCGAGACGCGCTCGGTCGAGACCTTCGAGACCGCCACGGTCACCGACGAGGGGCTGGACCTGGAGGGGGCGGGGCTCAAGCGTCCCACCGCCACCTGGACCTACCTGGTGCAGGAGAACCCGTTCGGCACCGAGTGGGACCGCATCCTCAACCGCCTCACCAACAAGGTCCGCCGCCGCTGACCCGGCCGCCGCTCACCGCGATCGGTAGGCGTCGGCCCGATGCCGAATGGTGATCACCTGGACCACGACGCGGTCGTCGTCGATCAGGTAGAGCACCCTGTAGTCGCCTCGGCGCGCGGACCACTGCGGGGCGAGGGGCTCGTCGAGCGGCTTGCCCACCCGGTGAGGGTTGTCCAGGAGCGGGCCGGTGATGAACTCCCAGATCGCCGGCACCGCCTTGGCGGGCAACCGCTCGGCGAGGTCCTGCCGGGCACGGCGGGTGAGGCTGAGCTCGTACCGCCCGCTCACAGACGGCCGGTCCGGCGGAGCTCGGCCTCCACCTCCTCCTGGGAGAAGGTGCGTCCCGCCTTCAGGTCGGCGAGGCCGTCGCGGATGGCCTCCACGGTCTCCGTGGAGGCGAGGATGTCGATCATCTCGCGCATGGTCTCGTAGTCGTCGGCGGCCAGCAGCACGGCCGCGGGCACACCGTTGCGGGTGATCTCGAATCGCTCGTGGGTGGTGACGGCGGACTCGATGATGCCGGAGAGCCGGTTTCGCGCCTCGGCCAGCGGAAGAAGCGTCATGTACATAATTCTAGCCAACACCTGAGGGCGAGGCCAGCGATCCGGAACGCCTCGCCGAGCGCGGCATCCTCCCGCGCGGCCGGTCGGCGGGACATCATGATCCGCGTTACGTGCCCGGTAATGGTTTCGTCGTCCGGCGCCGGTTATCGTGGCGTACGTGACCACCACCAGCGCGTCCCGGCCGGTAGGTGAACTTCTGCGCCAGTGGCGCGAGCGCCGGCGGATGAGCCAGATGGACCTCGCGATCCAGGCCGACATCTCCACCCGTCACCTGAGCTTCGTGGAGACCGGACGTTCCAGACCGAGCAGGGACATGATCCTGCACCTCGCCGAGGAGCTGGACCTGCCCCTGCGCGAGCGCAACCACCTGCTGCTCGCCGGCGGTTTCGCGCCGCTGTACTCGGAGACCCCGCTCAGCTCCCCGCACATGGCCTCCGTGCGGGAGGCCCTGGGCCAGGTGCTGAGGGGGCACGAACCGCATCCGGCGGTGGTCGTCGACCAGCGCTGGAACCTCATCGACCGCAACTCCGCCACCGGGGTGATGCTGCGCGGGGTCGCGCCCGAGCTGCTGGTCCCCCCGGTCAACGTGCTCCGGCTGAGCCTGCACCCCAGGGGCATGGCGCAGCGCATCACCAACCTGGGCGAGTGGCGGGCCCACCTGCTGCACCGGCTCCGCCGCCAGATGAGCCTGACCGCCGACCCCGAGCTCGCCGCGCTCTGGCGCGAGCTCGACGACTACCCCTGCGACCAGCCCGAACCCGAGATCGACCGGCCCGGCCCCGGCGACATCGTGATCCCGTTGCGGATCCGCCGGGGCTATCGGGAACTGACGTTCTTCAGCACCATGACGACCTTCGGCACCCCGCTGGACATCACCGTCGCCGAACTGGCCGTCGAGGCGTACTTCCCGGCGAACCCCGAGACCGCCGCCTACCTGCAGCACCAGCACCACCCCGACTAGGGGACCGCGGGACCGGCCGGGCGGATCCTCCACCACGTCAGGTTGGCCGCCGCCCGGGACGCCGGCTCGATGATCTCCCATGCCTCGGTGATCAGACCGTCGTCGAGCCGCCAGACGTCGACGACCGTGATCTCCGGTCCGGCACCGGGCAGCCGGCGCCGCGAGTGCATCACGACGTGATCGCCGTCGGCCAGCACGTGCCGGATCTCGACCCGCATGCCGGCGAGCGGGGCGAGCGCGGCGCCCACGGCGGCCAGCCATTCCGGCTTCGTCCTGGAGGTCGCGTCCGGACGGTGGTGGAGGAAGTCGTCGCTCAGCACCGACGCGAGCGCGTCGACGTCGCCGGTCGCGACCAGTGCGGTCAGCGCCCGCTGGACGATGCCCTTGTTGTCGTGGGCCGTGTTCCGCCCGGCCGTGTTCTGCGTGGTCGTGTTCTGCGTGGTCACGAGCAGCAGTTTTTCCAGCGTCCGGGCGTTTGTCGATGAAATGGCATTTCATGGCGTTCGGTCTTTCGATGAGTAGCATCGTCGTCCATGCACACGGTGGGAGAACTGCTGCGGCAGTGGCGGCATCGCCGGCGGCTCAGCCAGCTTGACCTCGCGATCGCCGCCGATGTGTCGGCCCGTCACGTCAGCCTGGTGGAGACCGGCAGGTCCCGCCCGAGCGCCGGGATGATCCTGCGACTGGCCGAGCAGCTCGACGTGCCGCTGCGCGAGCGCAACCGGCTGCTGCTGGCCGCCGGCCTCGCGCCCCGCTACGCCGAGCGGCCGCTCGACAGAAAGGCGCTGCCGGCGGCCTGGGACGCGATCGAACGCGTGCTGCGCGCGCACGAGCCGTACCCGGCGCTGGCCGTCGACCGCCGGTGGGACATCGTGACGAGCAATCGCGGCATCGACCCGTTCCTCGCCGGCGTCGCCCCCGACCTGCTGGTCCCGCCGGTCAACATGCTGCGGCTGGGGCTGGACCCGCGAGGGCTCGCGCCGCACATCGTCAACCTCGCCCAGGTGCGCGCGCTGCTGTGCGTCCGGATCGCGCGGCAGCTCGCCACGGCTCCCGACCCCGGGCTCACCGCGCTCCACGAGGAACTCCTGGCCCCCCATTCGGGGGACGCGGGCCAACCGGTCGAGTCCGAGATCGCCATCCCGATGGTCTTCCGTTTCGGCGGGCGTGAACTGCGGCTGTTCTCGACGACGACCACGTTCGGCACCCCGACGGACATCACCCTGGACGAGATCGCGATCGAGTCGTACTACCCGGCGGACGCCGAGAGCGCCGCCTACTTCACCGCACCCGGCGCCGGCCGGTAGCCCACGCGCTCTCCGGCCGGAAGGGCGGCCGGCCGGAACGACCGGCCGGCCGCCGTCCCCGGGTCCCTCGTCCCGGACCCGGGCGCGCCGGTGCCCTACCCGCTCGCCCGGGAGGCCGCGGCCCGCGACGCCGCGACCCTGGCGAGGACCACGTCGACCACGAGGAAGGCGAGCAGCGAGAGCCCCAGCAGCGGGAGGAACACGCCCACGGCGACCACCACCGCCGCCAGCGGCAGGGTCAGGGCCAGGGGCAGCCGCCGCAGGGCGCCGCGCTCGTAGGGAACGCCGAAACCGCGGGTGGGACGGCGCAGCCACCACATGCGGTACCCCCACACGATCATCGCGATGAGCGCCAGGGCCAGCACCGCCAGCAGGATCTGGTTCGCCGGGCCGAACAGCACGCCCATGTGCCCGTCGATGCCCCAGCGGGTCAGCTTTGCCGCGACCGGGTAGTCGTCGAAGCGCAGTTCGGCGGTGACCCGGGCGGTGGCGGGGTCGACCGCGACCTGGTCGTTGCGCTGCGGCCAGAGCCGGTCGTTCTCCTTGACGACGTAGGAGCTCCCGGGCTCGGAGGGCCAGACGATCTCCAGGGGGCCGGACAGCCCGCTGCCCGCCGCGGCCCGGACGACCTGGTCGGCGTCGGCGACCCGGGCGGCGCCCCCGGCGTCACCGTGGCCGCCGTGTCCACCCTGCTCACCGTGCTCGCCGTGCTCCCCGGAGGGGGCGGGCAGCGACGGGGTCGTCCAGCCGAACGAGGTCTGGAGCACGTTCACGTTGTCCCCGGCGTACTTCGACCAGGTCAGGCCGGTGGCCGAGAGGGCGAGCAGGCCCACCAGCGCCCACAGGCCGACCGAGCCGTGCCAGGAGAGCGTCTTCCGCAGGCCGCGGGGGCCGCGCTCGGGCGCGACGATCCCGCGCAGCCGCCGCCCGGTCCGGCGACGGCGGGTCAGCCAGAGCACCACGCCGCCGAGCCCGACCAGCCAGAGCCAGCTCGCCGCCGTCTCGCTGTAGACGCGTCCCGGCTCGCCCAGGTGCAGGTGACGGTGGAGCTGGGAGATCCAGGTCCGCACGGGCAGGGCGCCCGAACTGCCGTAGCTCTCCAGGGCGCCCCGGACCTGGCCGGTGTACGGGTCGACGAACACCGCCAGGCGGGTGCTCTCGGCCAGGCCGGGCACGTCGAGCAGCACCTGGGTCGTCACACCGGGCTCGTCGGAGGTCCGTACGGCCCCGACGGTCCCCTCGGGGTGCGCGGCGGTCGCGGCGGCGACCTGCCGCGCCAGCGGCACCGGCTGCGCCCCCGCCGGTACGGGAGCCGTCAGCTCGTGGGAGTGGACCACGTTCTCCAGCTGGAAGGAGGCCGCGTACAGCAGGCCGGTCGTCGCCGCCACCAGCAGGAAGGGTGCGACGAGGATCCCGGCGTAGAAGTGCAGTCGGAGCAGGAGCACGCGCAGCGTCGCCCAGGGGGACGCCGCGGGGGGTTCGGGCCGCGCGGGCGGGAGGGGCCGCCCGGCCGCCGGTGGGATCTCGATGTCAGAGGTCATGGGGGGTTCTCCTCGGGCGGGGAGCGCGTATCGGCGGATACGCGCGACCGCGGTACGGGGTTCGGCCCGGCGCGTGAGAACGCGTACCGGACATGGGAGAGGACGGACGGGCACGCCGGCGACGCGGGCGCGTGAGCGCGCACCGGTGACGCGGACGAGCGGACGAGCGCCGTCGGCGGTCCGGACGCGTGGACGCGCGCCGGCGCCGCCGGTGGTCCGGACGCGTGGGCGCGCGCCGGCGGCGTGAACGCGTGGGCGCGCGTGCGGGCGGCGTGACGCGTGGTCGGGTGCCGGTGGCGCGGACGCCCCGGCGGGCGGGCGGTGGTGACACGGACGAGCGCGGTGTCACCGGGCCTCACCCGCCAGGACGGCGCGACGGGACCCGGGCACGGTCCGCCGGGCCGGCGGCCGTGGCGGCCCCGGGCGGACGGCCCGATGTCAGACGGCGTACGAGGGCGCCGGCGGGCCTCGGCGGGAGACGGTGGCGGCGAGCAGCCGGGTGACGGGCGGCACCCGGTCGGCGGGCGCGGCCGGACGCGCGGCGGGACGGTGGGCGGCGGGCGCGTACCGCCGCAGCACGGTGAGGATCGGCGCGAAGAGCAGGTACAGGAGTGTGGCCAGGCCGCACTCCTCCCGCTCCAGCCAGTGCGCCGACAGCAGCGCCGTCACGGCGTGCACCAGCAGCATGAACAGGCCGGTGGACAGGCCACCCTCACCGTGCTCGTGCCCGGCCGGCGGCGGGACCGCACCCGCGGTGAACCACAGGTGCATCCCGTACTGGGCGGCGAAACCCGCTCCCGTCAGGACGCCGAAGCCACGCCGCCGCCGGGCGAGGACGAACGCCCCCGCCGCGGTCGGCACCGTCGCCCAGGCCAGTACGCCCGCCCCCACCGGGGTGCCGCCGGCCAGCACGTGCATGGCCAGCGACACCGTCACGCACACGACCGCGAACACCGCGGCGCGAACGGAGCGCAAGGCGTACATGCGGCAATGGTGACAGAGAATGACGAATCTGCCAGCCCCTTGATCTGTTTTTCAGAAACGGGAACGCCCGGCCGCCGTCGGCGGCCGGGCGTTCCGACGGGTGCGTCCCCCCGTCAGGGTCGTCCCGCCGGGCCGTCGCCGGGAGCGTGACCGGGGGCGGGGGCCGAGTCGTGACCGGGGGCGGGGCCCGAGTCGTGACCGGGGGCGGGGCCCGAGTCGTGACCGGGGGCGGGGCCCGAGTCGT